>NZ_AUKO01000001.1:671542-1053426 GCF_000424785.1 Streptomyces sp. CNT360 | reverse complement strand
CTGCGGCAGGTCTCGGGTCTGCGGTCTGCCTCGGGTCTGCGAGCTGTCCCGGTCTGCGGCCGGTCTCGGGCCTGCGGCCGGTCTCGGGTCTGCGGCCGGTCCTGGATCTGCGGCGGGTCTCGGGCCTGTGGCCGGTCCCGGGTCTGCGGCCTGACACGGGGCTGCGGCCCGTTCTGGGTCTGCGGCCCACGGCCCGTCCCGGCAGCCCTGCGATCGGCCCTGGCCTGGGCCTACGTCGGCCTGGGTCTCCGGCAGCCCCGGGGCTGTCCCGATGTGGGTCCCGATGTGGGGCGCTTCCTCGGTTGCGTAGGTGGGCGGCCTCGCGGGACGGCTCACTCCCAGGCCGTCGATGTTCGATGGCGCAGTGCGCTGTATGCGGCACGGGAGGGCCCCGCCGCGTCGGGACAGCGGTTTCCGGGGTGTGGCCCGGCCGGGGTTACTCGGGCGAGGAGGCCTGGGGCGGTATGCGGGTCAGGGTGGGGCGGAGGGGTTTGCCGAGCCGGTGGTGTGCGTACGGGGAGTCGTCGAACGGCTCGATCTCCACGTAGCCGCGCCTGGCGTACAACCGCTCGGCCTCCACCAGGTCGCGCCGGGTGTCGGAGCGCACCGCCCGTGCCCCCATGCCGAGCGCCGCGCACTCCGCGGCGGCCACCAGCAGCCCTCCCAGGCCGCCCCGGCGGGCCGCGGGGGCGACCCAGACGCCGCGTATCTCGGCGGTGGCCCGCGCGATCATGAGGACGGCCGCGCAGCCGGCGACGGTGCCGTCGGCCTCGGTGCGGGCCAGCAGGAGGTGTCCGTCGGGTGGCACCAGGCCGTGGCCGGGGTGTTCGGCGAGGGCCGCCGCGATCTCCTGCTCGGTCGCCGGACGCCCTCTGCGGCGGCTCTCCAGTTCGGCGGCGTACGCCCGTAGGGCTGCGACGGCTTCGGGGCTGTCGATGGGTTCGGGTCGGATCGTCCACGTCACGCCGCCCATTGTCGACCGGCGGTCAACCGTCGTGCCGGGCACGTGCGTTGGCGTACCGGGGCGACTGTCGTACCCCGCTGTCAGACTCCCGGCATGAGTGAACAGCGCACCGCAGACGCCGTCCCGGCCCACTTCGCCGCGGCGTGGGAGCAGGACACCCGCACGCCGCTTCCCCTGGAGGGAGACGAACGGGAGCTGCTCACCCGCTACCTGGACCACTACCGCGAGACGCTCCTGCTCAAGTGCACCGGTGTGCCGACCGAGGCCCTGTCGCAACGCGTCGTGCCCCCTTCGGGGTTGAGCCTGCACGGGCTGCTGCGGCACCTGGCCGGCGTGGAGCGCTGGTGGTTCCGCATCCAGCTTGCCGGGGAGAAGCTGCCGTTGCTGTACTACTCCGACGACGACCCCGACCAGGACTTCGACTCCCTCGACGGGGACCCCGCCGAGGCGCTGGCCGTGTGGCGGGCCGAGTGCGCGCGCTCCCGCGAGATCGTCGCCTCCATGGAGCTGGACGCCGCGGGGGTGCATGCCCGCACGGGCCGCCCCGTCACCTGTCGCCGGGTCCTGATCGGCCTGATCGCGGAGTACGCACAGCACTGCGGACACGCGGACCTGCTGCGGGAGCGGATCGACGGGGCGGTGGGCCGCTGAGAGCTGCGCATGGCCCGGGGCGACCTGCGACACTGAAGCGGTGAACGATGCTCCACGGACCCGCGCCTCCACCCCCGTGCCCGCGGCCTCGGACCGGGGCCCGGCCGCCGGCGCGAGGGCGTCCGCCCGCGTGCAGGACGTGGACGCAGCGGCGGCGGTGGAAGCGGCAGGGGTGCGGGGGCGGGCCGAGATCGACCTGGCTGCCGTACGGGACAACGTGCGCACGCTGCGTGGGTACGCGCCGCGCGCCGAGCTGATGGCGGTGGTGAAGGCGGACGGCTACGGGCACGGCGCGCTGCCGTGTGCCCGCGCCGCACGCGAGGCGGGTGCCGGCTGGCTCGGCACCGCCACCCCCCAGGAGGCGTTCGCCCTGCGGGACGCCGGTGACCGGGGCCGCCTCCTGTGCTGGCTGTGGACACCGGGCGGGCCCTGGCAGGACGCCCTCGTCCGCGACATCGACGTCTCGGCGAGCGGTCTGTGGGCGCTGGAGGAGATCGTGGCCGCAGCCCGTGCGACCGGGCGGACGGCCCGCGTCCACCTCAAGGCGGACACCGGGCTGGGCCGCAACGGCTGCCAGCCCGCCGACTGGCCCCGCCTCGTAGCGGCTGCCCGCGCGGCCGAGGCGGAGGGCGCGGTCAAGGTGACCGGCGTCTGGTCCCACTTCGCCTGCGCCGACGAACCGGGCCACCCGGCCAACGCGGCCCAGCTCGCCGCCTTCCGCGAGGCCCTCGCCGTCGCGGAGCGGGCCGGGCTCGACCCGGAGGTACGGCACCACGCCAATTCGCCGGCGACGCTCACACTTCCCGACTCCCACTTCGACCTGGTACGGCCGGGCGTCTCCGTCTACGGCCTCTCCCCGTCCCCCGAGGTCGGCACCGCCCAGGAGCTCGGGCTGCGCCCGGCCATGACGCTGAGCGCCTCGCTCGCCCTGGTGAAGCGGGTGCCGGGCGGTCACGGTGTCAGCTACGGGCACACCTACACCACGCCGGGCGAGACCACCCTCGGGCTCGTCCCGCTCGGCTACGGCGACGGCCTGCCCCGGCACGCCTCCGGCGCCGGCCCGGTCCTGGTGGCCGGGAAGTGGCGGACGGTCGCGGGGCGCGTGGCGATGGACCAGTTCGTCGTCGACCTCGGCGGGGACGGCGCGGCGGCCGGTGACCGCGCCGTCCTCTTCGGCCCCGGTGACCGGGGCGAGCCGACCGCGGAGGGCTGGGCCCGTGCAGCCGGCACCATCTCCTACGAGATCGTCACCCGCATCAGCGCACGGGTCCCGCGGGTATACGCCCACGAGGACGTGCGGCGGGCGGACGGGTAGGCGAGCCACCGGCGGCAGCACACATCGCGCAGCACCGGACACGGGTGAGGCACGGGTACGGGCGACGGACGGGGGCCGGGAGATGAGCGGAGTGCGGGGTACAGCCACGGCCGCGGGCAGGGGCGGGAGCGTGCGCGGCGGCACGTGCCGAGGGGTGACCGAGGCGGTCGGGGAGGTGGCCTGGTGACGGACGACGGTGACGTGGCGGGCCGCGCCGCGCGGGAGGTCGCCGCGCTCGGGACACCGACGGGGACGCAGGACGCGGCCGAGGCCGTGGCCGCCGCGCGGCGCGCGTGGCGCACGGCGGCGGCAACCGCGGCGGGTGCCCGTACGCCTGCGGGGACGCCGTCCGTCCCGGCGGGGCCCGGCGGCGGGGCGGGCTGGTCGCGCCGGGCGGGGCTCGCCGGAGCCGCCATAGGCGTCGTCGCGGCGGGGGTGGCTCTCGAACGCCTGACGGTGCACCGCGCCGTCCGCCGCAAGGCGCGGCTCGCTCTCGACGCCACCGCGCCGTACGGCTCCCTGCGCGGTACGCCCGGCCGGGTGGCGGCCGAGGACGGCACGGAGCTGTACTTCGAGACCGAGGAACCGGAGGACTTCGAGGAGGACCACCCGGACCCGGCCCGGACACCGGCACCGCAGGAGCAGGAGCAGGAGCAGGAGCAGGAGCAGGAGCAGGAGCAGGCCCCCCGGGCCCGGGCTCAGGTGGGCGGGCCTCCGCTGACCGTGGTCTTCTCGCACGGGTACTGCCTCAACCAGGACGTGTGGCACTTCCAGCGAGCCGCGCTGCGCGGCCGGGTCCGGTGCGTGTACTGGGACCAGCGCAGCCACGGCCGCTCGGGGCGCGGTCCGGCGGGGGAGCGGGTCTCCATCGACCTGTTGGGCCGGGATCTGAAGGCCGTGCTCGACGCCGCCGCGCCGCAGGGTCCCGTGCTGCTGGTGGGTCACTCGATGGGCGGGATGACGCTGATGGCGCTGGCCGCCCAGTACCCGGAGTACGTCGAGGAGCGCGTCGCGGGCGTCGCCCTGCTCGGTACCAGCGCGGGCGGCCTCGCGGAGGAGAACCACGGCCTTCCGGCGGCCGGCGCGCGGGCGGTACGCCGGGTGGTGCCCGGGGTGCTGCGGGCGCTGGCCGCGCGTGCGGAACTGGTGGAGCGCGGGCGACGGGCGAGCGCGGACCTGTTCGCGGGGCTGGTGAAGCGGTACTCGTTCGGCAGCCCCCGGGAAGTGGATCCCGGGGTGGCACGGTTCGCCGAGCAGCTGATCGAGTCGGTGCCGGTGGACGTGGTCGCGGACTTCTATCCCGCCTTCGTGGAGCACGAGAAGAGCGCGGCGCTGACCGCCTTCGACGGGGCGCGGGGACCGCACGTCCTGGTCCTGGCGGGGGACCGCGATCTGATGACCCCGAGCGTGCACAGCGAGCGCATCGTGGCGGCTCTGCCGCGCGCCGCCTTCGTGCTGCTGGAGGCGACGGGACACCTGCTGATGCTGGAGCGTCCCGAGGAGGTCGGCGCCCACCTGGACGCGTTGCTGGCGCGTACCATCCGGACGCATGGAAGCACCGCACGACCAGCATCACGCGCCGCCCCCGCAGACCGCCAGGGCAGGCCGCCCTGCCCCTGACGGCGCCCCGTCCGACGCCTCGGCAGGCGAGCCCGCCGCCGCCCGGAACGAGGTGAGGGTCACCGTGCCCGCCGCGGAGGACATGCGGGCGCTCGGTGTACGCCTCGCGGGGCTGCTCAGGGCCGGTGACCTCGTCATGCTCACGGGTGAACTCGGGGCGGGCAAGACGACGTTGACGCGGGGCCTGGGCGAGGGCCTGGGGGTGCGCGGCGCCGTGACCTCTCCCACGTTCGTCATCGCCCGGGTCCACCCCTCCCTGACGGACGGTCCGCCGCTGGTCCACGTGGACGCCTACCGGCTCGGCGGCGGGCTGGAGGAGATGGAGGACCTGGACCTGGACGTCTCGCTGCCCGAGTCGGTGGTCGTCGTGGAGTGGGGTGAGGGCAAGGTCGAGGAGCTGACGGAGGAGCGGCTGCACGTCGTCATCTCCCGGGCGATGGGGGAGGACGGCGGCGAGGCCGACGACGTGCGGACCGTCACCCTGGCCGGGGTGGGGGAGCGCTGGGCGGCGGAGAACCTCCGGGCCCTCGGCTGAGCGGACCGGGCCCGGCGCGGTGCCCACCGTGCCGACAGCGTGTCGGCAAGATGTTGCGCGGTCGACGGGGGGCGTGGTCCCATGGGAGCTGAGAGCACGGTTAGGTATACCTAAGTGCCACCGTGTCGATGCCCCTGGAGGAGCCATGACCGCACAGCATCCCGGGCAGCGGCCTGAGCGGGACGAAGCGGTGCCCGCTGACGGAAGGGCACCGGTGCCCGACACTCCGCCCATGAGCGAGCTGCTCGCGTCCTGTGCTGCCGCGGCTGCCGTGTCGAGCCCTCCGTCGCGTGCGGAGTCCACCGACGGAGCCGGGCAGCACCCGGGCCCGGACCGCCGCTGAGGCGACCGTCGGCACGCCGCCGCCGGACGCCCCGGGCGCGAAGCCCTCGCCGGACCACGCCCGCCCGGGTCCGCCCGGTTCGCTCGAGGTCCGGCCGCGGCAGGCGCCGGCGTCCAGCACCCGCGAGCGGCGGGCGCCTGCCGCGGGTGATGCACCGGTGACATCCGTGAACGCTGACCGCCGAGCCTGCCGGGAAACGACCAGCGCCGAGTGCCCGGTCATGGTCAGCGTCGGGCCGTTCGCGAGCGACCGGCGCCGAGTGCCCGGGAACGACCGGCGCAGGGGAACGCTCAGGGCCGAGTGCGCGAACGAGCCGAGTGCGCGAACGACCAGCGCCCGCCGACGGACGGCGGGCCGGCGCGGGCCTACCGTCAGCGGACCACCACGACGGGGGTGCCGATGGTGGCGTGCAGCCACATGGCCTCGCCGTCGGCCCGCTTCTCGCGGATGCCGCCGGTCTTGCGGGAGGCGCCCGGGTCCGGGGTGGACCCGTCCAGCGAGGCGCTGAACCCGATGGTGACGCCGCCGACGTCGGCGAACCGTACGACGTTCTCCACGGGCACCCCGTCGGAGCCCTTCACATGGGAGGAGCGCGAGGTGACCTTGTAGGTACCCGGGCGGGGGTCGACCGAGCTGGGCGCCACCTCGAAGGCGCGGGACGTCCTGCCGTCCTTGCCGACCAGCCAGACCTGGTGCCGCTCCAGGGCGTAGACGACGCGGCGCCCTTGGCCGGAGCCGGACGGCGGCGCGGTCCTCTGGGCGGACGGAGCGCGCCTCTTGGCGTCCCCGCCCTTGCCCTCGCCGCCGGGGGAGGGCTTTCCCGTGCCGGCCGAGGAGGGCCGGTCGACGCGGTCCTGGGCGGCCGAGGCCTGGTAGGCGAAGAATCCGATCACGGCGAGGGCTGCCGCCGTCAGCCCGGCCACGACCACTCCCGCGCTGCCGCCGCTGCTGCGTGCCACCGTGCGCCGCCACCTCTCCTGCGAGCCTCGGCGAACCCCTTCGCCGTCCGCCGTCGACGGTAGCAGCAGGCGCGGCACGGGCGCCGTGGCGAGACCGGTCGTGGCCGTCGGGTGACCGAAGAGGGAACTTGGAGTAACGCCCGTGCTTGTGTTCGCATGTGGCGATGACCCCCCACGGATCATCGCCACACTCCACAACTCCCATACCGAAAATCCCCACCCCCGGCGAGGGGGAGCCCCACGCCCCCCGCCGTCCGGCCAACCCCTACGAGGAGCTGGCGGCGCTCGCCGACGACCCGGGCGGCTCGCATCCGGGCGACGGGGCGTACGACAGTGCGGCGTACGACGGGGGCTACGACGGCGGTCTGCGCGGGTTCGGTATCGGGGTGCGTTCGGAGTACGACGAGCCGGCCTACGAGGACCGGATGCCCTACCTGCGGGCCGTCCGGCGGCGGCGCCGCTCCCGGGTGCGGCGGACCGTGAAGCTGGCGATCCTGTGCTGCACACTCCTGGCCTTCCTCGCGGTCGGAGACCGCTGGGCCGCCCTGTACGCGGAGGGCAAGGCCGCGGAGAAGGTGCAGCAGTCGCTGCACCTGCACGCCCGCCCCGAGGTGCACATCGAGGGCTTCCCGTTCCTCACCCAGGTGGCGCGCGGTCGCCTCGACCACGTCGAGACGAAGATCCCGGACGTGCCCGCGGGCCGCGTCTCCGTCGCCCAGGTCAGCGGCGACGTCGACGACGTGAAGATCGTGGGGGACGCGCCGTCCGCCATCAAGGGCGCGGTGCTGGGCCGGATGAAGGGGGACGTCCTGCTCGACTTCGACGACCTCGACCGCGAGCTGGGCACCTCGCAGGTCGCGTTCACCGCGGGGGGCCGCCACACGGTGCACGCCGCGGGCGAGCTGCCCGTCGGCGGCACGGTGGTCAAGGTCCGCGCCCGCGCCCATCTGCAGCGCACCGGCGACCACGGGGTGGGCACCACGGTGGACGAGATGCGGCTGGTGGTCCCCAAGCTGTTCAGCTTCACGCCGGGCACCGGCAAGGAAGCCGGCCTGCGGCTCTCCCGCCCGCTGGCCGAGCGCATCCAGCGCGACGCGGCCAAGGCACGGGCGCTGTTCGGGGTGCGGTCGATCGCGCACCGGTTCGGCCTCACCCCCGAGCGGGCGCAGCGGGTACGGCACAGCGAGCGCGAGCTGCACCGGCTGACGGGAGCGCCGCGGTTCGTGGACAAGGTCATGCGGCTCAACATGCTGGACGTCGTCGTCGCCCACCCCGAGCTGCTGGAGAAGGTCGGCATCGACCCGTCGCTGGTGGCGGCGCTCCGCAAGATCGAGGAGCCGAAGCTCGCCGACAAGCTGGCGCTCCACCTGACCCTGCCGGACCTGCCCGGGGACGTGCGGCTGCGCGGCGTCTCCGTGGCCAAGGAGGGCATCCGCGCCGAGCTGACGGGCTCCGACATCCCGTTCGGCAAGGCCGCCGTCGGCCAGGGCGGCGCCCGCAACGGGTGAGGCAGCCGCCTCCCGGAACGGGTGAGAAAAGGGACGAGGGGCCAGGGGCGGGGCGCGGGAGCCGTAGGCTGGTCGGGTGTTGATGCTCGCCCTGGATACCGCCACCCCCGCCGTGACCGTCGCCCTCCACGACGCCGACGGCGACCGCACCCTCGCCGCCGCCCACCAGGTGGACGCCCGCCGGCACGGCGAGCTGCTGCTGCCCTGCGTGCAGCGGGTGCTGGAGGAGGCAGGGCGGAAGCCGGCCGAGGTCACCGACCTCGTCGTCGGTGTCGGCCCCGGCCCCTACACCGGGCTGCGGGTCGGCCTGGCCACCGCCGAGGCGTTCGCGGCGGCGCTCGGGCAGCGGGTGCACGGGCTGTGCTCGCTGGACGGCATCGCCTACGCCTCCGGGCTCGCGGAGCCCTTCGTCGTGGCCACCGATGCGCGCCGCAAGGAGGTCTACTGGGCGCGGTACGCCGACGCCCGGACGCGGACCGGCGACCCGGCCGTGGACCGGCCCGCCGACCTCGACGACCTCACCGATGCCGCGGCCGCCGACGGAAAGGTCACCGGGCTGCCGGCCGTCGGCGCGGGGGCGGTGCTGTACGAGTCCGTCTTCCGCGGCGTACGCCGGGACCTGCCCACCGACCAGTCCGCCGCGGCGCTGGCCCGGCTCGCCGCCGAGCGGCTGGCACGCGGCGAGCAACTGCTGCCGCCCCGCCCGCTGTACCTGCGGCGGCCCGACGCCCAGGTGCCCGCGGGCTACAAGGTGGTCACCCCGCGGTGAGCTCCCCCGAGGCGGCCGGCAGCGAGGTCACGCTCCGCGAGATGCGGTGGTGGGACATCGAACCGGTACTGGAGCTGGAGGGCGCGCTCTTCCCGGAGGACGCCTGGTCGGCGGGGATGTTCTGGTCGGAGCTGGCGCATGCGCGCGGCCCCGCGGCGACCCGCCGCTACCTGGTGGCCGAGGCGCCGGACGGTGCCCTCGTCGGGTACGGCGGGCTGGCGGCGGTCGGCGGCACCGGCGATGTCCAGACCATCGGCGTGCTGCCCGGGTACCGCGGCACCGGCCTCGGCTCCCGGCTGCTGCGCGCCCTGCTGCGGGCGGCGACCGACTTCGAGTGCGCCGAGGTGCTGTTGGAGGTGCGGGTCGACAACGCGCCCGCGCAGCGGCTCTACGAGCGCTTCGGTTTCGTCCCCGTCGGGGTGCGGCGCGGCTACTACCAGCCGGCGAACGTCGACGCGCTCGTGATGCGGCTCGCCGACCCCGCCTCGTACGCCGCCGCTGCCGACGCCTCCGGCGACCTGCCGGCCAACGCCCTGCACGACGCGCCCCGCGACGGCCCTGCGTCCGGCCCTGCGGACCCGCGTCCCGCCACCTCCGTGCCGACCACTCCGACCACTCCGACCGCGCACCAAGGAACGAACACCCATGGCTGACGAACCGCTCGTTCTCGGCATCGAGACCTCCTGCGACGAGACCGGCGTCGGAATCGTGCGCGGCCGCACGCTGCTGGCCGACGCCGTCGCCTCCAGCGTCGACACGCACGCGCGGTTCGGCGGCGTCGTCCCGGAGATCGCCAGCCGGGCGCACCTGGAGGCGATGGTGCCGACCATCCAGCGCGCGCTGGACCAGGCCGGTGTCGCCGCCACCGACCTCGACGGCATCGCCGTCACCGCGGGCCCCGGCCTCGCCGGCGCCCTGCTGGTCGGCGTCTCCGCCGCGAAGGCCTACGCCTACGCGCTGGGCAAGCCCCTCTACGGCGTCAACCACCTGGCCTCGCACATCTGCGTCGACCAGCTCGAACACGGCGCCCTGCCCGAGCCGACCATGGCGCTGCTGGTCAGCGGCGGCCACTCCTCGCTGCTGCTCGCCCCCGACATCACCGCCGACGTCCGCCCGCTCGGCTCCACCATCGACGACGCGGCGGGCGAGGCCTTCGACAAGGTGGCCCGCATCCTGAACCTGGGCTTCCCCGGCGGCCCCGTCATCGACAAGTACGCCAAGGAGGGCGACCCGGCCGCCATCGCCTTCCCGCGCGGTCTGACCGGACCCCGCGACGCGCCGTACGACTTCTCCTTCTCGGGCCTCAAGACGGCTGTCGCCCGCTGGATCGAGGCCAGGCGCAGCGCCGGCGAGGAGGTGCCCGTCGCCGACGTGTCGGCCTCCTTCCAGGAAGCCGTCACGGACGTGTTGACCCGCAAGGCCGTGCGCGCCTGCCGCGACGAGGGCGTCGACCACCTGATGATCGGCGGCGGTGTCGCGGCCAACTCGCGGCTGCGGGCCATGGCGGAGGAACGCTGCACCGCCGCGGGCATCACGCTGCGGGTGCCGCGCCCCAAGCTGTGCACCGACAACGGCGCCATGGTGGCCGCGCTCGGCGCCGAGATGGTCGCCCGCGACCGGGCCGCCTCCGCCTGGGACCTGCCCGCCGACTCCTCCCTCCCGGTGACCGAGCCCCACGTCCCGGCCCCCTCCCGCGACGGCCACGACCGCGGGCACACCCACTCCCACGACCACGTGCACGAGGTCAGCCGGAAGAACCTCTACGCCTGATGCCGACGACAGCCCTCATGTGGGAGGCCAAGGCCGCCCCCGGTGCCGCCCCCGCTCTTGTGGAGTGGGCCCGCGCCGCCGAGTTGGCCCCGCCGCCCGCCCGCCGCGAACACTTCACCGCCCCCGGCGACCGGGTCCTCGTCATCACCTGGTGGCCGCGCCCCTACGACGCCGAGATCCCCGAACTGCCGGACCCGCCCGAGGAGCTGACGGCCCGTCCGGTGCACCGGTGGCGGTTCGAGCAGGTGTGAGCGCGCACGGCGGGCAGCGCCGCGGCCGGGTCAGCGGGGCAGCGGGTGGCCCAGCAGCATGCTGGGGGCGCCGGCGACGCGGGTGAGGAAGACGGTGCACGACCCGGGTGCCGTCTTCGGGTCGAGCTTCAGCTTCCGGCGCAGCTCCTCCGGTTCGACGGCCGAGCCGCGCTTCTTGACCGTCACGGCGCCGACCCCGCGTTCCCTCAGCAGGGCGCGCAACTTCTTGAGGTGGAAGGGGAGGACGTCGGTCAGCTCGTACCCGGTGGCGTACGGGGTCGGCCGCGGCGGCCCGTCCGCCGTCACATAGGCGATCGTCGGGTCGATCAGACGCCCGTCCACCCGTGCCGCCACCTCGGCGACCAGGTGGGCGCGGATCACGGCGCCGTCCGGCTCGTAGAGGTAGCGGCCCACCGGGCCGGGCTCCGGATCGGGCAGCCCTTGCCCCACCAGGGTGTCGCCGCGCGGCAGCAGCGTGGCCCGTACCCCTCCCGCACCGCCGCTCTCGCCGGTGAACCACAGGACGGCTTCCTTGACGTCGCCGCCGTAGGAGATCCACTCCGCCCCGGCCTCCTCCGGCACCGCCTCGTGCGGGATGCCAGGCGCCACCTTCAAGGCGGCCACCGGCGCGGCGCGAGCCCGCTCCACGGCCCAGCTCAGCGGCGGGGAGTACGCCTCCGGGTCGAAGATCCGGCCGCGGCCGCCCCGCCGGGCGGGGTCGGCGAAGAGCGCGTCGTAGCCCTCGGCCGCCACCTCCCGCACGTCGGCGCAGCGCACCTCGACACGGTCGGCGACGCCGAACGCTGCCGCGTTGGCGCGCGCGACCGCGCAGGTCAGCGGGTCGCGGTCGACGGCCAGCACGCGGATGCCCGCACGGGCGAGGGCGAGCGCGTCCGCGCCGACACCGCAGCACAGGTCCACAGCGCTACGGGCGCCGAGTGCGGCGAAGCGGCGGGCCCGGTGGTCGGCCACCGCCGTGCGGGTGGCCTGTTCGAGCCCGTCGGGCGTGAAGTACAAGGTGTGGGCCTGCTCCGCGCCGAACTTCGGCTCGGCGCGGGTACGCAGCCGGTTCTGGGTGAGCGCCGCGGACACCAGCGCGGGCGCGTACCGCTGCCGCAACCGCGTGGCCACGGCCAGCTCCTCGCCCGGGGCCACCCCCCGCACCTGACGCAGCAGATCCTGCCCCTCGTCGGACAGCAACCCGGCGAACACCTCGACATCCACCCCGCCATTCTCCCGTGCCGACCGGAGGGCCGCGCCGTTAGGGTGGGGGCGTGAAGTGAGGGACTCCGCGCGCCGCCGCACCTGTGACACGCCGAGCGAGCCCCGCCAGGGGCCCCGGCGCCGATGCGGCGCGCCCTACCGCCCGCCTTCACTTCGTCGATCGGACACTCCGTGCCTGACACCCGCTCCCTGACCGACGTGGCATTCCTCGGCCATGTCGCCGACCGGCTCGCCGGTCTGCCCGCCGTGCACGCCGTCGCTCTCGGCGGCTCCCGCGCCGAGGACACCCGCACCCCCGACCCCGGAAGTCCGCACGGCGAGGACGAGCGGGACTGGGACTTCGCCGTCTACTACCGCGGCGCCTTCGACCCCGCCGACCTGCGCGCCCTCGGCTGGGAGGGCGAGGTGTCCGCACTCGGCGCGTGGGGCGGGGGCGTCTTCAACGGCGGGGCCTGGCTGACCGTCGACGGGCGGCACGTGGACGTCCACTACCGGGACCTCGACATCGTCGAGCACGAGCTGGCCGAGGCCCGCGCGGGACGGTTCCACTGGGAGCCGCTGATGTTCCACCTCGCCGGCATCCCCAGCTACCTCCTGGTGGCCGAACTCGCCGTCAACCGGGTGCTCCACGGCACACTGGAGCGGCCCCGCTACCCGGAGGCCCTGCGCGCCGCCGCCCCGCCGGTGTGGCGGGACCGCGCGGCGCTGACCCTCGGGTACGCGAAGGGGGCCTACGCGCGGCGCGGGCGGCCCACCGAGGTCGCGGGTGCGCTGGCGACGGCCGCCATGGAGACCGCCCACGCCGTACTCGCGGCCCGCGGCGAGTGGATCACCAACGAAAAGCGGCTCCTTCGGCGGGTGGGGCTGGACACCGTGGACGCCCTGCTGCCGGGGCTCCGCCCGGACCCCGAGGCGCTTGAAAACGTGCTGGTCGAGGCGGAGGCACTCTTCGAGGGTGCGACCTGAGACGGCCTGTGCCGACCCCGGCACGGGTGGCCGGAAGGCGCGCTTCCCGGGGCGGGAAAGCGCCCCTCCGGGGGCGGCGCGCGCCGGTGTGGCTAGCACTCGGCTTGACCGAGTGCTAGCGCCGCAATAATCTCAACCTTGGCACTCTCCCCGTGGGAGTGCCAGCAGTACGCGACGGGCAGATCCGGCACCCGCGACGGCGGATCCACCTGGTCGCCACCCCAGACATAAGACCCCATTTGAGATCTCCGAAGGGGGAGGTCGGATCGTGACGACCGCCAGTTCCAAGGTTGCCATCAAGCCGCTCGAGGACCGCATCGTGGTCCAGCCGCTCGACGCCGAGGAGACCACGGCCTCGGGCCTGGTCATTCCGGACACCGCCAAGGAGAAGCCGCAGGAGGGCACCGTCCTGGCCGTCGGCCCGGGCCGCTTCGAGGACGGCAACCGCCTGCCGCTCGACGTCCAGGTCGGTGACATCGTGCTGTACAGCAAGTACGGCGGCACCGAGGTGAAGTACAGCGGCGAGGAGTACCTCGTGCTCTCGGCCCGCGACGTCCTCGCGATCGTCGAGAAGTGACGCAGCCGCAGCAGCCGTAGCAGTTTGCAGCGAACCGCGCCCTGGTGCCCGCTCCCGATGAGGTAGCAGGGGCCAGGGCGCAGCTCGTACGAGTCGTGCGAGACGTGTGAGAGGACACAACAGCTTCCATGGCGAAGATCCTGAAGTTCGACGAGGACGCCCGTCGCGCCCTCGAGCGCGGCGTCAACAACCTGGCCGACACCGTCAAGGTGACCATCGGCCCCAAGGGCCGCAACGTCGTCATCGACAAGAAGTTCGGCGCCCCGACCATCACCAACGACGGCGTCACCATCGCCCGTGAGGTCGAGGTCGAGGACGCGTACGAGAACCTGGGCGCGCAGCTCCTCAAGGAGGTGGCGACCAAGACCAACGACATCGCGGGTGACGGCACCACCACCGCCACGGTGCTGGCCCAGGCGCTGGTCCGCGAGGGCCTGCGCAACGTCGCCGCGGGTGCCTCCCCGGCGGCCCTGAAGAAGGGCATCGACGCCGCGGTCGCCGCCGTCTCCGACGAGCTGATCAAGACCGCCTCGCCGATCGACTCCAAGGAGGACATCGCTTCCGTCGCCGGGCTGTCCGCGCAGGACAAGCAGGTCGGTGAGCTGATCGCCGAGGCGATGGACAAGGTCGGCAAGGACGGTGTCATCACCGTCGAGGAGTCCCAGACCTTCGGCCTGGAGCTGGACTTCACCGAGGGCATGGCCTTCGACAAGGGCTACCTGTCCCCGTACTTCGTCACCGACCAGGAGCGTATGGAGGCCGTCCTCGACGACCCGTACATCCTGATCCACCAGGGCAAGATCAGCTCCATCCAGGACCTGCTGCCGCTGCTGGAGAAGGTCATGCAGGCCGGCGGCTCCAAGCCCCTGCTGATCATCGCCGAGGACGTGGAGGGCGAGGCCCTCTCCACCCTCGTCGTCAACAAGATCCGCGGCACCTTCAACGCGGTGGCCGTCAAGGCTCCCGGCTTCGGTGACCGCCGCAAGGCGATGCTCGGCGACATGGCGACGCTGACCGGCGCCACCGTCATCGCCGAGGAGGTCGGCCTCAAGCTCGACCAGGCCGGTCTCGACGTACTGGGCAGCGCCCGCCGCGTGACCGTCACCAAGGACGACACCACCATCGTCGACGGCGCCGGCAAGGGCGAGGACGTGCAGGGCCGCGTCGCCCAGATCAAGGCGGAGATCGAGACCACCGACTCCGACTGGGACCGCGAGAAGCTCCAGGAGCGCCTCGCCAAGCTGGCCGGCGGCGTCTGCGTCATCCGCGTCGGTGCGGCCACCGAGGTGGAGCTCAAGGAGAAGAAGCACCGCCTGGAGGACGCGATCTCCGCGACCCGCGCGGCCGTCGAGGAGGGCATCGTCTCCGGCGGTGGCTCGGCCCTCGTGCACGCCGTCAAGGTGCTGGAGGGCAACCTCGGCAAGAGCGACGACGAGGCCACCGGTGTCGCCA
Source organism: Streptomyces sp. CNT360 (assembly GCF_000424785.1). NCBI lineage: Bacteria > Bacillati > Actinomycetota > Actinomycetes > Kitasatosporales > Streptomycetaceae > Streptomyces > Streptomyces sp. CNT360. The sequence continues at coordinate 1,038,522 of NZ_AUKO01000001.1, read as the reverse complement.
CCGTGCGCCGCGCCGCCGTCGAGCCGCTGCGCTGGATCGCCGAGAACGCGGGCCTGGAGGGGTACGTCATCACCTCCAAGGTCGCCGAGCTGGAGGCCGGTCAGGGCTTCAACGCCGCCACCGGCGAGTACGGCGACCTGGTGAAGGCCGGTGTCATCGACCCGGTGAAGGTGACCCGCTCCGCGCTGGAGAACGCCGCGTCCATCGCCTCGCTGCTGCTGACGACCGAGACGCTGGTCGTCGAGAAGCCGGCCGAGGAGGACGAGGCCCCCGCCGGTCACGGCCACGGCCACGCCCACTGAGGCGTTCCGCCACCACGAAAGGGCGCACCCCGCACGGGGTGCGCCCTTTTCGCGCGCCGGAGGCCCGGTGCGGGCTCCTGCCGTCGGGCTCCGCGGACTGCGCGCGCGGGCTCTACTGGGGGCCGAATGTGCGCCCCGTCGTCGAGGACACCCGGCCCAGCATCCCCTGCGGGATGAGGCGGGAGGCGCCCAGCAGTGCCTTGTAGCGGGGGTCGGGGATGGACAGCGACCGGCCCCGTGCCAGGTCGTGGAGAGCGGTCTCCACCACCTTGTCGGCGTCCAGCCACATCCAGCGGGGGATGTTCCCGGTGCCCATGCCGGCCCGCTCGTGGAACTCGGTGCGGACGAACCCGGGGCACAGCGCGAGCAGCCGCACGCCCTGACCCGCCAGATCCTTGGCCGCGCCCTGGGTGAACTGGGTGACCCACGCCTTGGAGGCGCCGTACGTCCCGCGGGGGAAGAACGCGGCGACCGAGGCGACGTTGATGACACCGCCGCGCCCCCGCTCGCACATCGAGGCGGTGGCGGCGCTGGTGAGCCGCAGCACCGCCTCGCAGTGCACCTTGAGCATCGTCAGCTCGTCGGCCAGCGGGACGTCGAGGTAGCGGCCCTTGTTGCCGAACCCGGCGTTGTTGACCAGGAGATCGACGGGGTGCGCGGTGTCGCCCAGCCGCTCCTCGACGGCCGCGATGCCCTCGTCCGTCGACAGGTCGGTGGTGATGACGTCGGCCTCCACCCCGTGCCGGTCGTGCAGCTCGGTCGCCTCGCGCCACAGGCGGTCGGTGTCGCGCGCGGCGAGCACCAGGTGGTAGCCGCTGGAGGCGAGCCGGCGCGCGAAAGCCGCGCCGATCCCGGCGGTGGCTCCCGTAATCAGTGCAGTCGTCATGCGGTCACGCTATCGGCCCGGCTCCGTGGGCCCGGCCCCAGGCGACGGCGCCCTGACATGGTGTCAGGCCCCGGTGCGCCGCAGCGCCCGCTCCCGCGCCTCGGGGTCCAGCGGCTCGCCCGCCGCCAGGATGCGGGGCAGCAGCTCCGGCTCGCCCGTCAGGGACCGGAAGAGGAAACTGACGGTGACCTCGTGGTCGGGACGGTGCACGACGGTGACCGCGTCCCCCACCTGCAGGCGGCCCGGGTCGAGCACCCGGAGGTAGGCGCCGGGGCGCCGGCGCGCGGTGAAGCGGTGCAGCCACCTCTCCTCGGCCAGCCGGCCCGCGAAGGTGCGGCAGGGGAGCCGCATGGAGCACACCTCCAGCAGCGGTCCCGTACCGGGAGCCCCGATCTGCCAGCGTTCGCCGATGCGCGCCCCGTCCACGTCGACGCCCACGGTGGTGAGGTTCTCACCGAAGAAGCCGTTGGCCAGCGTGCGGCCCAACTCGCCCTCCCAGTGGTCGAGTTCCTCCCGGGAGTAGGCGTAGACGGCCTGCTCGTCGCCGCCGTGGTGCCGCTTGTTCCCGATGGTGTCCCCGGCCAGCGCGCTGCCGCCGGTGCCGCGGGGGCCGGGCGCGGAGACGGCGACCGGCTCCGTGGTGGGCTGCTTGTCGATGCCGGTCCGCTTGTCCGGGGCGTCGCTGTACTCGGCCCTGTAGGGCTTGGCCAGGTTCACGGAGAGCAGCTTCATGGCCCGAGGCTAGCCGTGCCCCACCCAAGCCGCGAACACGTTTCCCCGCTGCTCCCCAAGGTGTCCTTATGGGACGGACGTATGCTCGAAGCATGATCGAGGCACGACATCTGCGGGTGCTGCGCACGGTCGCCACCACCGGATCCTTCTCCGCCGCGGCGCGCGACCTGGGCTGCACCCAGCCCGCCGTCAGCCAGCAGATGAAGGCGCTGGAGTCCGCCGCGGGCACCCCGCTGCTGGTGCGGACGGGCCGCGAGACGCGGCTCACCGAGGCGGGCGAGGCGCTGGTACGGCACGCCGCGGGCATCCTCGCCGGGCTGACGGCCGCCGAGGAGGAGGTCGCAGCACTGGCCGGGCTGCGCGCGGGTCGGGTACGCCTGGTCTCCTTCCCCAGCGGCAGCTCCACGCTGGTGCCGACGGCGGTGGCGGCGATGCGCACCGACCATCCGGGCACCCGGATCTCCCTGGTGGAGGCCGAGCCGCCGCGCTCCGTGGAGATGCTGCGCGCCGGCGACTGCGAGATCGCGCTGGCCTTCCGCTACGGCGCCGCCCCCGAGTGGGACGACCTGGTGGAGTACCCGCTGCTCACCGACCGGCTGGTCGGCCTGGTTCCGGAGGGGCACCCCTTCGCGGACGCCGAGGAGGTCGGCATCGGCACCCTGGCGGAGGAGCCGTGGATCGCCGGCTGCCCCCGCTGCCGACGGCACCTGGTCGAGGTGTGCGAGGGGGCCGGCTTCACGCCGCGGATCGACTTCGCGACCGACGACTACCCGGCGGTGGTCGGCCTGGTCGGCGCGGGCCTGGGCGTGGCCGTCCTCCCGGAACTGGCCGTGGAGTCCGTACGTCCCCGAGGCACCCGTGCGGTACGGGTCAGCCCCGCCGTGCAGCGCGAGGTGGTGGCCCTCACCCTGCCCGACCTCGCCCGGGTCCCCGCCGTCGACGCGATGCTGCAACGCCTGACCACCGCGGGCCGCCGCTGAGACGGCGCCGGGCCGGTGGCGACGCGGGGTGGGCGCTCCCGGGCCGGGCACCCTGTCGGGGCCCCACGCGGGGGAGGAGCGCGGCTGGCCGTGGCGGCCTCTCAGAACTCGCCGACCCTCTCGGGCACCTCCAGCCCCTCTTCCGGGACCGGACTCCCGGCTCTGTCGACTCCTTCGCAACCCCCGGCTCTCTCGGGACTCCCGGCCCTTCCGGGACTCTCGCCGTTCTCGGGGGCCTGCGCGGCGCGGGGTGCGCCCTCGTCCTCGTGGCCGTCCAGGACCTCGGCACCGCGGCCCCACGGATGCCCGTGGCCCCCAGGTGCAGCGGGGGTCGGCCGGTTCCGGGCCCGGCCCAGCAGTTCCTCGCGCTCGTCCTCGGTGAGCCCGCCCCACACGCCGTAGGGCTCGCGCACCTGGAGGGCGTGCGCCGCGCACTCCGCGCGCACCGGGCAGCGCATGCACACCTCCTTGGCGGACGCCTCCCGCGCACTGCGGGCCGCGCCGCGCTCCCCCTCGGGGTGGAAGAACAGCGAACTGTCCACCCCCCGGCAGGCGGCCAGAAGCTGCCAGTCCCACAGATCCGCGTTGGGTCCAGGAAGGCGGGAGAAGTCTGCCATCGCGTCTCTCCTGAGTGCTGCTGGGGGTGATCTGTCACTCGTGCGTAAATATGACTCTTTCGCGAATCTAGCGACCGATCCCGCAAAACGGAAGAAATGCAGCTAAATAGGGCACTGCGGGAGAGAAGGTGTGGCTGCCACTGCAATGCCGGGATGTTGCTGCTCTGTGCACGGTTGCTCACGTAGAGTGCTGAGAGCGGTGCCGGGAAGCCGTAACTCTTTCGGGTGACCGTCGTTGAGACAGCGAAAGCGATTGACGCGGAACCGGCCGGGGCGCGCACGTGCCACGCACCTCCGAGACCGCCGATCGCGCAGGTGACGATTCTTCCCAAGCAGCCTGGAGGCTCAAGGTGATGCGCATCAGCAGCGGAGGGCGGTCATGACATCCGTCCTCGTATGCGACGACTCCCCGCTCGCCCGAGAGGCCCTGCGCCGCGCGGTGGCGACCGTGCCCGGCGTCGAGCGTGTGACGACGGCGGCCAACGGCGAGGAAGTCCTCCGCCGCTGGGGCGCCGACCGGTCCGATCTGATCCTGATGGACGTCCGGATGCCCGGCCTGGGCGGAGTGGAGACCGTGCGACGGCTGCTCTCCGCCGACCCCGGGGCCCGCATCATCATGCTGACGGTCGCCGAGGACCTCGACGGCGTGGCCCTGGCCGTCGCCGCGGGTGCGCGCGGCTACCTGCACAAGGACGCGTCCCGCGCCGAGCTGCGCGCGACCGTCACCCAGGCGCTGGCCGACCCCACCTGGCGGCTCGCCCCCAGGCGGCTGCGCTCGGCGGAGATGGGTGCCGCGCCGACCCTGACCGCGCGGGAGATCCAGGTGCTGGAGGGCATGAGCCACGGCCGCTCGAACGCGGAGATCGGGCGCGAGCTGTTCCTGTCCGAGGACACGGTCAAGACGCACGCGAGGCGGCTCTTCAAGAAGCTCGGCGCCTCCGACCGGGCGCACGCGGTGGCACTCGGCTTCCGCTGGGGCCTCGTCCGCTAGGTCCGCCGGCACCCCGCACGGCCGGGACCCGCACCCCTTCCCGGCGACGGGCACTGCGGCGCCCCGTCCGGCGCGGAACCCCGACCGGCGCGGGCACCCCGGCCGCGGTGCCGTCCGACCGCCGCCGGCGCCGTGGTGCGCGGACCTCCCGGACCGTCCGCCCCCGCCTCCCGGCTGTCAGCGCGCCGGCCGGGACGGCACCCTGGAACGCGGCGCTGTTACCGCGGGTTCTCCCGCGCCTCCGGGAAATCTCGCGCGTGACGCATGCTTGTTGTATGGAGTTCCTCGGGAACCGGTCGGTCAGGCGTGAGGGGAGGGCGTGGACATGAGGGCCAGTGCGCCTGCTCATAACGCTTCGGCTCACATCCACGGGCGCGGTGCGGCGGACGGCGCGGCGCCGGTGCACCATGGACCGATGCGCGACGACGAGAACGGGCCGCCGCCCGGGGCCGCGACCGGCCCGGGGCCCGTCGTCGCAGACGCCGACACGGCGGCCTCCGCCGCCGAACCCGCCGCGGAGCCCGCCGAACGTGGCGAGGCGGCCCGGGTCGCGCGGATCAGCCAGCTCGTCCAGCGCGCCGTCGAGGGGGACCGGCAGGCCACCCACGATCTGCTCGCTCAGGTGCACCCGCTGGCCCTGCGCTACTGCCGTACGCGGCTGACGCGGCTGCCCGGTGACGCCCGCCACTTCGTGGACGACCTCGCACAGGAGGTCTGCATCGCGGTGCTCTGCGCGCTGCCGCGCTACCGCGACACCGGCAAGCCGTTCGAGGCGTTCGTGGTCGCCATCGCCCAGCACAAGGTGGCCGACCTCCAGCGTGCGGCCATGCGCGGGCCGGGTTCGACGGCCGTGCCCTCGGACGAGATGCCCGAGCGTCCCGACGACTCCCTGGGCCCGGAGGAGCGGGCGCTGTTGAGCAGCGACGCCGAGTGGGCCAAGAAGCTGCTCGCCGCCCTGCCGGAGCACCAGCGCGAGCTGGTGCTGCTGCGGGTCGCCGTCGGGCTGACCGCGGAGGAGACCGGGCAGATGCTGGGCATGTCACCGGGGGCCGTGCGCGTCGCCCAGCACCGGGCACTCAGCAGGCTGCGCGCGCTGGCGGAGCAGTAGCCTCCGGCGTCCGCGAGAGGTTTTCCACAGGCGGTCCGGTCACTCCCGCCGGGCCGATAGCATGGACGGTGCGGCTGGACAAGCAGCGTCTCCGCTCGCGCGGGGGTGATCCGGGAAACCGATCCGGGAAAGGTGTCATGACTGAAAACGTCGACGGGGTGCCCGCCAAATTCGCCACTCTGGGCCTGACATACGACGACGTCCTGCTGCTGCCGGGCGAGTCCGACATGGCCCCTCATGACATCGACACCGCGTCGCACGTCTCGCGCAACGTCCGCGTCAACGTGCCCCTGCTGTCCGCCGCCATGGACAAGGTCACCGAGGCCCGGATGGCCATCGCCATGGCCCGCCAGGGCGGCGTCGGCGTCCTGCACCGCAACCTGTCGATCGAGGCCCAGGCCAACCAGGTCGACCAGGTCAAGCGGTCCGAGTCCGGCATGGTCGCCGACCCGATCACCATCCGGCCCGACGCCACGCTGGAGGAGGCCGACGCGCTGTGCGGCCGCTTCCGCATCAGCGGCGTCCCGGTCACCGACGCCGGGGGCAAGCTGCTGGGCATCGTCACCAACCGCGACATGGCCTTCGAGCTGGACCGCAGCCGCCAGGTGCGTGACGTCATGACGCCGATGCCGCTGGTCACCGGGCAGGTCGGCATCTCGCGCGCGGAGGCGATGGAGCTGCTGCGCCGCCACAAGATCGAGAAGCTGCCGCTGGTCAACGGCGAGGGCACGCTCAAGGGCCTCATCACGGTCAAGGACTTCGTCAAGGCCGAGCAGTACCCGAACGCCGCCAAGGACGGCGAGGGCCGCCTGGTGGTCGGCGCCGCGGTGGGGGTCGCCGGTGACGCGTACGACCGGGCGCAGGCCCTCATCGAGGCGGGCGTCGACTTCGTCGTCGTCGACACCGCGCACGGCCACTCCCGGATGGTCGGTGACATGGTCGCCAAGATCAAGTCCAACCATCCGGGCGTCGACGTCGTCGGCGGCAACATCGCCACCCGGGACGGCGCCAAGGCGCTCATCGACTCCGGGGTGGACGGCGTCAAGGTCGGCGTCGGCCCCGGTTCGATCTGCACCACCCGCGTCGTCGCGGGTATCGGCGTTCCGCAGGTCACCGCCATCTACGAGGCGTCGCTGGCCGCCCAGGAGGCCGGTGTCCCGGTCATCGGCGACGGCGGCCTCCAGTACAGCGGGGACATCGCCAAGGCGATCGTCGCCGGTGCCGACACGGTGATGCTGGGCAGCCTGCTGGCGGGCTGCGAGGAGTCGCCGGGTGAGCTGCTGTTCATCAACGGCAAGCAGTTCAAGTCCTACCGAGGCATGGGCTCCCTCGCCGCGATGCAGACCCGCGGCGACAGCAAGTCCTACTCCAAGGACCGCTACTTCCAGGAAGGGGTCAGCGGGGACGACAAGCTGATCCCGGAGGGCGTCGAGGGACAGGTCGCCTACCGCGGCCCGCTCGGCGCCGTCGTCCACCAACTCATCGGCGGCCTCAAGCAGTCGATGTTCTACGTCGGCGGGCGTACCGTCCCCGAGATGAAGGACCGCGGCCGCTTCGTCCGCATCACCGCGGCCGGCCTCAAGGAGAGCCATCCGCACGACATCCAGATGACGACCGAGGCGCCGAACTACGCGCGGCGTTGAGGGTTTCGGCCGGGGGCCGGGGGTTGTCTCCCGGGAGGTGGGGCCAGATGACGACCGAGGCACCGCATGACGCGCGGCGTTGAGGGTTTCGGCCGGGGTTCGGGAGTTTGTCCCCCGGGTCGTGGGCCGGAGCACGACCGAGGCGCCGAACCACGCGCGCGGGGCACCCAGCCCGTATGCCCTGAGTGAGAGGGTGCCGGGCTGGGGCCCGCCCGGGGGACCGGGGATACTGGGCGCGGCATACGCAAGTGAGAGGCAGTAGACGTGACTGAGATCGAGATCGGGCGCGGCAAGCGCGGGCGGCAGGCGTACGCCTTCGACGACATCGCCGTGGTGCCCAGCAGGCGCACCCGCGATCCGAAGGAGGTCTCGATCGCCTGGCAGATCGACGCCTACCGCTTCGAGCTGCCGTTCCTCGCCGCCCCCATGGACTCGGTCGTCTCGCCGCGCACCGCCATCCGCATCGGCGAGCTCGGCGGCCTCGGCGTCCTCAACCTGGAGGGCCTGTGGACCCGGTACGAGGACCCCGAGCCGCTGCTCGCGGAGCTCGCGGAGCTGGACGAGGCCGCGGCGAGCCGCCGGATGCAGGAGATCTACGCCGCGCCCATCAAGGAGGAGCTGATCGGGCAGCGGATCAAGGAGGTCCGTGACTCCGGTGTCGTGACGGCCGCGGCCCTCTCTCCGGGCCGTACCGCCCAGTTCTCCAAGGCCGTCGTGGACGCGGGCGTCGACCTGTTCGTGATCCGCGGTACGACGGTCTCCGCCGAGCACGTCTCCGGTGCGGCCGAGCCGCTGAACCTCAAGCAGTTCATCTACGAGCTGGACGTGCCGGTCATCGTCGGCGGCTGCGCCACCTACACCGCCGCCCTCCACCTGATGCGGACCGGCGCCGCCGGTGTGCTGGTCGGCTTCGGCGGCGGTGCCGCACACACCACGCGCAACGTGCTGGGCATCCAGGTGCCGATGGCGACCGCGGTCGCGGACGTCGCCGCGGCCCGCCGGGACTACATGGACGAGTCCGGTGGCCGCTACGTGCACGTCATCGCCGACGGCGGCGTCGGCTGGTCCGGCGACCTGCCCAAGGCGATCGCCTGCGGCGCGGACGCCGTCATGATGGGCTCGCCGCTGGCCCGCGCCACGGACGCCCCCGGGCAGGGACACCACTGGGGCATGGAGGCCGTCCACGCGGACGTCCCCCGGGGCCGCCGCGTGGACCTCGGTGCGGTCGGCACTCTGGAAGAGGTGCTGTTGGGCCCCTCCCACACCCCGGACGGTTCCATGAACTTCTTCGGCGCCCTCCGGCGGGCCATGGCCACCACGGGTTACTCCGACCTGAAGGAGTTCCAACGCGTCGAGGTCACGGTCTCCCCCTCCCGTTGACGCCCGGTCTCCCATGGACGTCTTGACCCGCGCGAGAGCCACCGGCCGAACCGAGGTGCTCCGCCCCGGGGCGTCCCCGCGCAGTGGACGAGCGGGAGTTCTTGCGGAAGGGGGCTCCCAGGGGGCGAAGCCCCCCACCCGTGAGAGGGTGCCCCCTCACAGCCGGTGCGCCGCACCAGTGGGACTGACCCCCCGGGTATCGAGCAGCAGCTGTGCCTTCGCGGCAAGCCCTTGCAAGTCGTACACCCGATGGTTCTGCAACAGCAGCGTGAGGTCGGCCGCCGCCGCAGCCTCGTACAGCGAGTCGGCCCGCGGCACGGGTTGCCCGGCGACCCGCCACTGCGACACGTACGGATCGTGGTAGCTCAACTGCGCGCCGAGCTCTTTCAAGCGCCCGGCGACCTCCCGGGCAGGGGCCCCCTCCTGGCTGGCGAGGTCGGGCTTGTAGGTGACCCCCAGCAGCAGCACCCGCGCCCCCCGCGCGGACTTGCCGTGCTCGTTCAAAAGCGCAGCGGCCCGCTGCGAGACGTACCGCGGCATGCGGTCGTTGACCTCCTGGGCGAGCTCCACCATCCGCAGCGGATAGCCCGGTGAACGCCGGTGGAAGGCGAGGTAGTTGGGGTCCACGGGGATCCCGGGCCCCCCGACGCCGGGCCCCGGCCGGAACGCCTGGAAGCCGAACGGCTTCGTCTCGGCGCACCGCACCACGTCCCACAGGTCGATGCCCAGGTCGTGGCAGAAGACGGCCATCTCGTTCATCAGCGCGATGTTGATGTGCCGGTAGTTGGTCTCCAGCAGCTTGCTGGTCTCGGCCTCGCGCGGGCCGCGGGCGCGGACGACCTTGTCGGTGAGCCGCCCGTAGAACGCGGCGGCCGCCTCCGTGCAGGCGGGGGTGAGTCCGCCGATGACCTTGGGGATGGCGGCATAGCCGTATCCGCGGTTGCCCGGGTCGAGCCGGCTGGGGGAGCAGGCGAGGTGGAAGTCGCGTCCGGCGCGCAGCCCGGAGCCCTCTTCCAGCAGGGGGCGCACGACGTCCTCGGTGCACCCCGGGTAGACGCTGGATTCGACGATCACGGTGGTGCGGGGCCGCAGCCGTGCGGCCAGGGTGCGTGCGGCGGTGCGCACGGCGCTCATGTCGGGCGCGCGGTGGGCGCCGAGCGCGGTGGGGGCGCAGATGACGGCCGTGCGGACCCGGCCGAGGACGGCCGGGTCGGTGCTGGCGCGGAACCCCTTGGCGAGCATCCGCCGCACTTCTGCGGCGCTGAGCGGGGCGTCGTGGGGCGGGCGGCCCGCGCCGATGTCGGCGACGGTGGCGTCGTCGGGGTCGTAGCCGAGGGTGCCGATTCCGTTCGCCGTGGCGGCCTGGGCGAGCGGCAGCCCCGAATGGGTGAGTCCCAGCACGGCGAGATCTGCGGGCATGACAGCGGTCTTCCCTTCCCCTGGTCGTCCCGGTCCGGTCCCCGGGCAGCACCGGCCCGGGCGGCACCGGGAGTGGCGAGCGGCGCACATTAAGGTTAAGAGCCCATATGACAGACAAGTCGGATTGCGCGCTCAGCGGGGCCGGGGCCCGGCCAAAGTCGCGGGAATGGGGGACCATCGACAGGGGGACCACGGGGGGCGGTGGCCGAGGACCGACGCGAGCAGCATGGGAGGCAGCAGTGAGGACAGCGGCACTGGGACCGGAACAGCGCGCAGGGGTGCTCGGGAGGATGGCCGAGGCCGAGCTCGACGTGCTGGTGATCGGCGGCGGCATCGTCGGCGCGGGCACGGCGCTGGACGCGGTCACCCGCGGCCTGTCCACCGGCATCGTGGAGGCCCGGGACTGGGCCTCGGGCACCTCCAGCCGCTCCAGCAAGCTCATCCACGGCGGGCTGCGCTATCTGGAGATGCTGGACTTCGCACTGGTGCGGGAAGCGCTCAAGGAGCGCGGGTTGCTGCTGGGGCGGCTCGCGCCCCACCTCGTCAAGCCCGTGCCCTTCCTCTATCCGCTCCAGCACCGCGCCTGGGAACGGCTGTACGCGGGCACGGGTGTGGCGATGTACGACGTCATGTCCGTCTCCTCCGGCCACGGCCGTGGCCTGCCGAGGCACCGTCACCTCTCCCGCCGTCACGCCCTGCGCGTCTCCCCGGCGTTGCGCAAGGACGCGCTGGTGGGTGCCTTGCAGTACTACGACGCACAGGTGGACGACGCCCGCTTCGTGGCCACCCTGGTGCGCACCGCCGCCGAGTACGGGGCGCATGCGGCCAACCGTGCGCGGGTGGTCGGCTTCCTGCGGGAGGGCGAGCGGGTCGTCGGGGCGCGCATCGAGGATCTGGAGCTGGGCGGCGTCCACGAGGTGCGGGCCCGTCAGGTCGTCAACGCGACCGGCGTGTGGACGGACGACACCCAGGGGCTGATCGCCGAGCGCGGCCAGTTCCACGTCCGCGCTTCCAAGGGCATCCACCTGGTGGTGCCCAAGGACCGCATCAATTCCTCCACGGGCCTCATCCTGCGCACCGAGAAGAGCGTGCTGTTCGTCATCCCCTGGGGGCGGCACTGGATCGTCGGCACCACCGACACCGACTGGGACCTGGACAAGGCGCACCCGGCGGCCTCCAGCGCCGACATCGACTACCTGCTCGACCACGTCAACACGGTGCTGGCGGTGCCGCTGACCCGGGACGACGTGGAGGGCGTCTACGCGGGCCTGCGCCCGCTGCTGGCCGGGGAGTCGGAGGCCACCAGCAAGCTGTCGCGCGAGCACACGGTCGCCCACCCGGTTCCGGGCCTGGTGGTCATCGCCGGTGGCAAGTACACGACGTACCGGGTGATGGCCGAGGACGCGGTGGACGAGGCCGTGCACGGGCTCGACCACCGGGTGGCGGACTGCGTCACCGAGGAGGTGCGGCTGGCGGGTGCCGAGGGCTATCACGCGCTGTGGAACGGCCGGGCCCGGCTCGCGGAGAAGGCAGGACTGCATGTGGCACGGGTGGAGCATCTGCTGGGCCGCTACGGCTCGATGGTGCAGGAGGTCCTCGACCTGATCGCCCGTGACCCCGCGCTGGGCGAACCGCTGCCGGCCGCCGACGATTACCTGAAGGCGGAGGTCGTCTACGCGTGCACGCACGAGGGCGCCCGCCATCTGGACGACGTCCTCACGCGCCGTACCCGCATCTCGATCGAGACGTTCGACCGGGGGGCGCTGAGCGCCCGCGAGTGCGCGGAGCTGATGGCGCCGGTGCTCGGCTGGGACAGCGACCAGGTCGACCGTGAGGTCGAACACTACGAGAAGCGGGTCGAGGCCGAACGCGAGTCGCAGTTGCAGCCCGACGACCAGACGGCGGACGCCGCGCGGCTGGGGGCGCCCGACATCGCTCCGGTGTAGTTCCGTAGGGCCCGCGCGCGGGTCTGTGCGAGTCTGTCCCGCACGGGGGATCCGGCTTCCGGGTCCCCCGTTGGACTGGTCGTTCCCACAAGGGCTGTTGAGCGTGTGAACCCCGGTGAGAAGTGGTGGGGCTGTGGTGTAACCGTGCTGCCCCCGTACACGTCTTGTCAGGGCGATGGTTCACAATGAAGGCTCTGCCGGGGGCGGGCTCTCACGCAGAGGGGACACAAGGGGATTCATGAGCGAGGACGCGGGACGGCTGGTAGGCGGGCGCTATCGGCTCGGGGATGTCCTCGGGCGTGGCGGCATGGGCACCGTCTGGCGCGGCGAGGACGAAATCCTGGGCCGCCGCGTCGCGGTGAAGGAGCTTCGGTTCCCCTCCAGCGTCGACGAGGAGGAGAAGAAGCGACTCATCACCCGGACCCTGCGTGAGGCCAAGGCCACCGCCAGGATCCGCAGCAGCAGCGCCGTCACCGTCTTCGATGTCGTCAACGAGGACAGCAGGCCCTGGATCGTCATGGAGCTGGTCGAGGGCCGCTCGCTGGCCGACCACATCAAGAAGGAAGGCCCGCTGGAGCCGCAGCGCGCGGCCGAGGTCGGTCTCGCCATCCTCGACGTGCTGCGCGCGGCCCACCGCGAGGGCATCCTGCACCGCGACGTCAAACCCTCCAACGTGCTGCTGGAGGACGGCACGGGGCGGGTGGTCCTCACCGACTTCGGCATCGCCAAGGTCGAGGGCGACCCGTCGGTCACCTCCACCGGCATGCTGGTGGGCGCCCCCTCCTACATCTCTCCCGAACGCGCCCGCGGCAAGCCGCCGGGTCCGCCCGCCGACCTGTGGTCGCTGGGCGGCCTGCTGTTCGCGGCCGTGGAGGGCCGCCCGCCCTACGACAAGGGCTCCGCCATCTCCACGCTCACCGCCGTGATGACCGAGCCCGTCCCCGTCCCCGAACACGCGGTCGAGCTGCGGGAGGTCATCGCCGGGCTGCTGGTGAAGGACCCGGACAAGCGGCTCGACGTCAACGGGGCCCGGCTGCTCCTGGAGCCCGTCGCCCAGGGCCTGAAAAGTCCGCTGAGCCGCGGCGACTCCGACCCGACCCGCACCTCGCTGCTGCCCCAGGTGCAGGCGCCGTCTTCGCCGTCCTCGCCCTCTGCGCCGTCCTCGGCCTCCCCGGCTCCGCCGTCCTCCGGCAAGGGCGGGACGCGGTCCGGCGGCCCCGCCTACAGCCCCGGGACGACCGGCGGCAGACGTAAGCGGCGCTCCGAGGGCACCAGTTCGGGCGAGCGGCTGCGCGGCGCGTTCAAGTCGGTACGGAACGCCGCCGGGGCCGTCGGTGCCGGTGGCGCCGCGGCGGGCACGAGCGGTTCCGGGCGAGGTACGGAGCCCGGCGCCGATTCCGGCTCGCCGCGTTCCGGCGGCAGGCGTGGCGGACCGGCCGGCCACGGGGCGCCCACGGCCTCGGCGGGCGGCTCCCCCGTGCCGCCCGCACCGTCGACCCCGCCACCGTCGGCCCCCACCACGCCTCCGCGGCCCACCGCGCCGCCCGCCAAGCCCTTGAACCCGCCGTCCTCGGCCACGCCTTCGTCCTCCCCACCCGCCAAGGGCAGCGGCGCGGGCACGCGTGCAACGGGGTCCTCCACGGCCACGGGAAGCGGGGCCGGTACCGCCTCCGGCACCGGCTCCCGGGCCGGGTCGGGCAAGGGGACCGGCGCCGACTCCGGCACGGGCTCCGGTGCTGCCTCGTCGGCGGGCGGTGCCTCCGGTTCCGGCAGCACCTCCGGGGCCGGGAAGGGGAAGAAGCCCGGTCAGGACGCCGGTGCGGCGTCGCCCGGAACCGGGGCCGGTACGGCTTCGCCTTCCTCGACGGGGACCGGCGGCCCGGCGGAGCCCGGAACCGCGGGCGCCAAGACGGGTAAGGACTCCAAGAGCGGGGCGGGTTCCCGGCCGGGTGCGGGCTCGGGCGGCAGTGCGACGGCCGGTGCGCGTACCGGCCGTACGGGCCCCGACGCGGCCGACAGCGGTGCGGGGGCCCGCAACGGGGCCGGGGCGGCAGCCGGTTCCGCCGGGAGCGCAGGCACCAGCACCCGCAGCGGTGCCGACACCACCGGCAGCGGCACCCGAGCAGGCTCAGGCGCCGGGACGGGTACCGGTGCCGCCGAGACGGGAGCCGGAACCGGGTCCGGTACCGGAGCGGGTGCCGGTGCTGCCGGGGCGGGCCCGTTGCCGGGCGCCGGGAGCGGCAGCCGGGCGTTGCCGCCCGAGAGCGGGGGCAGCGACGCCATCACCTCGCTGCGCGACCTGCGGGACCTTCCGGAGCTCCGCAAGGGCCTCCCACGCCGGACACTGGCGCTCGTGGCGGCGGCCGTGGTCGCTGTCGTCGTGATCATCGTGCTGCTCGTGGTGAACCTGGGCGGCGGCAAGGACGACGACGCCGGAAAGCCCGACTCCGTCTCCACCGGTGCCGACCAGGGCAGTGGCGCCGAGAAGGGCGGGGAGACCGCTTCCGACGCCGACCGGGACGAGGAACCCGCGAAGGGCGAGAAGGATCCCAAGAGCGACGGCGACGGTGGCGACAAGGACAAGAGCAAGGACAAGGGCGGCGACAAGGGCGAGTCGGCCGGCTCGGGGCTGCCGGACGGCTACACCGAGGTGAAGGACGACCGTTTCCACTTCTCCGTGGCGATGCCCGAGGGCTGGAAGCGGTACGCCATAGCCGGCGCCGACTCGGGCGGCAAGTACGCGGCCGGGAAGGGCGCGTACCCGAGGATCCAGATCGACCACACCGGCAAGCCGGGCTCCGACGCGGCCAGGTCCTGGCGGCAGTTGGAGCCCGCGACCAGGAGCCAGAGCCAGGGCTACAAGTCGCTGGGCATCAAGTCGGTCGAGTGGCGCGGATATCCGTCCGTCGCCGACTGGCATTTCCTCCGTAAGGAGGACGGCAAGAAGGTCCATGTCCTCAACCGGGGCTTCAAGGCCGACGGCAAGAACGGCTACGCGGTACTCATCACGTGCGAGGCCGACGCCTGGCAGGACACCGAGTGCCGGACGCTCCGCGAGACGGCGTTCAAGACGTTCAAGCCGCTCTGATCCCCGTCCCCGCCGCCGCGTCCCCGGACCGACGCGGCGCGGAGCCGCGGTGACGCCGACGGTTCCCGGACGTATCGTGAGAGACGCAGACCGTCATCGTCCGCACAGGGGCGGTAAGAAAACGGAGTTGGCGGTCTCGCGCACGGTTGGGGAGGCGTCGTGGCGGAGTACGCGGGATACGCGGGACAGCTCTTGGCCGGTCGCTACCGCCTGCCCCAGCCCCCTGCGGACGCGTACGAACTCGCCGAGACCCTGGCCTGGGACACCGCCAGCCGGCAGGAAGTGCTGATCCGGCAGGTGCCGTTGCCCGAAGTGGTCGAGGCCGAGGTCGTGGAGGAAGCGGTCGGCCGCGGCGGCGCCCCCGGACGGGCCCGTGGCCGGACGAATGCCGAAGGCGCGCAGGGCGGCCGGGCGACGCGGAGCCCCGCCGATCCGGTGGTGCGCCGCGCTCTGGAGGCCGCCGTGGCAGCCGCCCAGCTACCGGACCACCCGCGGCTGGACCAGGTCTTCGACATCTTCGTCGAGGGCGACGGGCTGTGGATCGTGAGCGAGTCGGTGCCCGGCCGGTCCCTCGCCACGCTGCTGGCCGAACGGCCGCTGGGCGCCCACCGCGCCGCCGAGATCGCCGCCGACCTGCTGGCGGCGTTGCGGATCGTGCACGCCCACGGGTGGGTGCACCGCAACGTCACCGCCCGTACCGTGCTCATCTGCGAGGACGGGCGGGCGCTGCTCACCGGGCTCGCCGCGGGGGCCGCGGAGGAGGCCCTGTGCGGGTACGATCCGCTGCCCGAAGCGGAGGCCGACCCGGAGACCGCGCCCTCCTCCGAGGCGTCGGCTCCTGCGCCGCCCGCCCCAGGGAGAAGTGGCAGGGAATCCGGGGGGAGAAGCGGCCAGGAGGAGGCGTCCGTGGCGGGCGCGCCCGCCACGGACGCCGTCGCACAAGACGAGGGCCGCGCCCCCCGCTCCGGAGAGGGCGCCGGGCACAGCCCCGCGACCTGGACGGGACACCGGCTCCCCGAGGGGTTCGCCGCCCGCGAGGACGACGCCTACCGGCCGCACGGGGCCTCCCCGCAGGACGGCCCGGGGCACACGCTGGGCGGCGACGCGGCCGGGCGCGGCATCTTCGGCTTCGAGGAGATCGAGCCGGAGGAGGAGCTGTCCGCGCGGGCGGCGCGGCGTGGCGGTGCGATCGCGGCCTACCGGGCGGGTGCCCAGCGCGCGGCGGCCGACGCGCGGGACGCCCACCGCCGCTCCCGCGACCAGGGCGCCGCCCCCGGCGACGCCCGGCACCGCGACGGCGACGAGTGCGGCACCGGTGGCGAGGGCGAGCCACGGCAGGCGCCCGACTGGTGGTCCACCGCGCCGGGCAGCGCGTCGGGCGGCTCCGGCGACCTGGGCCTGGACGACGACGTGCGCTGGCTGCCGTCCGACGAGGACGAGGTACGGCCAGAGGCGTGGAACGACACGGCGAGACACGGCCCGGCGTGGCACGCCGGTGAGGAGTACCCGGTCGAACGGGGCGGTCCGGGTGGCGGGGAAGAGGTCTACGGTCCGCGTGCGGCGGGCCCCTACGGTGCGGGCCCGCACGCAACCGCCCCGCCGCGCGGAGCGCACGGGACGCCGGGCGGCGCGGTCGGGGACGCCGGGGGTTCCGACGGCACGGAGGGCCACGACGGTCCCGAGACCACCGGCGACAGGCGCCGCCATCTGCGCGGACTCCCCGCGCCGACGGTCCCGTACGGAGAGGCGGGACCCGCTTCGTACGGGGACGCCCCACCGGCCGTGCCCCGCGCCGGGGAACCCGCCCGTGCCGGAGAGGCGGATCGGGCCGAGCCCGTGCACCGGGCCGGGGCCACGGATGTGACCGGGGCCGCGCAGGGGGGCGGTCCCGCGCGTGGGCGCGGTCCCGCGGGTCCGGCCGGGGACGCGTATCCGGCTCGCTCCGGCGCCGAGCCGGAGGACGGAGGCTGGGCCGAGGGCAGGCCCGGCGCCCGGAGCTGGACCGGAAACGCGCACACGGCCCCGGACGAGGGGTTCGGTCCCACTCCCGCCCCGCATCACGGACACAGCCCCATCCCGCACCACGGGCGCGGCACCGCTCCCACCCCGAATGATGGGCATGCCCCCACCCCGAACCACGGGCACGCCCCCGCGCCCGCCCCGTACGACGAGTACGCACCCTCGCCGGACCGGAGCCCGGCGGGGCAGCCGCCCGGCGAGCCGGGCGGCTCCGCGGCGGGGGGCGCCTGGGGCGGGGGAGAGGACGTCCAGGGCCGCTTCCGCGGCCCGGGCACCGCGCTGGCGGCCGAACGGGCGCGGCACGCCCGGATGACGCTCGTCGGCCCGGTCACCGAGCGGTGGGCTCCCGAGCAGGCGGGGCCCGTGTACGAGAACTGGCAGCTCGCGCCGCCGGTCGGCCCGGAAGCCGACCTGTGGGCGCTGGGCGTCCTGCTCTTCCGTTCTGTACAGGGGCACGCGCCCTACCCCGAGGACAGCACGGCCGAGCTGGTGCAGATGGTGTGCGCGGAGCCGCCCGCGTTCGCGGAGGACTGCGGACCGCTGCGGCCGGTGGTCGAGTCGCTGATGCGACAGGACCCCACCGAGCGGCCCGACTTCGAGGAGCTGCGGGGCTGGCTGCGGTCACTCGTCCGTTCGGCACCCGAGCCGGATGTCGGGCTGCGGACGGTGACGGCCCCCGCGCTGCCCGGCGACGCGTCCGACCCGCGCAGGCTGCCGATCGTGCGGCGGCGGGGCGAACTGGTGCGCCGGAAGCGCCGTACCCGGCGGGACGGCGACCGGCATCGCCGCGCCCGCGAGGAGCGCCGCGCCGCCGCTGCGGCGGGGTCCGCCACCGCGCCCGTGCCCGAGCGGAACGACGCCCGTGCACCCGGCCCCGGGTCCCGGTCCGGTGCCGGGGCCGGGTCTGCCGCGCGGCCGGAGCCGCGCGACGCAGGCGGTTCGGACACCGGCGGGAGGCCGTCGTCGGGGGCCGGTCCGCGCCGGCTCGGCGTGCTGGTGCTCGGCCTGGTGCTGGTGGGCCTGGCGGCCGCGGTGGCGTTCGTCATGTGGTTCCTCCCGGACAAGGGGGAGGGTCAGGGCAATCAGAAGGGCTCCGTGGTCGTACCGGAGCAGCAGGACAAGCACCCCACGGAGCACGAGGGCGACAGCACAGGCGGCACCAGCACGGGCAGCAAGGGCAGCAAGGACCACCAGGGCGGCAAGGGCGGCAAGGACGGCAAGGGCGGCGAGGGCGACTCCGCGACATCCGGGAAGTCCGGTGACGCCGGTGCCCCGAAGGCGCCCAAGGGGTACAGGACCAGCCGTGACCCCGCCGGGTTCGAGGTGGCCGTGCCCAAGGCGTGGGACCGGCGTTCCACCAACGGGCGCGGCCAGGTCCACTACAGCGGCGGTCAGGTGGAGATGGTCGTCGTCAACGGGCGGGACACCACGGCGAAGCACGGCGAGGACCCGATGGCGTACCAGAGCGAGGACGAACCGGAGCTGGCCGCCTACCGGGCCGCGGACTGGGCGAGTACGGGCGGGCTGCGGCGGATCGACGTGGGGGAGACGGCCATGGCCGAGGGCACGTTCTCGTGGCGTGAGGGCGGCGGCCGCCAGGTGTACGCGCGCAATCGGGCCATGATCCTGGACGGCCGCTATCACGTGCTGCTCGTGCTCGGCTCCAAAAGCCACAAGGCGGAGATCGACCGTCACTTCGAGGCGGTTGCCGACACCTACCGTGTCACGGCGGTCCGTTGACGGTCACAGGTCTGTGAAGTCGGTGGCGCTCGTGAATCCGGTCGGTACAGGGTGGAGGGCATGACGAACTCGGGGGAGCAGGGACACCAGTTGGACGAGTCGACCAGCTACGGGCTGCGCCCGCCTGCCCAGGCGAGCCACGACGACCCCTCGCCCTCCCCGTCCTCGCAGCCTTCCCGTCCTTTCCAGCCTTCCCAGCCTGTCCAGCCCTTCCAGGCGGCCCCGCAGGGCGGCCATCAGGACCCGCAGACCCCCGGGGACTCCCCGAGCCCCCGGCACGCCGAGGGCCCTCGACCGCCGCGCGACCCGCGGGCGTACGAGCCGACGCAGGCCGCCGTGCCCACGCCCCGGGCCGAGCCCGCCGAGGGCCCCTCTTCCTCACCGTCGCTGTCCGACTCGGTGCCCGGCCCGTCGCCCGTGGCCGGGGCCGATCCGGGGGCGGGGCGGCTGGTCGGCGGCCGGTACCGCCTCGCCGAGCGCCTCGGCCACGGCGGCATGGGCACGGTGTGGCGGGCCCGGGACGAGGTCGTGGAGCGGGACGTGGCGGTCAAGGAACCGCGGCTGCCGGAGAACCTCTCGCAGCGTGAACGGGAGAACGTGTACACGCGGATGCGTCGCGAGGCGCGTACCGCGGCGCGGATCGACCACCCCTCCGTCGTCACCATCCACGATGTGGTGATCGAGGACGACCAGCCGTGGATCGTCATGGAGCTGGTGCAGGGCCGTTCGCTGGCCGACGTGCTGCACGAGGGCACCCTCGACACCCGCGAGGCGGCCCGGATCGGGCTCGCGGTGGCGGGCGCGCTGGACGCCGCGCACGAGAAGGGTGTGCTGCACCGCGATGTGAAGCCGGACAACGTGCTGCTGGGCCGGTACGACCGGGTGGTCCTCACCGACTTCGGTATCGCACAGGTGCAGGGCGAGCAGGGGCTGACGGAGACCGGCGCGTTCGTCGGCTCACCCGAGTTCACCGCGCCCGAGCGGGTGCTGGGCCGCCGGCCCGGGCCCGAGTCGGACCTGTGGTCGCTGGGCGTGGTGCTGTACGCGGCGACCGAGGGTGTCTCGCCGTTCCGCCGCTCCAACAGCCCCGCCACGCTCCAGGCGGTGCTCTCCTCCGAGCCGCAGCGGCCCGCGCGGGCGCTGAGCGAGTCCGGCGCCTTGGGGATGCTGCTCACGCGGTTGCTGGCCAAGGAGCCGGCGCTGCGCCCGGATGCGACGGAGGTCCGGCAGACGCTCCAGGACGTGGCCCGGCCCCCGCAGCGCTCCCCGCGCCCGGTGCCCGGGCCGGACGGTGGGAGTGCGCCGGCCCGCGTGCTGCGCGGCTTCTTCGGCAAGCTCCGTACCGAGCGCCGCTGGCAGCTGGGCACGGGCGGCGTGGTGGTCGCGCTCGCGGCGGCGCTCACCCTGTTCTTCGTCCTCACCGCCGACCGGGCGCCGGACGGCTGGCACACGCGGAACGAGGACAAACGGGTGCGGGCCTCCCTGGCCGTGCCGGACGACTACAAGCGCAGCGCGAACGAGCAGTCGCTGACCTTCACCGACCCGGGGAAGGTCGTCTCGATGGAGCTGAGCCGCTCCACGAAGGGCGTCAAGGACACGGCTCTCAAGGAGGCCAACTCCTGGAAGGAGAGCTATGAGGGCAACGAGGGCAGTTACGACGCCACGATGAAGAGCGTGGACTCGCGGGTGACGGAGGCCGAGCAGCAGGGCAAGGAGGCTGCCGAGGTCGCCACCAGCTACCAGCCGATCGACAACCTGGGCGATCCCGACGGTCCCAAGCAGTTCCGGCACGAGCTGATCTACGTCAACGACGACGGCGTGCGCTGGCGGCTCGAAGTGGAGATGCCCGCCAAGGGCAAGTCCCACGAGGACGGTGAGCGGGTCTACCAGGAGGCGAAGAAGTCCTTGGAGATCCATGACCTGTGACCGTCCGGCCGCCCCGGCGCGGTCTTGCCAGCAATCACTGGCAGATTCCGTGAAAAGCGGTTACCGCTGGGTATACGACCGGGTGCCCCGAGTCGTACGCTCGGGCGCATGACGGACTCGCTGGACAGCAACCCCTCAGCCGCCGCCCCTCCCGCCGACGGCAACCCGGTGGCTCCCGCGCCCGCGGGCGTGCGGACGGCAGCGGACGTGGTCACCCCGGCCCTCGTCGCGGGGCTGGTCCGCGGCGTGGCGGGCAGCGGCAGGACCGTCTCGCGATGCCCGTTCACCGGCGAGGTGCTGGCCGAGCTGCCCGAGTCCACACCCGAGGACGTCGCCACCGCCTTCGAGACGGCCCGCGCGGCGCAGCGGGACTGGGCGGCCCGCCCGGTGCGGCAGCGGGCCGCCGTGCTGCTGCGCTTCCACGACCTGGTGCTGGCCCGCCAGTCCGAGGTGCTCGACCTCATCCAGCTGGAGACCGGCAAGGCCCGGCTGCACGCGCACGAGGAGGTGCAGGCGGTCGCCGTCGCCGCCCGCCACTACGGGCGCAAGGCCGCCTCCTATCTGCGGCCCAAGCGGCACACCGGGGCGATCCCGGCGCTGACGAAGGTCACCGAACTGCGCCATCCGCGCGGCGTCGTCGGGCAGATAGCACCGTGGAACTACCCCTTCGAGCTGTCCGTCGGTGACGCGCTGCCGGCCTTCGCGGCCGGCAACGCGGTCGTGATGAAGCCGGACACCCAGACGGCGCTGACCGCCCTGTGGGCCCGCGATCTGCTGATCGAGGCCGGGCTGCCGCAGGACGTGTGGCAGGTCGTCGTCGGGGACGGCCCGGTGATCGGCCCGGAGGTCGCCGACCGCGGCGACTACGTCTCCTTCACCGGCTCCACCCGCACCGGCCGGGAGGTCGCCCAGCGCGCCGCCGCGCGTCTGGTGGGCTGCTCGCTGGAGCTGGGCGGCAAGAACGCGATGCTCGTACTGGAGGACGCCGACCTCGACAAGGCGGCGGCGGGCGCGGCGCGCGGCGCCTTCTCCTCGGCCGGGCAGTTGTGCATCTCCATCGAGCGCCTGTACGTGCACGAGTCGGTCGCCGACGCCTTCCTGGAGCGCTTCGTGGCCCGTACCCGCGCCATGCGGCTGGGCTGCGCGCTCGGATACGGCGCCGAGATGGGCTCCCTCGTCTCCGAGCGCCAGTTGGAGACCGTCGAGCGGCACGTGGGGGACGCCGTCGCCAAGGGTGCGACGGTCCTCACCGGCGGCAGGGCCCGCCCGGACATCGGTCCGCTGTTCTACGAGCCGACGGTGCTGGAGGGCGTCGAGCCGGCCATGGCGGTCTGCGGCGAGGAGACCTTCGGCCCCGTCGTCTCCGTCTACCGCTTCGGCGACGTGGACGAGGCCGTCGAGCTCGCCAACCGCACCGCGTACGGCCTCAACTCGTCCGTGTGGGGCGGCAACGGGCGCCGGGCCCGCAAGGTCGCGGCCCGGCTCCGCACCGGCACCGTCAACGTCAACGAGGGGTACGCCTCCGCCTACGGCAGCGCCCAGGCCCCCATGGGCGGCATGGGCGACTCGGGGCTGGGCCGGCGGCACGGCTCCGAGGGCATCCTCAAGTACACCGAGCCGCAGACGGTGGCACACCAGCGGGTCCTGCCCATGGCGCCCTCGCTGGGCATGAGCGACGAGGCGTACGCGGCGTTCATGTCGCGCTCCCTCAAGGCGCTCAAGACCCTCCGCTTCCGCTGAAGCGGACCCGGCCCACCGTCTCCACCGCACCGTCCGCACCGTCACCGCAGAACCGGAGGTACTCGTGTCCCTACCCGACGCTGCCCGAAAGCAGGCGGACGCAGACCCGTTCGACTACGACGTGCTGATCGTCGGCTCCGGTTTCGGTGGCTCCGTCTCGGCGCTCCGGCTGTCCGAGAAGGGGTACCGGGTCTGCGTCCTGGAGGCCGGCCGGCGGTTCACCCGGGAGGAACTGCCCAAGAACTCCTGGGACCTGAAGAACTTCCTGTGGGCGCCGTCCCTGGGCCTGTACGGGATCCAGCGCATCCACCTGCTGGCGAATGTCATGATCCTGGCAGGCGCGGGGGTGGGGGGCGGCTCCCTCAACTACGCCAACACCCTCTACGTACCGCCGAAACAGTTCTTCGAGGACTCCCAGTGGGGCCACATCACCGACTGGCAGGCCGAGCTGGCGCCCTACTACGACCAGGCCAAGCGCATGCTCGGCGTCCGTCTCAACCCCACCACCACGCCCTCCGACGTCCATCTGAAGGCCGCCGCCGCGCGCATGGGCTACGGCGAGACCTTCCACCTCGCTCCCGTCGGCGTCTTCTTCGGTGACGGCGAGGACGGCGACGGCACCGCCCGCACGGCGCCTGGCCGGGCGGTCCCCGACCCCTACTTCGGCGGTGCCGGGCCCGAGCGGACCGCCTGCGTCGAGTGCGGCGAGTGCATGACCGGCTGCCGCCGCGGCGCCAAGAACACCCTCAACGAGAACTACCTGCACCTCGCCGAACGGGCCGGAGCCGAGATCCGCCCCCTCTCCACCGTCGCCGGCCTCCGCGAGCGCACCCTGGGCAACGACGAGGACGGCTACGAGGTGGCCGTCCTCCGTACCGACAAGCGCCGCGCCACCCCGCGCGTCCTGCGGGCCCGCCATGTCGTGCTGGCCGCCGGCACGTACGGCACGCAGAAGCTGCTGCACCGCGTCAGGGACGCCGGCACCCTGCCACGGCTCTCCCCGAGGCTGGGCGAGCTGACCCGCACCAACTCCGAGGCGCTGGTGGGCGCCCAGACCGTTCCCCGCCGCTACCGCGCCAAGTGGGGCAAGGACGCCGAGCTGGACTTCACCAAGGGCGTGGCCATCACCTCGTCCGTCCACCCCGACGCCCACACCCACATCGAGCCCGTCCGCTACGGCAAGGGCTCCAACGCGATGAGCGCCCTGACCACCCTCCAGGTGCGGCAGCACACGGTGCTGCCCGGCGCCCTGGCCCACGTGCTGACCTGCCTGCGGCATCCCGCGCTGTTCGCCCGCTCGTTGTCGGCCCGCAAGTGGTCCGAGCGCATCATCATCGGGCTCGTCATGCAGACCCTCGACAACTCGCTGACCACCTACCGCAAGGACAAGGGCATCGGAAAGGGCATGCTCACCGCCCGGCAGGGGCACGGCGCCCCCAACCCGGTGCACATCCCCGAGGGGGCCGAGGCGGCGAGCGCCCTCGCACAGGAGATCAACGGTTTCGCCGGGACCAACGTCGGCGAGCTGATGGGCACTCCGCTCACCGCGCACTTCCTGGGCGGCTGCCCCATCGGGGAGACGGCCGAGCACGGCGTCGTCGACCCGTACCACCGGCTGCACGGGCACCCCGGGATCTCCGTCGTCGACGGGTCGGCCGTCTCCGCGAACCTCGGCGTCAACCCGTCGCTGACGATCACCGCGCAGGCCGAGCGCGCCATGGCGTTCTGGCCGAACAAGGGCGAGGACGATCCACGGCCCGCCCAGGACGCCGCCTACCGGCGCCTGGCCCCCGTCGCCCCGGTGGCGCCGGCCGTGCCCGAGAGCGCTTTCGGGGCGCTGAAGCTGCCGCTGCTGCCCGTGCCGGAGGTGCCGGCACGCGACTGAGGACGGAACGCGGGTCTGCCCGCACGTGACGAAGGGCCCCGTGGCGCCGGCCGGGTGGGTGGCGGCAGCCGCGGGGCCCTGTGATCAGCACCGGCGTCAGGGCAGCGCCCGTGCTGAGGCGCGGCGCCGGGGGGAAGCGCCGCCGGATTGGTCGAACCAATGGCAGCTCGCCGCCATGGATCCACCCGAGGTCTCGTCGGTGAAGGGAGCGTGCGGTCGACCCGCTCTCGCATGGTCCTGGATGCGGCTCGCCTTGCGCAACCGTTTCGACGAAGCGGATGCGCGGCCGGTGGTGGCGCGGGAAGATCCGCGGAGCGGCCGGCCCAGAGCGTCCCCGGGACCGGCCGCTGTCGTGACCGGGCTGCTGTCCCCTGCCGTCCGGTCACAGCACCGGAACGAGGTCCCACGACGCCCGGCGTCTCCCCTTCCGGGGAGGACGGACGTCTCATCGCTCCGGTGACGCCGCCCCGCTCGCCGCCGGGCGCCCGGCGGAGATCAGGGACACCGGGATCAACGAAGCCCCTCCTGGCCGGTCACGCGCCGTACGGGTGAGCAGCCCGCACCCGGCATGACCCGCCCGCCCTCCTTGCAGCGGCGCCCTGGTGCCCTAGTGGCCGCGGCACAGCCGGAGCAGTGTCATGGCCAGGTCGCGTCCCGCGCTGCCGAGCGTGCTGCTGTAGTGGTCGAGGATCTTCATCTCGCGGGCCAGGTGCACCCGGCGGCCGCCCGAGGTGACGCGGACCTGCTGGATCGTCTCCGAGACCTCCATCCGGTCCCGGATCAGCGCCACGATGCGGGCGTCCAGCGCGTCGATGCGGGCGCGTTCCGCGGCGATCACCGCCTCGGGGCTGTCCGGGACGGCGGGGGCAGCGGTGTGGGCGCGGGTACCGGTGTGCGTACCCGTACCGGTACCGGTGTGCGTGCCGGTGTCGGGGGCG
This sequence comes from Streptomyces sp. CNT360, assembly GCF_000424785.1. Lineage (NCBI taxonomy): Bacteria > Bacillati > Actinomycetota > Actinomycetes > Kitasatosporales > Streptomycetaceae > Streptomyces > Streptomyces sp. CNT360. The sequence continues at coordinate 1,013,182 of NZ_AUKO01000001.1, read as the reverse complement.
GCGTCACCGGCGGTGGAAACAGTGCTCTGCTGCATGGGGCCAGCTCCTTGGCTCGCTCAGCCCGCGGACTGCGGCGGCCCGGGAGCCGACACACACCGACGCCCCGGGCCTGACCGGCCCGAGGCGCCTGGGGAATTCGTGTGTCGTCTCGCTCACACAGAACGTCGCCCATGGCAGCCGGCCGGGCCGGTGCCATAGGTAAACCAGAAGGTGTTCTGCGTCAGCACGCGGCCAGTATGTCACGCGGAGCGCGGCCGGTGGCACGGCCGGCGGCCGGGGCCGGTCGGCCGGACCCGCCCCAGGACCGGCCCCGACCGAGCGTCGTGGGCCCTTCGCGCGCATCGGTATCATCGGTGGTGGACCCCCTTCACCGCCGAAAGGCATCAGCTTCGTGGCTTCCAACCCGTCCGAGAGCAGCGCCCCGGACACCGTGCTCGTCGTCGACTTCGGCGCGCAGTATGCCCAGCTCATCGCGCGTCGGGTGCGCGAGGCACGGGTCTACAGCGAGATCGTGCCCTCGACCATGTCGGCCGCCGAGATGCTCGCCAAGAATCCGAAGGCGATCATTCTCTCCGGCGGTCCCTCCTCGGTGTACGCGGAGGGCGCCCCCTCTCTCGACCGCGAGGTCTTCGAGGCGGGTGTCCCGGTGCTGGGCATCTGCTACGGCTTCCAGTTGATGGCGACGACGCTGGGCGGCACCGTCGACAACACGGGCAGCCGGGAGTACGGCGCCACCCCGCTGAGCGTCATCAGGTCGGCGTCCACCCTGTTCGAGGGCACCCCGGACGAGCAGCAGGTGTGGATGTCGCACGGGGACGCCTGCTCGGCGGCGCCGGAGGGCTTCGCCGTCACAGCGTCGACGGACCTGGTGCCGGTCGCGGCGTTCGAGAACGACGAGCGGAAGCTGTACGGCGTCCAGCACCACTGCGAGGTGATGCACTCCACCTACGGCCAGCAGGTGCTGGAGCACTTCCTGTACCGGGGCGCGGGGCTGACCCCGTCGTGGACGACGGAGAGCATCGTCGACGAGCAGGTCGAGGCGATCCGCGCGCAGGTCGGCAGCAGGCGCGCGATCTGCGGGCTGTCCGGCGGTGTGGACTCGGCGGTCGCGGCGGCGCTCGTGCAGCGGGCCGTCGGCGAGCAGCTCACCTGCGTCTATGTCGACCACGGGCTGATGCGCAAGGGCGAGACCGAGCAGGTCGAGAAGGACTTCGTGGCGGCGACCGGCGTGCAGCTCAAGGTGGTGGAGGCCGCCGACCGCTTCCTGGACGCGCTGGCCGGGGTCGCCGACCCGGAGCAGAAGCGCAAGATCATCGGCCGGGAGTTCATTCGCGTCTTCGAGGCGGCGCAGGCCGAGATCGTCGCCGAGGCGCCGAGCGACGAGCCGGTCGCCTTCCTGGTGCAGGGCACGCTCTACCCGGACGTGGTGGAGTCGGGCGGCGGCACGGGCGCGGCCAACATCAAGTCGCACCACAACGTGGGCGGGCTCCCCGAGGACCTGGAATTCGAGCTGGTGGAGCCGCTGCGCAAGCTGTTCAAGGACGAGGTGCGGCAGGTCGGCCAGGAGCTGGGGCTGCCGGAGGAGATCGTCCAGCGGCAGCCGTTCCCCGGCCCGGGGCTGGGCATCCGCATCGTCGGCGCCGTGACCCGTGAGCGGCTGGACGTGCTGCGCGAGGCGGACGCCATCGCCCGCGAGGAGCTGACGGCGGCGGGCCTGGACCGCGAGATCTGGCAGTGCCCCGTGGTGCTGCTCGCGGACGTGCGCAGCGTCGGCGTCCAGGGCGACGCCCGCACCTACGGCCACCCCGTGGTGCTGCGCCCGGTCTCCTCCGAGGACGCGATGACCGCCGACTGGTCGCGGCTGCCCTACGACGTGCTGGCCCGGATCTCGACGCGGATCACCAACGAGGTCGCCGAGGTCAACCGCGTCACCCTCGACGTGACGAGCAAGCCCCCGGGGACGATCGAGTGGGAGTGAGCCCTCGCTGAGCGGCCCGGACCGCCGGGTGCCCCCACGCCGCTGCGCCGCGGTACGGGGGCACACGTGTGTTCGGGGCTGGGATACGGTTCCTCGGTGTCGGACGCGCAGGAGCCGGAGCGGCAGGACGAGAAGGAAGAGCCGGGGAAGTCGGGGCTCTTGGTCTACTCGGACCAGGAACGGGAGCGGTGGCGCATCCTGCGGGAGCAGAGCGACCGCCGACGGCGCCGCAGAAGGATCGTCACCTGGTGCGCCGTGGGCGCGGTGGTGCTCGGCCTGGCGGGGTGGGCGGCCACGCCGAGCGTGAAGGACATGATGATCACCTCCGGTGCCTGCGACGGTGCGCTTCCCGAGGGCAGCATGGACACCCTGCGCTCCGCCACCGGTGACCCCGGGGCGCATCTGACCGAGTCGAGAACGGACACCCGCGGCGAACTCGGCCGCTACTCCTGCGAGGTGCGCAGCGAGAGCGAGCGGGTCCTGGAGGTGGAGGTCTACAGCCGCCGCGACTCCGTCGACCGTGAGCTGGTCCGGCAGTTCGAGGACCACGGTGGGCACCCGGAGTCGGCGCTGCCGGAAGGGCTGCCCGGGTTCGAGGCCAGGCTGGCGGGCGTCATGCTGATGCCCCGGTGTCCTGGGCGGGGCAAGGACGCGGCGGGTCATCAGGGGCAGTTGCTCGTGGACGTCCTGGGCGGCAGCGCAGCGCAGCCGCACCATCTGCTCCGTGCCGGTGTCGCCGTCGCCAACGAAGCCGCCGAGAAGCTGGGTTGCCGGACGAAGCCGTTGCCCGTACCGGGCAAGGAGACGCGACCGAAGGCCGTGCGGCCCGCCGCCGCGGCGGGCACCTCCTGCGCGGCACTCGCCGACGGACCGCTCCAGGGCTCCGGCTGGAGTGCGGAACTGCGCATCCCGAACGGCCCGGCGCCGATGACCAGTTGCACGGTACGGCCCTCCGGCACCGACGGGAACGGCGACCCGCACGAGCCGGTACTGCGCCTGCACGGCTGGTACGGCGACTGGTCGCAGCGGATGATGCTCCGCGCGGCCGGAGTGCACAAGGCGGGCACGGACCGGGTGCGGACCCGCCCGTGGCTCACCGAGGACAACGGCTGGGCCATGGCCCGGTGCGACGGGCAGGCGGCCGGGTTCGAGATCGACGTGTCGCGGCCCGAGGGCCGGACGGCGTCTGCGGAGCACCGGACGGTGAGCCGCGGGCGGCTGAGTGGGAAGACGATGGGGGCGATGCTCGCGTCGTTCGCGAAGAAGGAGAGCGCCGAGCGGGGCTGCGACGCCCTGCGGCTGCCCGGGGCGGGCGGCCACCGGTAGGGCACCAGGGCCGGGGCGGGCTAGAGCAGGTTCAGGGCCTGTACGTACCGCGAGTCCATCTCCACCCGCAGCTTCTCGGCACGCCCCGCAGGGATGTCGCGTGCCTTCGCCCAGGCGTCGAACACCGCGAAGAGTTGCACCCTGCCGTCCATCAGCCGCGTCACGTCTCGCCTGCCGGTGCCCGCCCGGGCGTCGGGGCGGCGCTGGGACACGGTGGCCACGGAGGGGCGGGAGCGCACCTGGTGGCCGGCGGCGTGGTAGAGGCCCCGGGTGTGGTGCGCCACCGTACGGTCGAACCGGCCGAGGGAGGGCACGAGTTCGTCGGCCACGGCCCTCGTGCGGGAGGCCATGAGCTCGGCGACCACCGTGGCGCTGCGGTCGAGTTCCGTCTCGACGGACAGCTGGCTGTCCTCGGCCTTCTCGCCCGGCTCCTGCGGGGCGTCGGTGAGCCGTTCCAGGTAGTACGCGAAGCGGGCGCGTTCGGCGTCGTACAGGGTGGCGAACGCGCGGGGTGAGGCCGCTGCCCGCCGCACCACCTTCTGCGCACGGTCGTTTGCCGGGAAGACGACGTGGACGTCGTGGCCGCTCGGGAACGGGGTGGCCCAGTTCCCGCTGCCGTCCGCGTACTCGGCCTGCGCGTCGGTGACGGTCCGGCGGCCCTCCTCCTCGGGGGGCGGCGAGGAGGTCGCCGCGGATCCGGTGTCCTCGATGTAGGAGGCGAACATCCGGGCGAGGTACGGGCTCAGCCCGAGGGGGAAGTCGGGCCGGTAGTGCCGGGCGCCCTCGCCGAGCAGCAGCACCGCGGCGTGGGCGATGCGCGCCGAGCGCGCGGTGTGCGGGGCCGCGGGCTCGTCCTGGCGGTCGGCCGTGCGGCCGGTCGTGGCGGCGACGAGGGCGCGGCCTGCGAGTGCGGTGCCCTCGGGTCCCTCGCACAGCGGGGCGCCCGTGGTGCGCAGGAGCCGCCTGAGCGGGCCGGTTCCGGTGTGCGAGAAGGCCGTACCCGGATCCAAAGCCCTGGCCGCGCGTTCCGGGTCGCCTGCCAGGGCGCGGGCCGAGAAGGGGGCCTGGCGGCACTTACCGCCCTGCTCGCCGGGCAGCAGGACGGGCACCAGGACGGCGACCAGGGCCAGGAGGAGAACGCCGCCGAGCACGAGGTACCGGGCGCGCCGGGGGACGGCACGTATGCGGGCGAGGACAGGCACCGGGTGAGCGTACCCGGCGTGTTCGTTCAGGCGTGCGGTACCAGTCGGCCGGCGGCCGCCAGCGCGGCCGCGCGCGCCCATGCGGTGTCGGCGTCCTGTCGGGCCAGCAGCACACGGGTGCTCAACCCGTCGAGCAGCGCGAGGAGTTCGAAGGCGCGGGCCTCGATCTCCGCCTCCGGGACGGCGAACCGTCCCTGGGCGACGCCCTTGGCGATCAGTGTGGCCAGGTCCCGCTGCCAGTCGCGGTCGAGCGCGTCCTGGGCCTCCCGCAGCTCCGCGTTCTGGGCGGTGCGGGCCCACAGTTCGATCCACAGCGTCCAGCGCGGGTCGCGCGGTCCGCTGGGCAGGTAGAGGCCGACGAACAGTTCCAGCTTGCGGTGGGCGGTGACCCGTCGGGTCAGCAGCGCGGCGCGTTCCTCGGTCAGCAGGGACTCGCTCCAGCGCAGCGCTTCGGCGAGCAGCCGGTCCTTGCTGCCGAAGTAGTAGAGGATGTGGCCGCCGCTGGTCCCGAGCCGGCGGGCGAGGGCCGACATGGTGAGGGAGGCCAGGCCGCTCTCGGCGATCGCCGTCATCGCCTCCTGGAGCATCCGCTCCCGCGTGACCTGCCCGCCGTGCCGCCGCGCCGCGGCCCCGGCTCCTCGCCCCGCCTCTGCCACCCGTGTCACCTCTCGCCGCCCGCGGGCTCCCGGCTTCCTGTCTCCACCCGCTGTCCCGGCGAGCCTATGACAACGCCGGTGGTGCCGATCCGGCCAGGTGCCCGGGGGTATTGACGGCGGCCGGGTGCACGGTCCACCTTGAATGGCGTTCAAAAAATTAGAACGTCATTCAAGGTGGGGAGTCGGCGTGGCACCAGAGGCGGAGCACTCCGCGGATCAGGCCTTCCGCGTGGAGACCCACGGCATCGATCCGATCCCCGACGCCGAGCGGCACGGCAGCGCGCGGGACATCTTCTGGGTCTGGTTCGGCTCCAACCTCACCTTCACCTACGTCATCAACGGCGCCCTCGCCGTCCTCTACGGGCTCTCCTTCTGGCAGGCCACCGGCGTCGTCGTCCTCGGCGGGCTGACCTTCTTCGTGATCAGCGCGGCCGGCCTGTCCGGCGTCCGCACCGGCACGGCCACCCTGGTCGTCTCCCGCGCCCCCTTCGGCGTGCGCGGCAACCTGCCCGCCGGGGTGCTCAACTGGATCGTCAGCATCGGCTACACGATCATCAACACCGTCGTGGGCGCCCAGGCGCTGGAGGCCTTCTTCGCCGACCTCGGATGGCACGGCACGGCCGCGCGGGTGCTCGCGCTGCTGGTCACCCTGGCCCTGACGTTCTCCATCGCCACCTGGGGGCACGCCACCGTGCAGCTCGCCGAACGCTGGTGCGCCTACGTGCTGGCGGCCGGCTTCGCCGTCCTGCTCGTCCTGCTGCTGCCCGGCAGCGACTTCGCGGGCCACGGCGGCGCGGATGCGGGCCCGGGGGTCGCCGGGTGGAGCCTGGCGCTGGTCGTCACGTTCGCCGGGCCCTTCTCCTACCTGCCGATGCCCGCCGACTACACCCGCTACCTGCCGCACACCACCTCGCTGCGCTCTTTGACCTGGTGCGGCGCGCTGGGCGGGTTCGTCTCCTCCGTCGCGCTGGGCGTCGCCGGGGTCGCCGCCGCCACCCGCACCGACATGACCGACGCGGTCGCCGGCACGGAGAAGCTGCTGCCGGGCTGGTTCCAGACGCTGTTCCTCGTCCTGGTGCTCGGCGGCTCCGTCACCAACTCGATCCTCACCCTCTACTCCTCCAGCCTCAACCTGCAGGTGCTCGGCATCCCGTGGAGCCGGGCGAAGGCGCTGGTCATCAGCATCGTCGTGACGGCCGCCGGATCGATCGGCGCGCTCTTCCTCGCGGACTTCACCGCCTCGCTGACCAGCTTCCTCTCCCTCCTGATCATCGTGTTCGCGCCGTGGTCGGGCGTCTTCCTCGCCGACATGCTGCTGCGCCGCTGCCGGTACGACACCGGGGCGCTGCACGCCGGGCGCCAGGGCGGCTACTGGTACCGCGCCGGCTACCACCCGGCGGGGATGACCGCCCTGCTGGCCGGGCTCGTCTTCGCCGCGCTCACCTGCGACTCGGAGCTGTGGACCGGCCCGCTGGTGGCCCCGCTCGGCGGCGCCGACCTCACGATCCTCAGCGCGCTCGTCTCCGGGCTGGCGTACGCACTTCTCGCGCGCCCGGCCCGCCACGCCGGGTCCTCCCCGCACCGGCCCGCACCCGGAAGCGAGGAGCCCGCGCGCGGTTGTGTACCGGCCGCGCCGCCCGACCGTGCCCGGCCCGCACACGGTGCCGCACCGGCACCCGCCACCGCCCCCGTGTCCGGGCCCGCGCAGCCCCCCGACCACAGCCACAGCTGAGCAACGACAGCACCACCACTGGAGAACCCGCCATGACCAGCACCGCCCCCCAGCCCTCCCACGGCCCCGCCGACCTGGTCGTGCGCGGCGCGCGCCTGTACACCGTCGACCCCGCGCTGCCCGAGGCCGAGGCGCTGGCCGCGCGGGACGGGCGCCTCGTGTGGATCGGTGACGACGCCGGGGCCGCGGCGTGGACGGGGCCCGGCACGCAGGTGATCGACGCGGGCGGGCGCCTCGTGCTGCCCGGTTTCGTCGATGCCCACAACCACGTCCGCCTCGGCTCCGACGACGCCTGCGTGCAGTTGGCGGGGGTACGCACCCTGGAGGGCATCCACGAGGCGGTCCGCGCCTGGCTCGCGGCGCACCCGGACGCGGAGTGGGTCGAGGCGGAGGCGTTCGACTACTCCGCGATCCCCGGCGGCCGGATGCCGCGGGCCGCCGACCTGGACCCGGTGACCGGCGACCTCCCCGCCTTCGTGCTGAGCTACGACGTGCACACCGCCTGGCTCAACACGGCCGCGCTGCGCCGCCTGGGTGTCACCCGCGGGCGCACCAGCCTGCCGTTCGGCGAGGCCGAGGTCGATGCGGAGACCGGCGAACCCACCGGCTTCATCAAGGACTTCGCCGTCAAGGGCCTCTCCAGGGACGGGCACCGGGCGCTGCGCGAGCTGGGGCTGCCGTGGGCGTCGGCCGACCGCCAGTACGGCAGGCTGGCGCGCAGCCTGGACGACGCGATCCGGTTCGGCATCACCACCGTCGTCGAACCGCAGAACTCCCTCGACGACCTCGCCCTCTTCGACCGCGCCCGCCGTGCGGGGCGGCTGCGCTCCCGCCTGGTCGCCGCGCTCTTCCACCCGCGCGGCACCACCGAAGCCGACCTGGACGACTTCGCCGCCGCGATCGACCGGTACGCCGCCGAGGACGCCGAGGGCGGGGACGGCGCACACCTGCGCCTCGGCCCGCTGAAGCTCTACATCGACGATGTCGTCGAGCCCCGCACCGCCGCGCTGCTGCGCCCGTACGCGGGGTGCGCCCAGCACAGCGGCGACACCTTCTACCCGCCGGAGGAGTTCGCCGAGCTGCTCGCCGAGCTGGACGCACGGGGCTTCCAGTGCTTCGTGCACGCCACCGGCGACCGCGGTATCCGTACCGTGCTGGACGCCGTGGAGCACGCCCGTGCGGTCAACGGGCCGCGCGATGCGCGCCACCAGATCGTCCACGTCGAGTGCCTGGACCCGGCCGACGTCTCCCGGTTCGCCGAGCTGGGCGTGGTCGCCTGCATGCAACCCCGGCACTGCGCCCCGGAGATCGCGGGGCCCGGGCAGGACTGGGCCGAGAACGTGGGCCCGGAGCGGTGGGCCAAGGCGTGGCCGATGCGCAGCCTGCACACGGCGGGCGCGACGCTGGCCTTCTCCAGCGACTGGAACGTCGCGGAGATGGACCCCATGATCGGCATCTACACCGCTGTCACCCGCCGCCCGCTGACCGGCGGCGAGCCCTGGCAGCCCGCCGAGACGCTGGACGTGGCCACCGCGGTGCACGGCTACACCATGGGCTCGGCCTACGCCAACTTCCTGGAGGACGACCGGGGTTCGCTGACGGTCGGCAAGCGGGCCGACTTCGTGGTCCTCTCCCGCGACATCCTGCGCGCCGCGCCCGAGGACATCCCCGGCACGGTGGTGGAGCTGGCCGTCGTCGGCGGCGAGCAGGTCCACCGGGCGGACACCCCGGCGGCCGACTGAACCGGGCCGTGCCGGAGGGACCCGGTGACGGCGCCGGGCATCGCCGGGCCCGGCGCCACCCGTCTCGCCGTCGGAGACGAGGTGTTCGGCCGGACGGCCACCGGCGCGTACGCCACGCACGCGCCGGCCGACGCCGACAAGCTGGTGCACCGGCCGCCCACCCTGGGCCGGGCGGCGGCGGCCCTGACGACCGGCACCGAGACGGCCCTGCGCTGCTCCTCCCACCTGGCGCTGGAGCCCGGCGAGACGCTGCTCTGCCACGCGGCGGCCGGCGGGGTCGGCACGCCGGCTCTCCCGCTGGCGGCGGCGCGCGGTACCCGCGTACTCGGCACCGCGAGTGAGCACAACCACGCCTCTGTACGGCAGTTGGGAGCCGAACCCGTCCGCCGCAGGGAAGGGCTGGTGGAACGGGCGCGCGAGAGGGCGCCGCACGGGGTGGACGCGGCCATCGACGCCGCCAGGCGCGGCGGTGCGCTGGAGGCGTCGATCGCGCTGACGGGCGGCACGGAGCGGGTGGTGTCCCTCGTGTCGGGGTGCGGGGCCGAGCAGCACGGTGTCCACTTCTCGGGCGGCGGGGACTGGAGCTTCGCGGAGCCGCTCGCCGAGGCGACGGCCCTGGACCAGTCCGGGGCGGGGCTGCGGATGCCGGTGCACCGGATGTATCCGCTGGCGGAGGCGGCCGAGGCGATGCGGGAGAGCGAGCGCGGCCGTGTGCGGGGGAAGGTCGTGCTGGTCGTCGGCTGACGGCGGCGCAGCCGGTGCGGGCGGCGGCGGTGCCGACAGTGCGGCTGACGATGTTGTGCTCCTGCTCGTTGATGTAGTACTCCTTATACATGAGTGAGCAGGTGCACAACAGGCTGGCGGTCGTGCGGGCGGAACGGAGGGTCTCCCGGCAGGCGCTGGCCACCGCTGTGGGCGCGCACTACCAGACCATCGGCTACATCGAGCGCGGGCAGTACAACCCGAGCCTCGACATGGCACTGCGGATCGCCGCCTACTTCCGGCTCCCGGTGGAGGCCCTCTTCGCGCTGGAGCCGTTCAGCCCGCTCACCGACAAGCTGTACGGCCCGGCCACCGGATCCGGCACCGCCGACGACACGGGGAGGACACCGCGATGAGCACCGGCACCACCGCCACGCGCTACGACAAGTGGCTCTTCAAGACGATGAACGACTCCCGCACCAAGCGTTACCACGCCACCAGGCGGATGCGGCGCCGGATCGTCGTGGCGCACATCGCGGCGACAGCCGTGGGGGCGGCGGGCATGGCGGGCTCCTGCGCCGTGGCCTCCCCGTGGCCCCTGGCCGCCGTGCTGCTCGGACTGGTCGCCTGGATACCGCTGATGGGGCTGATCAACTCCATGAACCGCGGCATGCTGGAGCTGCGCCGGCACCTGCTGGACGAACGGCAGCTCGCGGAGCGCGGCACGGTGCACGTGAGGACCCACCGGATCGTCTCCGCGGTGATGACCGTCGCGGTGTGCGGCTTCTGGGGCGCCTGGGCCGGCGGGAGCACGCTCGACGGTCTCGTCGCGCCGCTGGCCGCCGCCGGGTTCGTCGTCCTGCTGCTGCACTGGATGCTGCCGCACTGGATCGCCGCCCTGCGGGTGCAGGACGAGCCCGAGGACGACGACGTCCGGCCGCGGGGAACGGGCGCGGACGCCCCGGCCCCGTGAGCTCCACGGCCGCTGTCGTGGCACGCCGCCCGCCCTCCCGGTGAGCCGTTCGGGGGGACTTGCCGCGCCCGGGCCGCCGGCTCGCCGGGGTAGGCGGGTGGCGGTGCTAGGCAAGATGCATGCGATCCGATTGTCATATCTTCACGCGAAGGGGTCTGCTGTGCACCGGCCTCGGCGTCGGCACCGCGGCACTGTCGGGCGCCGTCGCGGGAGCGTTCGCATACCACGACGCCGGGAAGAGCGGGCACGCCTCGGCGCCCGCACCGGACCACTCCGCGCCAGGCACCGCCCCCTCGGAGGCGCTCGCCGGCGGCGCGGGCTCCGGGACCCGGCCGGTGCGCCGCGCCCCCGGCCTGGAGGGCACCGGCGCCCCCGACAGCTACCGGCTGCGTCCGCTCGCCGGGGAGACGTCGATGGGCGCCCCCACCATGCATCCGCCCGTGCGTACGCAGGCCGAGATGACGCTGCCCGCAACCCCGGGGCGCCGCGTCGTCGCCCTCACCTTCGACGACGGCCCGCACCCCGTGCACACCCCGGCACTGCTGCGGGTGCTGAGGCGGCACGGCGTGCAGGCCACGTTCTTCGTCGTCGGCGAGAACGCCCAGGCGTTCCCCGACCTGCTGCACGACATCGCCGCCGACGGTCACGTCATCGGCAACCACTCCTGGCACCACCGCCAGTTGACGAGGCTGCGCCCCAAGGACATCGACGGCGAACTCTCCCGCACCAGCGAACTGGTCGACCGCGTCATCGGCGCCCCGCCCACCTGGTGCCGCGCCCCCTACGGGGACTGGCACGGTCCCTCGCTCAAGGTCTGCGCACGGCTCGGCATGGAACCCGTGGGCTGGTCCCTGGACACCCGCGACTGGTCCCGGCCCGGAACGGGCGCAATCGTCCGCTCCGTCCTGGACGACGTCGCCCCCGGCGCCATCATCCTGCAACACGACGGCGGCGGCCCCCGCCGGCAGACCGTCCAGGCCGTCGACCGCTACCTCCCCGTCCTGCGGGAAGCGGGCTACACGTGCGTACGGCCCGAGGCGTGACCCGCGGGCCGCGGGCTGCCGGAACGGGGCCGAGGGGCCGCGCCGGTCGGGGCGGCGGCACACGCAGGCCCCGCGGTATACCGCGGGGCCTTTTGGACGCCGTGCCGAGCAGTTGCCGTCCTACCGAACGGCCTTGATCAGCTCTCCGTCCGGGGTGTCACCGCTCAGCTCCCACAGGAAGGTGCCGCCCAGCTTCTGCTTCTTGCCCCAGTCGACCTTGCCGCGCAGGGTCTCCGGGGTGTCGTAGCTCCACCACTCGTCGCCGCAGTGTGCGTAGGCGGTGCCCCCGACCTTGCCGGTGGCCGGGCAGCGGGTCTTGAGCACCTTGTAGTCCTCGACGCCCTGCTCGTACGTGCCGGGAGCCGGGCCCGTCGCCTTCCCACCGGGCGCGTCCTGCGTCACCCCGGTCCAGCCGCGGCCGTAGAAGCCCAGACCCATCAGGACCTTCTCGGGAGGCACCCCGCCGAAGATGAGGGAGGCGATGGACGACTTGGTGTCGAACAGCTTCTTGGGGATGCCGTCGTAGGTCTCCAGTGCCGAATGCGGCGCCGTGGGCCCCTCCTTGTCGAAGGCACCGAAGTAGTCGTACGTCATCGGCAGGTACCAGTCGACGTACTGCGCCGCCGTCCGGTAGTCGGTGGCCTGCATCTTGCCGCCCTCGGAGGCGTCACCGGTGACCGCCGCGGTCACCAGCTTGTCGCCGAACTTGCCGCGCAGCGCCTTCATCAGGTTCGTGAAGGCGTCCCGGCCGCTGGTGTCGCACCCGAGGCCGCAGGCGTTCGGGTACTCCCAGTCGATGTCGATTCCGTCGAAGAGGCCCTTCCAGCGCGGGTCCTCCAGCAGGCTCAGGCAGGAGTCGGCGAAGGCCTCCGGGTTCTTGGCCGCCTCGGAGAAGCCCTGGGACCAGCTCCAGCCACCGAACGACCACAGCACCTTCAGGTTCGGGTGCTTCTTCTTGAGCTTGATGAGCTGGTTGAAGTTGCCGCGCAGCGGCTGGTCCCAGGTGTCGGCCTTGCCGTCGACGCTCTGGTCGGCGGTGTAGGCCTTCTCGTAGTCGGCGTAGCTGTCGCCCGCGGTGCACTTGCCGCCCTGGACGTTGCCGAAGGCGTAGTTGATGTGGGTGAGCCGGTCCGCCGAACCGGATGTCTCGATGTTCTTGACGTGGTAATTGCGCTGGTAGACGCCCCAGTCGGCGAAGTAGCCGACGGTCTTGTCCCCGCCCGGCGAGTCCGCGGCCGCGGCCATTTTCGGCTGCTCACCGCCGTCCCCGCCGGAGGTGTTGACCGCGAGCAGTGTCGCGGCCACGGCCGCGGCGCACAGTGCGCCGATCAAGGCGAAGAGCCCGCGGCGGCGGAAGCCTCCCGCGGGGTAGTGATCCTGTCTGCTGTCCGATCCGAGCATGGTCACCTCGCGTGTGGATGCGGGAAGGTGCCCGTCGTCCCCCCGAGGGACTCAGGAGGACCGGATCGGTCCCTCGATGATGCGGAACAATCCCTTATCACCGGCACCGCCCGCAGACACGGGGGCGACCACCGTTCGGTTCATTTCCGTGACGCGAGGGGGCCGGTTCCCTCCCCGGCGACGGCGCCTACACCAGCCGCCGGGCCGTCGCCCAGCGTGTCAGCTCGTGGCGGTTGGACAGTTGCAGCTTGCGCAGCACCGCGGAGACGTGCGACTCGACCGTCTTGACGGAGATGAAGAGCTGCTTGCCGACCTCCTTGTAGGCGTAGCCGCGGGCGATCAGGCGCAGGACCTCGCGCTCGCGCTGGGTGAGGCGGTCGAGGTCCTCGTCGACGGGCGGGGCGTCGGTGGAGGCGAAGGCGTCCAGCACGAAGCCCGCCAGGCGCGGGGAGAAGACGGCGTCGCCGTCCGCCACCCGGAAGATGGCGCCGACCAGGTCGTCGCCGGTGATGGTCTTGGTGACGTAGCCGCGCGCGCCGCCGCGGATGACGCCGATGACGTCCTCGGCGGCGTCGGAGACCGACAGGGCGAGGAAGCGCACCGGCGTCTCGGGGTCGCCCATCAGGGGCGCGCCACGGCGCAGGACCTCCACCCCGCCGCCGCCCGGCAGGTGGACGTCGAGCAGGACGACGTCGGGACGGGTGGCCTGGATGACGGTCACCGCCTGGTCGACGTCGCCCGCCTCGCCGACCACGTCGACGCCCGTCTCCTCGGTGCGGCCGATCTCCGCCTGCACACCCGCGCGGAACATGCGGTGGTCGTCCACCAGGACCACCCGCACCCGGCGCCGGCCCTCACCGGCCTCCGGCGAGCCGGCGCCCAAGCCCGACGGGCCCTCTCCCGCGCGCCCCGCCGGGCCCCCGGCCGCCTGGACCGCCTCGTCGTTCCCCGTCGTGCCGTCGTCCGTCACGATTCCGCCGCCCTCTCCATCTCCAGCTCGACCTCGGTCCCCTCGCCGGGTGCGGTGCGCAGCCGCGCCGTGCCGCCGTTGCGCCGCATCCGGCCGAGGATGGACTCGCGCACGCCCATCCTGTCCCGGGGCACGGCGTCCGGGTCGAAGCCCGGGCCCCTGTCCCGTACGGAGATGAAGACGGTACGCCCCTCCACCTCGGCGAAGACCTGGACGGCGCCGCCCTCGCCACCGTACTTGGCGGCGTTGACCATCGCCTCGCGCGCGGCCTGGAGCTGGGCGCCCAGTGCCTCGTCCAGCGGGCAGTCGCCGACGCAGACGACCTCGACGGGCACCCCGTGGTGGTCCTCGACCTCGGCCGCCGCCGCCTTCACCCCCTCGGCCAGGGTCTGCGGCTCTTCCTCCTCCTCGACGGGACGGGTCTTGCCGGTGGCGTCGGTCGGCTTGTACAGCCAGGCGCGCAGCTCGCGTTCCTGGGCGCGGGCCAGCCGGGCGACCTCCCGGGGCTTCTCGGCGTTGCGCTGGATGAGGGTGAGCGTGTGCAGCACCGAGTCGTGGACGTGCGCGGCCACCTCGGCCCGCTCCTGGGCGCGGATCCGCATCAGCCGTTCCTCGGACAGGTCCTGCATCATCCGCACCAGGTACGGGCCCGCCATCAGCGCGATGCCCACCAGCACCGCCAGCGCCGCCTGGAGGACCGAGCCGAGGTGGCTGACCGAACCCTGCACGACGACGATGCCCGTCACACCGACGGCCACCAGCGCGACCCCGGCCGCGCTGCGGACCAATGGCAGCAGCCGGGTACGCCGCCCGACCTCCACCCAGTGCGCCCGGCGGGAGTTGTCCGCCTGGCGCCACACCAGAGCGACACCGATGCCGATGAAGACGACGGGCCACAGATAGGTGTTGGCCGCCCCGAACTGGAGGTTGTCCGCCGTCACGAACAGGGCGACGACCAGCGCCAGGAGAGCGACGAGCTGTCCCTTGTCCGGCTTGTGGAACAGCCTCCGCAGCTCCCTGCGCTCGGCGATGGCCTCCGTCAGCCCCGCCGCACCGGTGCGGCGGCCGGCCCCCACGCCACCGGTGCCCAGCGGTACGACGCACCAGAACGCCGCGTACAGCAGCACCCCCAGCCCGTTGGCGAGCGCCAGCGCGATGAGGACGATCCGCACCCAGGAGACGGGCAGCCCCAGGTGGCCCGCCAGCCCGCGGGCCACCCCGCCCAGCATCCGCCCCTCCGCACTGCGGTAGAGCTTGCGCAGGGGCGGCTCTTCGGCGGAGGCGTCCGAGGAGGAGCCGCCCTGCGCGGGCGCTTCCACGGTGGGGGCGGCGGACGGTGTCATGCTCCGATCGTCACATGGCGCGCGCGCCCGTACATCAGGGTCGGCCCCTGATGCTCCCCCGAGGCGGTCCGGGCGCCGTACGCGCCGGGCCGCCGCGAGATCTCAGGGATCGCTCCGGGTGGGGCCCCGATGCCCGACCGCGACGGGGGCGCCACCATAGGCGTATGAGTGAGGACGAGCAGCGCCCGGAACGCGCCCAGGGCGCGGACCGCACGCCGCACGGGGACCCTGGAGGCTCCGCCTCCGCGAGCGCCGCCTCCGCGGACGGGGCCTCGCACAAGCGCGGGACCTCGCAGGGGCGTGACGCCGCGGAGGGCGAGGCTCCTTCGTGGGGGGCGCACAATGCGCCGCCGCACGCCGCGAAGGGCCGGCAGCTTCGGCGCAGCCGTACCCACAAGATCGCGGGCGGGGTGTGCGGGGGCCTGGGCCGGTACTTCGACCTCGACCCGGTGCTCTTCCGGGTACCGCTGGTCGTGCTGTCGGTGGTCGGCGGGTTCGGCCTCATCTTCTACGGGTTCGCCTGGCTGCTCATCCCGGCCGAGGGAGAGACGCAGAACGAGGGGCGGCGCCTGCTGTCGGGCCGCGTCGAGGGCGCCTCGCTCTCCGCGATCCTGGTGGCACTCGTCGGCTGCGGCCTCTTCCTCGCCTCTCTGGGCAGCCGCAGTGTGCCCTTCTCCGTCCTGCTGATCGGTGCGGTGGCGGGGGCGGCGTACTGGTCGCAGCACCGCAAGCGGGCCGAGGCGGCCGGCGCGCAGGTCGATCCGACGACGGCGCATGCGGTGGCCGACGCGCCCCCCGAGGCACAGGCCCCTCCCGTCCCGGCGCCCGCCTCCTGGTGGCGCGAGCCGCTCACCAAGGACGGGGGACAGGCGGACCCGGTGCACGGCAGCCCGTGGGGCAGGGCGGGCGCAGCCACCGGCTACCTGTGGGGACCGCACGAGGCGTTGCCGTACGCGGCGCCGCCCAGCGCGCACGAGCGGCCCTGGACGCCCCCCAGCGCGTACGCCGGGCCGCAGGGCCCGCAGGCGGGCCGCCCGCCCGCACGGCCGGGCGGCGCGGGCACCCCGGCGGCCTCGGGCAGCGGCTCGCTCGGCGGGCTCACCTTCCTGGCGGCGCTGCTGGTGGGCGGCACCACCGCCGCCGTCTCCTGGGACACCCGGCCGCTGGCCACCACACTCGTGATCGGGCTGAGCTGTGCGCTGGCGGTGTTCGGCCTCGGCCTGGGCGTCAGCGCGTTCGTCGGCCGGATGGGTCCCGGCACCCTCTTCTGTCTGGTCCTGACGGCCGGGCTGCTGGCCGGCGCCGCCGCGCTGCCCCGCGACATCTCGGCACACTTCCGGGAGACCCACTGGGCGCCGGCCGGTGTGCAGGAGGTCAAGCCCCGCTACGCGCTCGGCAGCGGCTCGGGCGAACTCGACCTGCGCGAGACACGGTTGAAGGGCGGCCAGCGCGTGCGCAGCGAGGTCCGGGTCGGGGCCGGGCAACTCAAGGTGGTCGTCCCCGAGGACGCGGTCGTCGAGGTGAAGGCGGACGTGGGGGCGGGGGCGACGCGGTTCCCCCGGTCCGTGGACGGCGACGGGGAGGCCGTCTTCGACAGCTCTGGCGGCCTGGGCACGACCCGCAGCATGACGCTGCGCCCCTTCGACGGAGCGGACCCCGCGGGGACGGTCCGGCTCGACCTGAGCGTCGGCCTCGGCAGCGTCGAGGTCGTACGGGAGCTTCCCTCCGGCGAGCGCTCCGACCGGCAGGGCGGTCCGTCCGGCGGCGCGGCAACCGATCCGGCGGCCCCGACGCCCGGCTCCTCCGCTCCTCCTCCGTCCGCACCGTCGCCGCCGCACGAGCAGACCGAACGAGAGGGGACGACCCGATGAGGCACCGCTTCGAGCCCTCCCGGCTGCTGCTCGGCCTCGCCATGATCGTCATGGCGGTGCTCCACCTGCTGGACGCGGCGGGAGAAGTGACCATGCCCTTCTGGGCGATGCTCGTGGCCCTGCCCGTCGCGCTGGTACTGGCCGGCTGCACCGCGCTGGCGACCTTCCTGGTACGGCGGGCGCTGATGCGGCGCCGGGAGACGAGCGAGTGACCTCGGGGGCGGTCCGCAGGGAGAGCCTGTGGAGGCTACCCGAAGATGTGCCGCCCCCGGCGCCGGCGCCGTAGCGCCCGCAGTGCGTCCAGCGAGAACATCGGCGCCCCGGCCATCACCAAGGGCAACCAGGCCATCAGGTACGGCAGATCGTTGCCGTAGTAGTACGGCTCGCTCGCCCAACTGACCGTCAGCCACAGGCAGAGGGAAAGCAACGCACCGCCGGCCGCCGCCACGCGTGCCCACAGTCCGCACAGCGTGCCGGCCCCCACGGCGATCTCCACCGCGGCGATCGCCGTGCCGAACCCCTGCGGGCTGTGCTGCGCGAGCTCCACCATCCACGGCGCCGCGGCGGAGTCGTGCACGGCCCGCAGCGTTCCGGCGAACGACCCGTGGCCGCTGCTGTTCAGGAAGGAGCCGTCGGTCAGCTTGTCGATGCCCGCGTACAGGAAGGTGATGCCCAGGAAGAGCCGCAGCGGCAGCAGCGCGTACCGCGAGGCGAGCCCTCTCGCGCTGACCGGTGCCCCGGCCACCGGCCCGTGGAACGCGTTGACCGTCCTGGCGTCCTCGCCGTCCTCGCCGCCCGTCGGTCCGGTCACAGACATCAGCGCGCTCCCGCCTTCCGTGGACGTGTTCCGGTACGTGCGGGGGCGATTCTTCCCACGCCGACCGGCTGTGTCGATGCGCCCGCGCCCGCACCCGGATGTGACCTGGGCCCGAAGCAGAGTGACCCGTTTCGCTCGGCGGTGACCGGGACAGGCGCTCGGTGCGGGGGTGTCAGCAAGCACCAGCCGGACGTCGGACGGAGGAGATGTGTCGCGCGGAGCGCGGAACGGAAGCGGCCCCGGACAGCCGAGCGGAAGCCGCCCCGGACACGGGCGCAGCGGCGAGGGCGACGGGCACGGCGGGTACGACGGGCGGAGCGCAGGCGGGACGGGGCCGTCGGAGCGGCCGTCGAGCCGCCGGTACGTGCTGGCGGCGTCCGCCGCGGCCGGGCTCGGCCTTGTCAGCGCGGCGTGCGGCGGCAGCGACTCGTCCTCGCAGCCCGTCTCCGGCAAGGACAACGGCACGGGCGGCCACACCAGGTCGCCGTCCCGGAGCGCCTCCCGGTCACCGTCCCCCGGACAGTCGTCCGGGGCGGGCAAGGCCACTCGGCAAAAGGAGCTTCCCCGCGGAGGCACGGAGCTGTTCCCCCGGTACCGTCTCGTCGGCTACTGCGGGCTCCCCAAGGCCACCGCACTCGGACGGCTGGGCACCGGCGACCTCGACCAGAGGGCGCAGGAGATCGAGAAGAAGAGCCGCCCCTACGCCGACGGGCGTGAGCCCCTTCCGGTGCTGGAACTCCTCGCCGTGGTCGCCAGCGAGGGCGCCGGGCCGGACGGCAAGTACCGCACGCGGACGTCCTCGGACACCGTCGACCGCTTCCACGACGCGGCCCGCAAGCACAAGGCGCTGCTGCTGCTCAACATCCAGCCGGGCCGCGCGAAGGCGCTCGACGAGGTCAAGGCACTGCGCGACTGGCTCGTCCACCCGGACGTCGGGATAGCCCTGGACCCCGAGTGGGACATGGGTCCGGCCGAGGTGCCGGGCAAGAAGTACGGCCACACCAGCGGCGGCGAGATAGCGGACGTGGCGTCCTACCTCTCGGGTCTCGTGCGCGACCACGGACTGCCGCAGAAGCCGCTGGTCTTCCACCAGGTCGCCCCCTCCGTCGTCTCGGACGAGAAGGCGCTGCGCCCCACCCCCGGCGTCGTCCTGATCAAGAGCGCGGACGGGATCGGCTCGGCGGACCTGAAACGGGCCACCTGGAAGAAGCTGGTCGAGGACCTGCCCAAGGGCGTGCACACCGGCTTCAAGCTCTTTTACGAGGAGGACACCGAGGGCAGCAGCAGCCTGATGAAGCCGAGCGAGGTACTGGCCCTGGACCCGAAGCCCGAGTACGTCATGTACGAGTGAACGGGCGGCGGGCGGGAAGGCGCGGCCGGTCCCCGGCGGAGCGGCTCACTCCACCACGTCGATCGGGTACCGGTTCGTCTCGACACCTCCCGCCGTCACCACCTGGACCTCCACCCGTCCCGGCTCGACCTCCACCGGGACCGGCACGGTCAGCGCCGTGTCGGCGGGGCTCGCGAAGCCGCCGCGCACCGGGATGAGCGGGGCGTGGACGTGGACGGTGCCGATGCGGACGACCACGCGGGAGAGCCGGTCGGGCGCGGTGGCACCGACGGGCACGAAACCCGCTCCGCGGATCTCGATGTCGTCCCCCGTGCGGATCGGGGCGTGCAGATCACCCATCTCGCGTGCGCGGACGACCGACAGCACCACCGGGCGGGTGCCCTCGGCGTACTTGCCCGCCAGATACGTCGCCGTCGAGACGACGACCAGCAGCGCCAGCCCCCAGGGCAGGTCGGGAAGCTGGGCGGGCTGCCGGGCCAGCCGCACCCCCGAGAACACCAGCGCCACCGCGCTGATCAGCACGTACTGCACATCGGAGAACGCACCGCGGCCCGCGTCGTCCGTGAGCAGGTCCGCCGCGCGCGGGCGGTTCGAAGGCACCTTCTGCAGCCGCCTGCCCTGCACCCGTACGGTCACCGCGCGGCGCACCACGACGGCGACCGCGCAGGTGAGTGCCAGCACCGTGACCACCCCGGCGCCGCGTTCCAGTCCGAGCCCCGCCAGCAGCGCGCCGCGCTCGCGGGGGCCGTCGCAGGAGGCCAGTTGTACGGCCAGCACGAGGACGGCGAAGACGGACAGCAGCACCCACGCCGCGGCCACCGCACGCGAGGTCGACAGCCGGTTGTCCTCACCGACGAGAGGGGCCAGCACACCGCCGCGCGCCCGGTGCAGCCACGCGGCGGCCGTCAGCAGCGCGGCCGAGACGAGTGCCGCCAGCAGCCCGGCCGTCCGCCCTGACGACCAGCCGGCCCCGACTGCGGTGAGCAGCTCCACCAGCAGCAGCGCGCCGACCGCCGCCCACACGGCGACGACGGTGCGCCGCCACAGCCGCGCCACCCACGCCTCGCCCTCCGCACGCCCCCGCTCCGCGACGTCCCGCGCCGCCCGGGTCAGTTCGTCGGAGATCCACTGCCGGGAAGCGCCCGCCGAATGCGCCAGCCCGACGGGCACTCCCTCGCCCGCCGCCAGCTCGTCCCGCTGCCGTGCAAAGGCGGCCACCGCCTTCCGGTGCTCCTCGCGGGCGCTGCTCGGGCAGTTCTCGCACTGGCACGGAGCACCGGCCCACGTCCCGGCCGGGTGCGGATCGGAGGGGGAGGGCGGGGCGGAGGGAGGTGGCGGGGCCTGTGCGGGGGCGGCCGGTGACGGTGCCGGTGTCTGCGTCGGACCGGCCGGGGGCGTCGCGGCAGCGGGCGACGCCTTCGCGGGGGACGACGGCGCCGCGGCGGAACCGGCGGGCGCCCGCAGCGGACTGTCCAGACGGTCACCGACGCGGCCGGGACGGGAGGGAGCACCGGTGCGTGGGGCGGCCGAGGGGGTGCCGGGGCCGGTGCGCGCGGGATCGGCGGGGCTCCCGGGGCGGGAGGCGGGACTGGGGGGCCCGCCGGGACGCGTGGGGTCGGTGGGGGTGCCGGAGCGGGCGCGGCCGGAGGGGGTACCGCTGGGGGTTGTGCCGGAGGGGCTGCCGGTGCGGGGGGTGTCGGTGGGACTCGGGCGGGCGCCCGGCACGCGGGCGGCGCGGCTGCTGTCCGCGGGGGAATCCGCGGGAGAACCGGGAGAAGCGGGAGAAGGGGCGCCCGCGCCTGGCGGACGGCCGCTCCTGGAGGGGGAGCCCGCGCCGGGAGCAGCGGCCCCCTTGTCGTCCGGGCCGGCCGTCGCGCCTGCCCGCTTGCGAGGGGGCGAGGCCGTCTCGGAAGCGCCGCCGGCGCCCGGGCGCGTGCGCGCGTCAGGGGCCGGTCCGGCACCCGGGGGAGGGCCCGAGCGCCGATGGGAGGGGGAACCCGCGTCCGCGGCCGGGCCCGCGTCCGCGGCCGGGCCCGCGTCCGCGGCCGGGCCCGCGTCCGAGGACGAGCCCGTGCCGGAGGGCGAGCCCGTTCCCGTCGGGCTGTCCGCGCCGCCGCGTGCGCCGCCGCGGCCGTCCTCGTCGTCCGGGTCCTTCGAGCCGTCCTGAGCCGTGTCCACGGCCACTGTGCCACCCCGCCTCTCAACTTCCATGTGATGGAAGGGGATTGTGCCTCACCTGAGTCCTCGGTGTTTCCGGTGTCCAGGCGCCGGGCGGGTGATCCTGGTGACGAGAGGCTGATAGGTGCGTCACACGATGCCCGTACGGGCGACCTCGGTCAGCGCCGCTTTGACGCCCGGCCTGCTCCGAGCGGAGCGGTGGCTGTCCGGTACCGGCCCCGGAGCCGCACTGGCGACGACCGGGCCGCACCCGGCCCCGTGGCCCGTCCGGGCCCGCCGCCACGTCCCGCCGTCACAACGGCCGCGCTATCCCGGCGACCCGCTGTCGGGGTGGCCGCGCCGACCGGCGGGGCGCGGCCACCTGGCGAGGACGCTATGCGCGGCCACGGCGTCCGGGCACGGGAATGCCCGCAACTGATCTCTTCCGGTGCGGGCCTGTCCACGTCTGTCCTCGCCCGCCCGCCTGTCGGCACCCTGCCGGACGGCGTCTGCCCGGAACCGACCGACGCCGTGTCGGCCTCGACGGCGAAGGTGGGGGTGTGCTAAAGGCGCCGGAAACGCCCGGATACGCTCCCCGGCATGGACGTACTCATCAATGTCTTCGTCGGCCTGCACATCATCGGCATCGCCGCCCTCCTGGGCGGCTTCTTCACGCAGATGAAGGCGATGGGCAAGGGTGAGGCCCGGATCGTGCCCGGGATGCTCCACGGGGCTTTGACCATGCTGGTCACCGGCGTCGCCATGATCGGCCTGCACCAGGCCGACGACAGCCCGGTGAACAACATCAAGATGGGGGTGAAGCTCGCCCTGCTCGTCGTCGTCCTCGGCATCACCTATGTGAAGCGCGACGACGAGCGCGTGAGCGCCCCGCTGTTCGGCGCCGTCGGGCTGCTGACGACGGTGAACATCTTCATCGCCGTCCTGTGGGTGTGAGCCCGTCCCGGTGCGCGCGGCCCGCTGCGGGCCCGGGCCGGGGACGGGTTTCCCCAAGGGCGTGAAGCGTGTCGGTGCGGCGTCCTAGACTCGTACGACGATGAGCAGCCTCTTCGACGACAGCTTCCTGGCGGACCTCGACGGCACGAGCCCCGAGGCGGACGCGCCCCCGCCGCCCGAGGACCCTGACGGTCCGGCCCACCGGGGCCCGGAGGAAGAGATCCCGGACGATCTCTTCCAGGGCACCTTCACGGGCCGGGGCGCGGGCCCGGGCGCCGCCGTGGGCGCGGGACGTGACGCGTACCACCGGGACGGCGCCCCCCGCTCCGTCGTCGACCCCGCCGCGCTGCTGGAGGGGATGAACGAGCAGCAGCGGGACGCCGTGCTGCACGCGGGCTCCCCGCTGCTCATCGTCGCGGGTGCCGGCTCGGGCAAGACCCGGGTGCTCACGCACCGCATCGCGTACCTGCTGGGTGCGCGGAACGTCCATCCGGGGCAGATCCTCGCCATCACCTTCACCAACAAGGCGGCCGGCGAGATGAAGGAGCGCGTCGCCGAACTGATGGGGCCGCGTGCCCAGTCGATGTGGGTGTCCACCTTCCACAGCGCGTGTGTGCGCATCCTGCGGCGTGAGAGCAAGAAGCTGGGCTTCACCTCGTCGTTCTCGATCTACGACGCGGCCGACTCCAAGCGCCTGATGGCCCTGGTCTGCCGCGACCTGGACCTGGACCCCAAGCGTTTCCCGCCCAAGGCGTTCAGCGCGAAGGTCTCCAACCTCAAGAACGAGCTGATCGACGAGGAGGACTTCCAGCGCCAGGCCGCCGGGGGTACCTCCCTGGGGGCACCGCCCGGCCGAAGGCCGGGGGAGGAGTCCGGGGGAGACTTCGAGAAGACCCTCGCCGAGGCGTACACGATGTACCAGGCGCGGCTGCGCGAGGCCAATGCGCTGGACTTCGACGACCTGATCATGACGACGGTCCACCTGCTCCAGGCGTTCCCCGACGTCGCCGAGCACTACCGCCGCCGCTTCCGCCACGTCCTCGTCGACGAGTACCAGGACACCAACCACGCCCAGTACCAGCTCGTGCGCGAGCTCGTGGGCCCGGCGGAGGACCAGGCCGAGCTGTGTGTCGTCGGCGACGCCGACCAGTCGATCTACGCCTTCCGCGGCGCCACCATCCGCAACATCCTCCAGTTCGAGGAGGACTACCCGGACGCGACGACGATCCTGCTGGAGCAGAACTACCGTTCCACGCAGACGATCCTGTCCGCCGCGAACGCCGTCATCGAGCGCAACGCCGACCGCCGCCCCAAGAACCTGTGGACCAGGGCGGGCACGGGTCCCCGCATCACCGGGTACGTCGCCGACACCGAGCACGACGAGGCCCAGTTCGTCGCCGAGGAGATCGACCGCCTCGCGGACGGGGAGGCGGCGGAGGGCGAGCCGGCCCCGGAGAAGGTCCGCGCCGGAGACATCGCCGTCTTCTACCGCACCAACGCGCAGTCCCGCGTCTTCGAAGAGATCTTCATCCGCGTCGGACTGCCCTACAAGGTCGTCGGCGGCGTGCGCTTCTACGAGCGCCGCGAGGTCCGCGACATACTGGCCTACCTGCGCGTCCTGGCCAACCCGGAGGACGCGGTGCCGCTGCGCCGCATCCTCAACGTGCCCAAGCGCGGCATCGGCGAGCGCGCCGAAGCCATGATCGAGGCACTGGCGCTCCGCGAGAAGATCACCTTCCCGCAGGCGCTGGCCCGCGTCGACGAGGCGTACGGCATGGCGGCCCGCTCCGCGAACGCCGTCAAACGCTTCAACGTGCTGATGGAGGAGCTGCGCACCGTCGTCGAGTCCGGCGCCGGGCCGGCGACCGTGCTGGAGGCCGTCCTGGAGCAGACGGGCTACCTGGCCGAACTCCAGTCCTCCACCGACCCGCAGGACGAGACCCGGATCGAGAACCTCCAGGAACTCGCCGCCGTCGCCCTGGAGTTCGAGCAGGAACGCGGTGAGGAGGAGTCCGGCGGCACGCTGGCCGACTTCCTCGAACAGGTCGCACTCGTCGCCGACTCCGACCAGATCCCCGAAGAGGGCGAGGACGAGGGCGTCGTCACGCTGATGACCCTGCACACCGCCAAGGGCCTGGAATTCCCCGTCGTCTTCCTGACCGGCATGGAGGACGGCGTCTTCCCGCACATGCGCGCCCTCGGCCAGACCAAGGAGCTGGAGGAGGAGCGGCGGCTCGCCTACGTGGGCATCACCCGCGCCCAGGAACGGCTCTACCTCACCCGCGCCGCCATGCGCAGCGCCTGGGGCCAGCCCTCCTACAACCCGCCCTCCCGCTTCCTGGAGGAGATCCCGGGCGAGTTCCTCGACTGGAAGCGGACCGGTGCCGGCAGCGGCCCCGCCGGGGCGCCGTCGAGCATCGCCGCCTCCCTCTCCTCGTCCGCCGGTGCCTCGTCCCGACGGGGCGGCCCCTCGGGCTTCGCCACCCGGCGCACGGGCGACCGGCCGGTCGTCTCCCTCCAGGTCGGCGACCGCGTCACTCACGACAGCTTCGGCCTGGGCACGGTGCAGGCGGTCAAGGGGAGCGGCGACAACGCCGAAGCCACCATCGACTTCGGCGGCGAGAAGCCCAAGCGGCTGCTGCTGCGGTACGCGCCGGTCGAGAAGCTGTAGCGCCCGCCCCGGGGGCCTTGCCGGGGCGGGCGTCCGCCTGCTCGGCTCCCGCCCGGTTGCTGCTCAGCCGGGCGGTCCGCCGCGGCCGGGTGGTCGGGGACGAGCAGTCAGCTGATGTGGAGGCCCTTGTCCTGGAGCCACGGGATCGGGTCCACCGCCGAGCCGCCGCCCGGGCGGACCTCGAAGTGCAGGTGCGGACCCGTGGAGTTGCCGGAGCTGCCCGAGTAGGCGATCACGTCACCGGCCTTGACGTGCCCCGAGCGGACCTTGTTGCTGCTCAGGTGGCAGTACCAGGTCTCGGTGCCGTCCTTGGCGGTCACGATGGCCATGTTGCCGTACGACGTGTCGTACTGCGTGGAGACCGTGCCGTCGGTGGCGGCCGACACCGGAGTGCCGTAGCTGACGGGGAAATCGATGCCGGTGTGGACCGACATCCAGTTGACGCCCGCCTGCCCGAAGTGGGCACTGAGCGTGTGGTCCTTGACCGGAAGGACGAACTTGGGGCGCATCGCCTCTTTACGCGCCGCCTCCTTGGCCTTGCGCTCCTTCTCGGCCACCTGGCGCTGCTTGAGGTCGATGCGTTCCTGGGTACGGCTGGCGCGGTCGGCGAAGTCGTCGGCGTCGGCCGACAGCCCGGCGAGCTGGGTGTCGAGCTTGCTGTTGGCGCTCGACGGCTTCACCGGCGCCGCGTCGGGAGCCGCGACGGTCGTGCTGCTGTCCTTGCCGCTGTCGTCGCCCATCACGCTGGCCGCGGCGGCACCCGCCACACCCATGACGGCGACGGACGGCACCGCCACGGTGATCAGCGCCCGGCGCCGGGGGCGGGGCTTGGGCGAGCGGCGCCGCCCCCGCCCATGGGGGCCGCCGACCGCGCCGAGGGCCACGGGCGCCGGGTCCGGCTCCGGATCCGCATCAGGCTCCAGGTCGTCATCAGGCTCCAGGCCCGCGCCCGCGTGCGGTCCCGCTTCCGGACCGGGGTCGGTCGGGTCGGCTCCCCACCGGGCGTCCCACTGCGCGGTGACGTCGAGCGCCCCCGGCCCCTCCTGCCCGTGCTGCTGTCCCGGCACCTGTTCCTGATCGGGACCCGGGGCCAGGTCCGGCTGCTCGTCCAGGGGGTGGCCCTGCTCCGGGACCCGGTACTGCTGCGGGTGCTGGTCATGGCCGTAGCCGTAACCCTCCGAGCCGCCGTACGCGTCGTACCCGTACTCGTACGCCGCGCCGTGGCTCGCCGTGTCGGTGTCCCAGGTGCCCGTCTCCCAGGCGTCCGCGCCCCAGTTCGTGGCGTCCCACCCGGTGGTGCCCCACTCGCCGCCGTTCCAGGACGGCGTGTCCCACGCGGGAGCAGTGTCCCAGGCGACGGTTTCCTGCTGCATGCCGTCGTGCAAGACGTCCTGCACGCCGTTCTGGATGCCGTCGTGGGTGCCTTCCGGCACGCCGAACGACCACTGGCCCGTCCCGGTCACGGTCCCGGCGTCGGCCACGGGGTAGCCGAGATCGGGGTACTCGGAAGCGGGTGCGCCCGGGACACCGGCGCTTCCCGCAGGCCGGCCGTCGTAACCGTGGGCGTCCCAGCCGTAGGCGGCCGAGGGGTCGGGGGCGGCCTGCCAGTTGCCGCTCGGGTAGGTGCCCGTGTCGGTTCCGGGCAGGGAGCCGAAGAGGGGGTCGTCGTCGCCGTAGCCGGTCCACGAGCCGGTGGGGGCGCCGTAGGCGTCGGGGGAGTACCCGCCGTGCGCGTCGGCCGTGTAGGCGGACGCACCGTACGCGCCGTAGGCCGACTGTCCGTAGTCGCCGCCGTAGGGCTCGTACGAGAAGCCGGAACCGGAGTCGTCGGGACTCGGGACTCCCGACGGATGACGGTCGTTCACCACCAACTTCTCTTTCGCCTCGGCGACAGGGGCGGAGCAGTGCCGCGACTGTACCCGGCGGTATGCGACGGCGACAATCTTCGGGGGGTTTCAGCGGCGCAGGAAAAGGGCAATCGGACGTCTTTCGGCGGACTACGGGCGGGTAGTAGACGGTGAGTTCGAAATCTGTTCGAAAAGCTGGACGGCTTTTCCGCTCTCCGTGCCGGGCCCCGCTCGGCCCCCTTCCGTCTCTTCTCCCCGTTCTCAACTCCGCACGGACACGGGCAGAAACGCCTCAGTCAACCGGAATCCGAAGCGACGGGGGCGAGACGGCCCGGCGTGTGATTTCTCCCTCGCTTCCGAGCGCGGAACGGACGGCTGCGGGATGCTGGGGATAACGTGCGTTCACACCCCCGAGGCCCCACCCGGCCGGGAGGTCGTGGAGGTCGTCCAACAGGAGGCAGTGATGGTTGTGTCCGGTCCCATCCGCGTGGTCGTCGCCAAACCGGGCCTCGACGGCCACGACCGGGGTGCCAAGGTCATCGCCCGCGCCCTGCGCGACGCCGGCATGGAGGTCGTCTACACGGGTCTGCACCAGACGCCGGAGCAGATCGTCGACACCGCCATCCAGGAGGACGCCGACGCCGTCGGGCTCTCCATCCTCTCCGGCGCCCACAACACCCTCTTCGCACGCGTGCTGGAACTGCTGCGTGAGCGGGACGCCGCCGACATCAAGGTGTTCGGCGGCGGGATCATCCCCGAGGACGACATCCCGCTGCTGAAGGAGCAGGGCGTCGCCGCGATCTTCACCCCGGGCTCCACCACGAACGAGATCGTCGAGTGGATCCGTACCCACGTGGGGCCCGTGGCCGCCTGACCTCCCGTACCGGTGGGGCGCTGGTTCCGATCCGGTGGCGCCCTGCGGTTCCGGTCACTCCGCGCCGTGCAGCTCCGCAAGCATCGTCGCGCGGAGCCGCAGTGTGCTGACGAGCCGTTGGAACGACTCCGCCCAGTAGGCGCCGGCCCCCGGCGACTCCCCCTCCCGCTCGTCGGGGACGGCGGCGAGCGGGGCGAGCCGCTCGGCGTCGACAGGGTCGAGGCAGCGTTCGGCCAGTCCCATCACCCCGCTGAAGCTCCACGGGTAGCTCCCCGCCTCCCGGGCGATCTCCAGCGCGTCCACCACCGCCCGCCCCAGCGGCAAGGTCCACGGCATCCCGCACACGCCCAGGATGCGGAAGGCCTCCGACAACCCGTGGGCGGCGATGAAGCGGGCCGCCCATGCGCCCCGCTCCTCCTCGGGCAGCACCGACAGCAGCTTCGCCGGATCGCCGGGCCCCTCCGCGAACGGCTCGGTGGGCTCCCCGATCAGCGCGCGCGCCCACTCGGCGTTCCGCTGCCGGACAGCAGCCCCGCACCAGGCCGCGTGCAGGTCGTCGCGCCAGTTGTCGGCGACCGGCAGTGCGGCGATCCGTTCGGGGGACAGCCCGCCCAGCCGCTCCGGCCATACGTCCAACGGCGTCGCCTCCACCAACTGCGACAGCCACCACGCCCGTTCCCCCCGGCCGGTCGGCGGCTTGGCCACCACGCCGTCCCGCTGCATGCCGGCATCGCACTCGTGCGGCGCCTCGACCACGATGCCGCCACCGCCCACCCGGTCCAGCGAGACACAGGCACGCGCCCGCTCCGCCATCCGCGCCGCCAGTGCGGAACCGGGCAGTGCCACCAGCAGTTCGGCCGCCGTCGCCCGCACGGTGCGGCTCCGGTCCGTCAACGCCCTCTCCAGGAACGGCTCGTCCGAGGCGTCCAGCCCCTGGCGCAGCGAGTCCAGGAACATCAGCCGGTCCTCTGCGCGTTCGGTCTGCCACGTGGAGGCCAGGAGCGCGAGCCCCGCCGCGGGGTCTCTGCGCCGCAACGTCGACAAGAGCGCCACCCGCTCGGCGAACAGCCCCTCCTGCCACAGCCGCTCGGCTGCCTCGGGCTCCGCCTCCGGTACCTGCCGCCGAGCCCCGTCCCGCAGGGCGAACTTCCAGTCCGCGTTGTGCCGCGCCAGCCACAGGGCCCGCGGCCCGGCGAACGCCAGTGTCCCGGCCCGCAGATCGGTGCGCGCCCGGGCCGCGTCCAGCAGGGCGGGCAGCAGATGGGCGGGCGCACGGTAGCCGAGCGCATTGGCCTCCGCGAGCCACTGCGGCAACAGCTCGGCCAGGTCGGGCCCCGCACCGCGGCGCCCGTTGCCCGCGCCCACCGGGTTCCCGCCGCCGCCCGCCCGGTCCGCGAGCAGTGCAGCCAGTCGCCGCTCGACTGCGGTGGACAGGGGCACGCGCGGATCGTCCGGTGCGGGCCGCGGCCGGGACCGGGGCACGGCAGGCTGCGCGCCGGCCCGACGACGTACGGTGGCGGCGGCCGCCGCGTCCAGCAGAGCCGTCACGCTTCCGCCCGGTGGTCGCCGTCGCTCCGCGCCCAACAGCGCGGCGGCAACCAGTTCGCCCCACGCCTCACCGCCCGGGGCGTCCCCGCCACGTCCCGGGTCCCGGCCCTCGTCACCGGTGACCAGCGCCGTCGGTCCGTCCTCCACCTGTGCTCCCCCTCCCGTTGTGGTGGCCCCTCCTGTTGCAGCGGCCTCTCCTCCTGTTGCAGCGGCCGCTGCGGTTGTTGTCGCCGCTGCGGTGGGCGTTGGCGTCGGCGCTGTTGTCGGCGTTGCTGTCGTCGCTGGTGCGGGTGTCGTCGGTTCCGTCTCCCTTCCTGACCTCGAACACGTTTCCCTCGTCGCCACCGACATCTCAGTCAGCTCCCGTCCACTGCCGCTGCTGCCGCTTCCGTCTGGTACCGCTGCCGACGGCCGCCGCTTGCTGCCGCCGTTGAGGGCTGGGCCCACTCCCTCCCTGCTGCTGTTGTCTCTGCCGAGCGGCGGCTGCTGTCGCCCGCCGCCGCTGTCGGCTGCACTTGCCCCCTGCCCGCTACCGCTGTTGACGGCGGCGTCCCTCTCCCAACTGACGACTGCCCGCCGCCTGCTGCGCCCCCACTTGCCGTCGGCTGCACCTGCCCTCCCCCCCCGCCGACTTGCTGCCGCCAATCCGGCTGCACCTGCCCTTCCCTGCCGCTGCCCGCTGCCCGCCGCCGCTGCCCGTTGTCGTTGACGGCTGGGCCTGCCCCCTCTCTCTGCTGACGGCTGCCTGTCCGCTGCTGCCGCGTGCGGTTGCCTGCCGTCCGAGCTGGTCGGCGGTGCCCCGCCCGGCTCCTGGTGCCCGTACCTGCCAGTGGCCGCATCCGGTGCCCGGGCCTGCGCCCGGGTACCCGTGGTGCTTTCGGCGCGCGTCGGGGAGGTGATGCAGGCGGGACGACGGTCGAGTTGGCTGCTCGGCCCCTGCCCGGCAGGCCGCTTGACCTGCCGTGCGGGGGTCGGCCACTCACAGGGTGATGAGCGTGCCCGCGCTCCACGCCGCACGGGGGGTGAAGCCGCGGTGGCCGCATTCGCCGAAGACGGTGAGGGGGCCGTCGGCGGACATGGCCAGCAGTCTCCACAGGGGCGCCGTACTGGTGCCGGGGGCGACGGGGAGGGCGAGCTCGTCCGTCGCGGAGGCGAGTTGCCAGTCCGTGGCCGGCCGGGGGCCGACGGGACGCCTCGCGGATGCCTCCTCCTCCGGCGGCGGCACCGGAACCACTTCCCGCAGCACGTACGGCCAGCTCTCCAGCCACGGGTCGCCGCGGAGTGCGCGGGCGTGGGCCGCCAGGGCGTCCGGAATGCTGCCGCCGGGCGGCAGAAAACCCGGCTGCGGTGTTCCGTGACGCTCACCGAGGGCGGCCCGCAGCGGACTGCCCCCGGGGTAGTAGGCCAGCTCGGCGTCCAGTACCGCGCCCACCGGAAGCGCGAGCTCGGGCGCCCGTCCGCCTGCTCCGAAGGAGAGCAGCACCGCGTGCCGCCCCGTGTGCCGGCCGTGCAGCCAGATGCGGCGAGCCGTCAGGCGGCCCTCTTCTATGTCGTGCTGGGTGAGGACCAGCCACTCGTCCCGTATCAATGCCTGTTGCTCCGCCAGGAGTTCCGACGTCTCCAGCGTCAGCCCCACCCGTGTCCGTACCGTCTCCGCCAGCGGTTCGGGCAGCGTGTCGAGCCCTGTCCAGCCTCGGGCGAGCAGATGCAGCAGTGCGCACTCGGCCAGCAGCCTCCCCGGCCAGCCCTCCCCGGATCCGGCCACGGCGCCGAGCTCCCGTACCCGTGCGGCGAGCCCGGGAGCCTGGGAGTCGACCATGCGGGCCGCCATCTCCTCCCACGGCGCGTACCCGGTCTGCCCGGCGGACGCGAGTCCGCCGCGCAGCAGGTCCGCCAGCCGCTGCTCCAACTCCTCGGTGCCGGCGGAGATCCGGGCCGCGCGTCGAGCGGCGCGACGGCGGGCGGACTCCGCGCGGGAGCGGGCCGGTGAACTGCCCGTGCCGTCCCCCTCACCGGGTGCGCCGGAGGGGTCCGCCGCGTCGGAGGCACGCCCCCTCGTTCCCCTGTCGCCGGAGGCGTCCCCACTCCCACCGCCTTCCTCGCCCGAGGCGTACCCGTCGCTCCCGTCCCGGCTCGCCGACCTCGCCAGGCCCGCCCGTCGCCTGCGGCCGCTCAGCCACTCCTCGGCCCACTCGGGTGGTGCGCACCCGTCGGCGACGGCCGTCTCGTCCTCCGCCCGAAGCAGGAGCAGAGCGACCGCGTGCTTGCAGGGGAACTTGCGGCTCGGGCAGGAGCACCTGTAGCCCGGACCACGGCCCCCGTTCAGGTCCACCACCGTCTGATACGGCTTCTTGCCACTGCCCTTGCACAGCCCCCAGACCGCGTTGCCGTCCGACCCCGCTTCCGTCCAGGAACCGGGCACCGCGAGCTTGCTCCCCGCGCGACGTGACGCCTCATCAGGTGCCAACGCCCCTACCTGCTCCGCCGTCCAGCGGACCGCCTGTCCACCCATGCAGAAAACGGTAGGCGCCGGCACTGACAACGCCCCCTCAACTCCTCGTCGTCGCAGGTGGAAGCTGCCTCGGGGCCGATTGTCAGTGGCGGGATGCACAGTGGTTCACGGAGCGGTCGAAGCGCTGCGGCGCGGACTTCGCCGTTGGCCGCCCCATGCCTTTTTCTGCCGTGTTCCGAAGTCGATTTCCGTACCCGAGCCCTGCGTCGAGGGGGAGTTGTGATCGAGAGCCATCACGCGGAACAAGCCGTGCTGCGGCCCCACGCCGAGGACGCGTTCGCGGACGAGCTGGCGGCCCTCGCCGAGGTCGACGACAGGCCGCGGCCCGCCCGGTGGCGGCTGTCGCCGTGGGCCGTCGCCACCTATCTCCTCGGCGGCGAGCTGCCGGGAGGCACGGTCGTCACACCGAAGTACGTGGGCCCGCGCCGCATCGTCGAGGTCGCGGTCTCCACGCTGGCCACCGACCGGGCGCTGCTGCTGCTCGGCGTCCCGGGCACGGCCAAGACATGGGTGTCCGAACACCTGGCCGCAGCCGTCAGCGGAGACTCCACGCTGCTGGTCCAGGGCACGGCCGGCACGGCGGAGGAGGCGATCCGCTACGGCTGGAACTACGCGCAGTTGCTCGCCCAAGGCCCCAGCCGGGAGGCGCTGGTCCCCAGTCCGGTGATGCGGGCGATGGCCGAGGGCATGACGGCGCGGGTCGAGGAGCTGACGCGTATCCCCGCCGACGTGCAGGACACGCTGATCACCGTCCTGTCCGAGAAGACCTTGCCGATCCCCGAGCTGGGGCAGGAGGTGCAGGCGGTCAGCGGGTTCAACCTGATCGCGACGGCCAACGACCGGGACAGGGGGGTCAACGAGCTCTCCAGCGCCCTGCGCCGCCGCTTCAACACGGTGGTCCTGCCGCTCCCTGAGACGGCCGAGGCCGAGGTGGAGATCGTGGCGCGCCGTGTGGGGCAGCTCGGCCGCTCCCTGGAACTGCCGCCCGCCCCCGAGGGATACGACGAGATCCGCCGGGTGGTCACCGTCTTCCGCGAGCTGCGCGACGGCGTCACCGAGGACGGCCGTACGAAGGTGAAGTCACCCTCGGGCACGCTCTCCACCGCCGAGGCGATCTCCGTCGTCACGGGCGGGCTTGCGCTGGCCGCACACTTCGGTGACGGCGTCCTGCGCGCCGGTGACGTGGCCGCCGGCATCCTGGGCGCCGTCGTCCGCGACCCGGCGTCGGACCAGGTGGTGTGGCAGGAGTACCTCGAAGCGGTCGTCCGCGAACGCGACGGCTGGAAGGACTTCTACCGCGCCTGCCGAGAGGTGTCCGCATGACAGGTGCGCACGAGGCGGACGCCGCCGCTACGACGGTCACCAGGCAGAAGGACGCGCGGGCAGGGCGGGGTGTGCCCGGACCCCTGCTGCTCGGGGTGCGGCATCACGGTCCGGGCTCGGCCCGTGCGGTCCAGGCCACGCTGGAGACCTACCGGCCGCGCGTCGTTCTGATAGAGGGCCCACCGGAGGGGGACACGGTGGCCCGACTGGCGGCGGCCGAGACGATGGTGCCGCCGGTGGCGCTGCTGGCGCATGCCGCCGACGAACCGGGGAAGGCGGCGTTCTGGCCGCTGGCGGAGTTCTCGCCGGAATGGGTGGCCATCCGTTGGGCCGTGCGGCGCGGGGTCCCGGTGCGCTTCATCGACCTGCCCGCGGCCCACACCCTCGCGATGACCGACGCGGACGACGAGCCGCAGCCGGAGGGACCAGAGGGACCAGAGGGAGCAGGGGAAGCAGGACAAGGGGGAGAAGAGACGGTCCCTGGCGGCCCCCACGGGGGTGGAGCCGCCGGGGACGACGCACCCGGCCAGGTGCCGGACGTCCCGGCGGCGGGGCCTTCCGTCGCGCCGCCGTCGGGCGCGGATCGGCAGGATGTGCGCCTCGATCCGCTGGCAGCTCTCGCCGAGGCTGCCGGGTACGACGACCCGGAACGGTGGTGGGAGGACGCCGTGGAACACCGGCGGAGCGACCGGCCGCGCCGACGGTCGCCCGGCGCCACCACCACGCCACCCGGCGCCGTCGACGCCTCCGGTCCTGACGCCTCCGGTCCCGAGGCCGCCCTCGGCGCCGAAGGCGCCTCCGGGCCGGTCGACCCTTCCGGCCGAGACGACGCCTCCGACCCCTATGTGCCGTTCGCCGCCCTGGGGGAGGCCATGGCGGAGGTGCGGGCGGTGCACGGGGACGGCGGCCACCGCCGGGACCTGATCCGTGAGGCCCACATGCGGCTGCAACTGCGAGCGGCGGTCAAGGAGTTCGGCGAGGCGGCGGTGGCCGTCGTCTGCGGCGCCTGGCACCTGCCCGCACTCGCCGAGCGGACGACGGCGACCGCCGACCGTCGGCTGCTCAGGGGGCTGCCGAAGGTGAAGGCGGAGATCACCTGGGTGCCCTGGACGCACCGCCGCCTGGCTCGCCGGTCCGGATACGGCGCGGGGATCGACTCGCCCGGCTGGTACAGCCATCTGTTCTCGGCGCCGGACCGGCCGGTCGAACGGTGGATGACGAAGGTGGCCCGGCTGCTGCGGGAGGAGGACTACTCCGTCTCGTCCGCGCATGTGATCGAGGCGGTACGGCTGGCGGAGACTCTGGCGGTCGTCCGGGGCCGCCCCCTGGCCGGGCTGACCGAGACGACCGACGCGGTACGGGCCGTGCTGTGCGAGGGTTCGGACGTGCCGCTGGGGCTGATACGGGACCGGCTGGTGGTCGGCGACGTCCTGGGCGAGGTGCCCGCAGACGCACCGGCCGTCCCCCTCCAACGCGACCTGGAGCGCCGGCAGCGAGCCGTCCGGCTCAAGCCGTCCGCCACCGAGCGCGACCTCGACCTCGACCTGCGCAAGGACACCGACGCTGCCCGCAGCCGCCTGTTGCACCGGCTGCGTCTGCTCGGCGTCGACTGGGGCGTCCCCGCACACTCCCGCACCGGTAGCACCGGAACGTTCCGCGAGACGTGGCAGGTGCGCTGGGAACCGGAGCTGTCCGTGCGGGTGGCCGAGGCCGGCACCTGGGGCACGACCGTGTACGAGGCGGCTACGGCCAAGGCCCGCGCCCGGGCCACGGACCCGGGCGACGGAGCGGCCACGCTCGCGGACGTGACGGCGTCGGCCGAGCTCTGCCTGCTGGCCGACCTGCCCGACGCGCTGCCCGTGGTGATGCGGGTGCTGACGGACCGCGCCGCGCTGGAGGCCGACGTCGGTCACCTCGCACAGGCGCTCCCCGCCCTGGTGCGGAGCCTCCGCTACGGGGATGTGCGGGGCACCGACGCCGGAGCCCTCGCCGAGGTGGCCGGGGGCATGGCGGAGCGCGTGTGCGTCGGACTCCCGCCCGCCTGCGCCGGGCTCGACGGCGACGCCGCCCACGACATGAGGGGCCACCTCGACGCGGCGCACCAGGCGGTACACCTGCTGACCCGCGCCGGGCAGCCCTCCGGCGTCGGCCCCGGCCTGCTGGACAGGTGGCGGGGGGTGCTGCGCACGCTCGCCGAGCGCGACCGGATACCCGGACTGCTGCGCGGACGGTGCGCCCGACTGCTGCTCGACGACGGCCAGTTGCCGGACGAGGAGGCGGAGCGGCTGATGAGCCTCGCCCTCTCGCCGGGTACGCCGCCCGGTGAGGCGGCCGCCTGGATCGAGGGTTTCCTCGCGGGCGGCGGGATGCTCCTCGCCCACGACGAGCGGCTGTTGAGGCTGGTGGACGGATGGCTGACGGACGTTCCCGGGGAGGCGTTCACGGACGTGCTGCCGCTGCTGCGCAGAACCTTCGCCGAGTTCGAGGCGGGCGTGCGGCGGACCGTGGGCGAGCTGGTGCGGCGCGGAGGGACGGAAGAGCGCGTCGCGGGGGTGTCGGACCCCGGGGAGGGGCTGCCCGGATTCGGCCCCGGCCTCGACACGGAGCGGGCCGACGCCGCACTGCAAACGGTACGGCTGCTGCTCACCGGCACCACCAGCGCCACCGGGATCGCCGGTGGCAAAGGGGCCTCCGGGGCCATCGAGCCCACCGGGACGACCGAGGCCACCAGAACCGGCGGGACCACTGGGGCCACCGGGGCTGACAGGGCCGCCGGAATCACCGGGACTACCAGGGCCGCCGAGACGGACAGGGCCGGTGGGTCCACCGGCTCTTCCAGATCCGGCGGGAGCACCGGGACGGACAGGACCGGCGAGGCAACCGGCGCCACCAGCGCCACCAGCGCCACTGGTACCACCGGCGCCACCGGACCCGTCCGGACGAGCCGGTCCACCCGGTCCGCCGGGGCGGTGTGAACCCGGACGTCCGGTGCGGTCCGAGAGACCGCGGTGCGAGCGGGAGCGGAGCAGTTGCGTGAGGCGGGCGAGCGGCACGGACATGAGAGAGGAGGCGCAGACATGACGGGACGTCAGGACGAGGCAGGGGCGTCTGCCGGCACGCCGGAGCCGGAACGGCTGCGGCGCTGGCGCATGGTGCTCGGGGGCGGCGAGGCGGACGGCACCGGCTGCACGCTGGGCGCCGCGGACAGCGGCATGGACCGCGCGCTGGAGGCCGTCTACGGCGGCGGCTCCGGCACAGACGGCCACGGCAGCGGCCCCGGCGGAAGCGGCCGGTCGGGCGGCAGCGGTGGGCTCGGGGGGTCCGCCCCGCACGTGTCGCGCTGGCTGGGCGACATCCGTACCTACTTCCCCAGCTCCGTGGTGCAGGTCATGCAGCGGGACGCCATCGACCGGCTGGGCCTGTCCTCGCTGCTGCTGGAGCCGGAGATGCTGGAGGCCGTCGAACCGGACGTCCATCTGGTGGGCACGCTGCTGTCGCTCAACAAGGCGATGCCGGAGACCAGCCGGGAGGCCGCCCGCGCGGTGGTCCGCAAGGTCGTGGCGGAGCTGGAGAAGCGGCTGGCAGCCCGTACGCGTTCGACGCTCACGGGGGCGCTGGACCGCTCGGCCAAGGTCAACCGCCCCCGGCACCGGGACATCGACTGGGACCGCACCATCCGGGCGAACCTCAAGAACTACCTGCCGGAGTACCGCACGGTCGTCCCGGAGCGGCTGGTCGGTCACGGGCGGGCCGCGCAGTCGGTCAAGAAGGACGTGATCCTGTGCATCGACCAGTCCGGCTCGATGGCGTCGTCGGTCGTCTACGCGTCGGTCTTCGGTGCGGTGCTGGCGTCGATGCGCACGCTGGACACGCGGCTCGTCGTGTTCGACACGAGTGTCGTGGACCTGACCGACGAGCTGGACGATCCGGTGGACGTGCTGTTCGGCACCCAGCTCGGCGGCGGCACGGACATCAACCGGGCGCTGGCCTACTGCCAGTCGCGGATCAGCCGGCCGACGGAGACGGTGGTCGTGCTGATCAGTGACCTGTACGAGGGCGGGATACGCCAGGAGATGCTGAAGCGGGTGGCCGCGATGAAGGGGGCGGGTGTTCAGTTCGTCACGCTGCTCGCCCTCTCCGACGAGGGCGCGCCGTCCTACGACAGGGACCACGCGGCGGCGCTCGCCGCACTGGGCGCACCCGCCTTCGCCTGCACGCCCGACCACTTCCCGGAGGTGATGGCGGCGGCGATCGAGAAGCGCCCCCTGCCGGTGCCGGACTAGGCCCTGCCCGGAGCGCCTCGCGTGCCCCGGACGGGGGCGTGCTTGCCGGACCTGCGACTCCGGCGGCGACCTCTCGGGCTCGGCAGGGGACAGGCACCCCGTGAGGGGCCGTGGGGGACTGCGCGGTCAGGCACGACGCACCCGCCCGCAGTCCGTGAGCTTGGGGCAGGGGCATCCCCTCACCGGCACAACGGGGTGGCGCACCGGAACAACGGGGCAGCCGCGCCCGCACAGGGCGACCCCCGTGCTGTGACCGTTGTCACCGCGTATGTGTGAGGTGCGATTTAGGCAGCGCACGCACGCAGAGCTAACCTGCAAGGCGGACATGCCGCGCGACCCGTGGACGCCGCGGCCCTGCGGCACGCCCACGCTGACAACGACCGCGAGACCACTGATTAAGGGGACGGACGCGCGTGGACCTGTTCGAGTACCAGGCGAGGGACATCTTCGCCAAGCATGACGTACCGGTGCTGGCCGGTGAAGTCATCGAGACACCAGAGGCGGCGCGCGAGGTGACCGAGCGGCTCGGCGGCCGGGCGGTCGTCAAGGCGCAGGTGAAGACCGGCGGTCGCGGCAAGGCGGGCGGCGTCAAGCTGGCCTCGGACCCGGCGGACGCGGTCGAGAAGGCCGGGCAGATTTTGGGCATGGACATCAAGGGCCACACGGTCCACAAGGTGATGCTGGCCCAGACCGCGGACATCGCGGAGGAGTACTACGTCTCCTTCCTGCTGGACCGCACCAACCGCACCTTCCTGGCCATGGCGTCGGTCGAGGGCGGCGTGGAGATCGAGGAGGTCGCCGCCACCAAGCCGGAGGCGCTGGCCAAGATCCCGGTGGACGCCATCGAGGGCGTCACCGAGGCGAAGGCCCGCGAGATCGCCGAAGCGGCGAAGTTCCCGGCCGAGCTGGTCGACCAGGTCGCGCAGGTGCTGATCAAGCTGTGGGACGTGTTCGTCAAGGAGGACGCCCTCCTCGTCGAGGTCAACCCGCTGGTCAAGACGGGCGACGGCAAGGTCATCGCGCTGGACGGCAAGGTGTCGCTGGACGCCAACGCCGACTTCCGGCAGCCCGACCACGAGGCCCTGGAGGACAAGGCCGCCGCCAACCCGCTGGAGGCCGCGGCCAAGGCCAAGGGCCTCAACTATGTGAAGCTCGACGGTCAGGTCGGCATCATCGGCAACGGCGCGGGCCTGGTCATGTCCACCCTCGACGTCGTCGCCTACGCGGGCGAGGCGCACAACGACGTCAAGCCGGCCAACTTCCTCGACATCGGTGGCGGAGCCTCCGCCGAGATCATGGCGAACGGCCTGGAGATCATCCTCGGTGACCCCGACGTCAAGTCGGTCTTCGTGAACGTCTTCGGCGGCATCACGGCCTGTGACGCGGTCGCCAACGGCATCGTGCAGGCGCTGGAGCTGCTCAAGTCCAAGGGCGAGGACGTCAACAAGCCGCTGGTCGTGCGCCTCGACGGCAACAACGCCGAGCTGGGCCGCAAGATCCTGACCGACGCGGCGCACCCGCTGGTGCAGCAGGTCGACACCATGGACGGCGCGGCCGACAAGGCCGCCGAGCTGGCCGCCAAGTAAGCCCGGACGAGACCGAACGAGGACACCGACAACACCATGGCTATCTTCCTCACCAAGGAGAGCAAGGTCATCGTCCAAGGGATGACCGGCTCGGAGGGCCAGAAGCACACCAAGCGGATGCTGGCTTCGGGCACCACCATCGTCGGCGGCGTGAACCCGCGCAAGGCGGGCACGAACGTCGACTTCGACGGCACCGAGGTGCCGGTCTTCGGCGGCGTCAAGGAGGCGATGGAGAAGACCGGTGCGGACGTCACCGTCATCTTCGTCCCGCCGAAGTTCGCCAAGGACGCCGTCGTCGAGGCGGTCGACGCGGGCATCGGCCTGGCCGTCGTGATCACCGAGGGCATCGCCGTCCACGACACCGCCTACTTCTGGGACTACGCCTCCCAGAAGGGCAACAGGACGCGGATCGTCGGCCCGAACTGCCCGGGTCTGATCACCCCCGGCCAGTCGAACGCCGGCATCATCCCGTCCGACATCACCAACAGCGGCCGCATCGGCCTGGTCTCCAAGTCGGGCACGCTGACGTACCAGATGATGTACGAGCTGCGGGACATCGGCTTCTCCACCTGCGTCGGCATCGGCGGCGACCCGGTCATCGGCACCACGCACATCGACGCCCTCAAGGCGTTCGAGGCCGACCCGGACACCGACCTGATCGTCATGATCGGTGAGATCGGCGGCGACGCGGAGGAGCGCGCGGCGGACTTCATCAAGGAGAACGTGACCAAGCCGGTCGTCGGCTACGTCGCGGGCTTCACCGCCCCGGAGGGCAAGACCATGGGCCACGCCGGCGCCATCGTCTCCGGCTCCTCCGGCACCGCGCAGGCCAAGAAGGAGGCCCTGGAGGCCGCGGGCGTGAAGGTCGGCAAGACCCCGTCCGAGACCGCCCGCCTGGCGCGGGAGCGCCTCAGCGCGTGAGCATCCGACGGCGCCCCGGCACCGGCGACCGGTGACCGGCGCCGGCCGGCGGTGACTGCTTGACGGGCCCGCACCCCGCGAGGGTGCGGGCCCGTCAGCTTCTCCAGCCGCTCTGCTCCACGCCGCCGCTCTCCATGCCCGCCGCCGTCTCCCGCCCTGTCTCCGTCTCCGTTTCCGCTCCCGGTTGCCGCTGCGGGGTGGTTTGCTGCCGGTGGTCGCGCAGGTGCACGCGCTCGTTGGCGGAGCGGAGTTGGGGCAGGTAGGCGTGGGTGGTGGGCACGGGCGGCGTCCTCCTGGCGCGGTCCCGGCGGCCCGGTTCGCTCGGCCGCGCGGCATCGGATGCGGCCCGGCCGGGGAGGAAGGCCGGGGCGAACGTACGGGGCGGCACCTGTCCCGGCTCTTCCGCGGCCCGGCCCGTGTCCGTCGTCAGCAGGGTGAAGACCGTCGCCGCCGCCACGGTCGCCGTCAGTCCGACCGAAGCCCGCGTCCACAACCGCGTCGTACGGAGGCTGCCGTGCCGCACGAGGCGGGGCGGCAGCGGGTGTACCGGCTGGGCGACGGCCAGTTGACGCAGTGCGGCCGCAAGGACGGCGCCGCGCCGACGGCGGGGCGTCTCCCGCAGCAGCGGCCAGACCTCCTCCAGCGCCGCCCGCCCGTGGGTCACGCGCCCGGCGGCCGCCTCGGTGCTGCACTCCACCTCCGCGGCGGTCTCCGGCAGCGTGAGGCCCAGCCCGTAGTGCAGCAGCAGCGCCGCCCGGTAGCTGCGCGGCAGCCCCAGGAACATCTCCAGCACCGCCCGCTCCCCGGGCGGCCCCGCATACGCCTGCGGGGCACGGCGACGCGGGTGGAACTGGTGCCAGGGGGAGAGCGCGTACTCGTACACCGTCGTGCGCACCGTGCGCGTCGGATCGCCTGCCGCCAGCACCCTGGGCCAGCGCTGCCAGGCCTGGTGGAACGCCCACCGCACCGCCCGCTCGGCCACCCGCCGGTGCCCCGAGAGCAGGAACGCCTGACGGGTGAGGGCGCGTGCCTGCCACAGGTACAGCTCGTCGAACGCCTCCACCGGGTCCGACGGCAGCGGGTGGGACAGCACCGCTGTCGCCACGAAGTCGTCGACGGGTTCCGACACCGTCGAGGTCACCGCGACGCGCGGTTCCGGTTCGCTGTGCGGGGTGGGCGACGGAACCCGCGGTGCCGCCGCCTTCGGCTTGAGCTCGCTCCGCGGAGTAGGCGCTGTGGGCCCCGTCTCCGCTGCGCTCTCACCCGCTTCGAGGGACGGCAAAGCCGCGGCCTCGCTCGCGTCGGAAGGTCTCCCGGCCGCGGCGGCCTCTCCCTCGCCGTCCTCGCCGTCCTCGCCGTCCTCGCCGTCCTCTTCCTTGTCCTCGTCGCGGACCTCCTCCAGCCCGACGGGCCCCACCTGCTCGGAAGCCTTTTCCGTCTCGGCCGACTCAGCCCCGACACAGCCTTCTTCGGGACCGGGGCTCTCCTTCGCGTCGGACGGCTCCGCCTGCGGCTTCGCCCCCTGCGCCGCTCCTGGCGCACCGGCCCCCTCCGCGAGACCCGGTGCGCCCACGGTCTCAGGGGCACTGTCGGCCGCGGACCCGTCGGCTTCCGCCGCCCCCGCGGGCTCCGTCAGCTCGGCTCGGGAGTCGTCGGGGAGCTGTTGCCGCCGGGGGGTGGAGGGCTTGCCTCGCCGGTTCTTCCTCCGCCTCTTCCGCCCGCCGCGCCTCTCGGCCACCTTGCCCCCGGGGGCGGCGACGGGTGACGGCTCGTCGGACGCTTCCGGACGGGGGCGGGTGCGCGGGTGCGACGACGCGCCGGTGGCCGCGGCCGCCTCCGTGGGCGCGGCCGCAGGGGTCGAGGGAAGATGCATGCCCCTAGCTTGTGCGACACAGCGACAAAATGCCCGCTACCAGGGCAAAACGGGTGTTGTTGGCAGCATGGCGGTGTGAGCCAATTGACGCACCGCGGTCCCTCGTTGTCCTCGGGCCGTGGCCACCCCCGCTCCCTGCCCCTGACCAGCGGCTGGCTGCTGGGCGGCGCCGTGGCGGCGGCGATCGGCCTCGGCGCCTTCGCCGTGGTCGTCCTGCTGCTGTGGACCGTTTCGCCGTACCCGGACAGCGACGCCGGCGCCGCCCTGCGTACCGCGGCGAACCTGTGGCTGCTCGCGCACGGGGTGCATCTCGTACGGCACGAAACGCTCTCCGGTGCCGCGGCACCCATCGGGGTGATGCCGCTGATGCTGACGGCCGTACCCGTGTGGCTGCTGTGGCGCGCCACGCGTGAGGGCCTCGACACGCGGATGGCGGCGGCCACCGGGGCCACCGGGTACGGGCTCGGGCGTG
The DNA here is from genome assembly GCF_000424785.1 of Streptomyces sp. CNT360. Classification (NCBI taxonomy): domain Bacteria; kingdom Bacillati; phylum Actinomycetota; class Actinomycetes; order Kitasatosporales; family Streptomycetaceae; genus Streptomyces; species Streptomyces sp. CNT360. Next base: position 971,054 of record NZ_AUKO01000001.1, on the reverse strand, counting down.
CGCGCGGAGACGCGCACGCGCAGGGCTACGGGACGGCCGCCGTCGCCGGCTGGGTGGCGGGCGGCTACCTTCTCGTCACCGCGGGCGCCGTCGCCTACGCCTCCGGCGGACCGGTCGAAGCGGAGGCCACCAGCACGGGATGGCGCCTTCCGCTGTTCGTCGTCGCGGTGACGGGCTTGTGCGCGGTCCTCCACGCCCAGCGCCGTGCGGTCGCCTCCGCGTGGACGGCGCTCTCCGCGCAGCTGCCCGAGACCCCGCGGGTCCAGGTGTCGGGCCTGCTGCGGCTGCTCACCCGCGAGCGGCTGATCGTCGCGGTCCAGGCGGGCGGCGCCGCCACGGTGGTGCTGTGCGGCGGGGGAGCGTTCTTGCTGGCTGCGTCCCTGGTGTGGGACCTGCGAGCCGTCTGCGCCGCCTTCCCCCAGCTCACCGACACCGTCTCCGGACAGTTCGCGATCCTCGTGCTGGCCGTCGCGCTGCTGCCCAACGCCGTGCTCTGGGCCACTTCGTACGGGCTCGGTCCCGGCTTCACGCTCGGCGGCGGCAGCCTCGTGTCTCCGCTGGCCACCACCGGCGCGCCGCACCTGCCGCCGTTCCCGTTGCTGTCCGTCGTACCGGCGGAGGGCTCCGGCGGTGTGCTGGAGTGCTGCCTGGCGGGGACGGTCCCGCTGCTGGGCGGACTGATGTGCGGGTGGTGGGTGGGCCGTTCGCATGTGGCGGTCGGGCGGCGGGAGACCGCCGACGCCGCACCGGCGAGCGGCGAGCCGGGCGCGGAGTCGGGGGCCGGGCAGCAGGCCGCCCCGGGCGTCGGCTGGCGGGCCGTCATGGTGACGGTGCCGCTCGCCGCCCTTCTGTGCGGTACCGCCCTCGCGCTGTGCGCGGCCTCCGCGAGCGGGGCCCTCGGCAACGCCGCCCTCGCGCACGTGGGCCCGACCTGGTGGCAGACGGGCGGGGCCGCCTGCGGATGGATGGTCCTCGTCGGGCTGCCGACGGCGCTGACGGTGCGGTGGTGGACGCGGTTCACCGGCCGCAGGGCGGCAGCGGCGGCGGCACGCGCGGTGGAGGCCGCCGCCAAGGCGGCGGCCGGGTACGGCCCGGATGCCGCCTGGCACGCGGACGACGTCCGCCGCCTGCGCTGGACCGCCATGCGGGAGGCCTCCGGCGGGCTGATGGCCCCTTTCGAGCCGGTCGTCTCCCCAGGGCACGCGTTCCTCGCCCGGTCCGACGAGGACAGGGGCGGGGCCGACGGCGACAAGGCGACCGACGGGGCCGACGATGCGAAGGGCGGGGCCGACGCGGCGAGGGGCGGGGGCCACAAGGGCGAGGGCGTTCCCGGCCACGAGGCGTGCGACGGCCCCGCCCACCCGGCGACCACCCCCGAGCCGCAGCCCGCACCCGACCCGGATACCACCACTGCCCCCGACCCGGGCACTGCCTCGGTACCCGAACCGGGCACCGCCCCCGGTCCCGATGCCGGCCCCGCCGTCGACCCCGTCACCGGCAAGGTGTGAGCGCTCAGCGCCTCACGGCGTGCGCCTCACGGCGTGCGCCTCACGGCGTGCGCCTCACCTCGCGTGTCCTTTCTCTCTGACGCGGCGGGCGTCTCACCTGTTCTCCAGAAGGGGCCGCAGCTCCTCCGGAAGGAGCCGCTTGCAGTCCTCGCGGGAGGACTGGGTCAGTGCGTCGCTCTGACAGGTGTAGAAGTCGTCGTAGGTGAACTGGAACGCGTACGAGGCCGCGACGATCACCAGCGTCAGACCGGCGGTGACCAGCCCGCTGACGGCCGCAGTCCGCTTGGCCTTGGCCGCCTGCGCCGGGGTGACGGCGAGCGGCACCGACGCCCGTCCGCCGTCCGGACCGCCTGCACCGGCCGGACCGTCGGCCCGCCCCGTACCGGTGTCGTCCAAAGAGGGCCCGCCCGCGGCGCCGTCCCTTCCGTGGCCCTCGGCCTGGCGGTCCGTACCGGCGACGTCCTCCGCCGTCGCGCGCACTCCGCGGTGGCGCTTGCCGCCCTTGCTGTCGCTCTTGCCGCCGCGCTTGTCCGCGTCGGCCTGCGGCAGCTTGCCGCGCAGCGCGCTGACGCCCCAGTAGACGGAGAGGGCCCCCAGCAGCAGGGCGACCTGGACCACGCCGAGCAGGGCGAAGAAGAGGCCCCAGATGCCGGAGTGCAGGGCGTAGCGGGCGTGCCGCTGGAGCGGGTCGGTCGGATCCCAGCGCATGCCGCGCCCACCGCCGGGGCCACCCGGGCCGCCGCCGGGCCCGCCCGGTCCGCGACCGTCGTCGTCCTGCCGGTCGCCGCCGCCGGGCCGTGCCGGGCCGCCGCCGAAGCTGCCGCCCGTCCGCCCCGGCTGTCGGCTGCTCCACCTGCTGCCCCACGCCGGCGGCTGCCCCTCGCCCCCTTCGGACGACCCGGAACCGGAACCCGGGTCCGCGTCAGGACCGGAATCCGCGTCCGGCCCGGAATCCGGTCCTGATCCGTCGTCCGCGCCGTGGGAGTGCCGCTCCGGCTCCCGCTCACGCGGCTGCCACGGCTGGTCCGGCTGCCCCTCCGGCGGTGGCGCGAAGGGGTTGTCCTCGCGGGAGGTGCTGTCGGCGGCGGCCGCACGGCGGCGTCGGTCGGTCATCTGGTGTGTGTCTTCCTCATCGCTTCCGCGTCGCTTCCACGGCCCTGCGGGCCTCCGAGCCCCGCGGGAGCCCGAGGAGACCGCGTCCCTGACGCTACCTTCCGGTTGCGCCCCCGTCCCGTGGGGGCCGTTCCGAGGGCCGGTATGGTTGCCGACGGTCGGACGCTTCGTAGAGTTCCCCGGAATCGGTGGGTCCACGTACTTGTGCGACCACACAATTCCTTCCGATCGCCTCGTTCGCCCCGCCCGTCTCGCCTGAGAGCCCGCCCGTTTCCCGAGAGAGAGCACCGTCGTGGACGCGCACTCCTTCCGTCCCGCCGGCCCCGTGCGTCTCGTCGTCCTGGTGTCCGGTTCCGGCACGAACCTCCAGGCGCTGCTCGATGCCGTGGCCGACCCGGCCGTCGACACCCCGTTCGAGATCGTCGCCGTGGGCGCCGACCGCGCCGGCGTCGAGGGACTCACGCGGGCCGAGCGGGCGGGGGTGCCCACCTTCGTCCGCCGGCTCAGGGACTTCGCCACCCGCGAGGAGTGGGACGCCGCGCTCGCGGAGGCCACGGAGGCCCACGAGCCGGACCTGGTGGTCTCGGCGGGCTTCATGAAGGTGGTGGGTCCGCGGTTCCTGGCGCGCTACGGCGGCCGGTTCCTCAACACGCACCCCGCGCTGCTCCCCAGCTTTCCCGGTGCCCACGGTGTACGTGACGCGCTCGCGTACGGCGTGAAGGTCACCGGGTGCACCGTCCATCTTGTCGACGACGGCGTCGACACCGGGCCCGTGATCGCGCAGCGCGCCGTCGAGGTCCGGGACGAGGACCACACCGACGAGGGTGCCGCTCTGCACGAGCGGATCAAACAGGTCGAGCGACGGCTGCTCGTCGAGGTCGTGGGGCGCATCGCCCGTGACGGCTACACCTTCGAGGGGCCGAACAGAAGAAGGGTACGACTGGGTCATGAGTGAGACTGCTGCCGCCGCAGGCGCCAAGCGGCCGATCCGCCGCGCGCTGGTCAGCGTGTACGACAAGACGGGGCTGGAGGAGCTGGCGCGCGGGCTGCACGCGGCCGGGGTGCAGCTCGTCTCGACCGGTTCGACGGCGAAGCGGATCGCGGAGACCGGGGTGCCGGTCACCCCGGTCGAGGAGCTGACCGGGTTCCCCGAGTGCCTGGACGGACGGGTCAAGACCCTGCACCCCCGTGTGCACGCGGGCATCCTCGCCGACCAGCGTCTGGAAGCGCACCGCGAGCAGTTGGGCGAGCTGGGCGTCGAGCCGTTCGAGCTGGTCGTCGTCAACCTGTACCCGTTCGCCGACACCGTCGCCTCCGGCGCCTCGGACGACGCGTGCGTGGAGCAGATCGACATCGGCGGCCCCTCGATGGTCCGCGCCGCGGCCAAGAACCACCCGTCCGTGGCGGTCGTCGTCAACCCGGACCGGTACGACGACGTCCTCGCTGCGGTCGGGGACGGCGGCTTCGACCTGGCGGCGCGCAAGCAGCTGGCGGGCGAGGCGTTCCGGCACACGGCCGCCTACGACGTGGCGGTGGCGGGCTGGTTCGCCGAGTACACCGCCGAGTACACCGACGAGGAAGGGGCAGCACCCGCGGCTCCTCCCGAGTTCCTCGGCGTCACCTACGAGCGCAAGAACGTGCTGCGCTACGGCGAGAACCCGCACCAGCCCGCGGCGCTCTACGTCTCCCGGGGCGGCTCCGCCGCGGGCGGCGGTCTGGCAGAGGCCGAACAGCTCCACGGCAAGGAGATGTCGTACAACAACTACGTCGACACCGAGGCCGCGCGCCGCGCCGCCTACGACCACGACGAGCCGTGCGTGGCGGTCATCAAGCACACCAACCCCTGCGGCATCGCGGTCGGCGCCGATGTCGCCGAGGCGCACCGCAAGGCGCACGCCTGCGACCCGCTGTCCGCCTACGGCGGCGTCATCGCCGTCAACCGTCCGGTGTCCCGGGCGATGGCGGAGCAGGTCGCGGAGATCTTCACCGAGGTCGTCGTCGCGCCCGGCTACGAGGACGGTGCGCTGGACGCCCTCACCCGGAAGAAGAACATCCGCGTGCTGCGCTGCCCGGAGGCGCCGGCTGCCACCGTCGAGTTCCGGCCCATCGACGGCGGCGGTCTCGCGCAGGCCAAGGACGCCTTCCAGGCCGAGGGCGACGACCCGGCGACCTGGACCCTGGCGGCGGGTGAGGCGCTGGGCGCCGACGAACTGGCCGAACTGGCCTTCGCCTGGCGGGCGTGCCGTGCGGTCAAGTCGAACGCGATCCTGCTGGGCAAGGACCGCGCGACGGTGGGCGTCGGCATGGGCCAGGTCAACCGCGTCGACTCGGCCCGGCTCGCCGTCCAGCGCGCGGGCGAAGAGCGTGCGCGGGGCGCGTACGCCGCCTCCGACGCGTTCTTCCCGTTCCCCGACGGTCTGGAGGTGCTGGCCGAGGCGGGCGTACGCGCCGTTGTGCAGCCGGGCGGTTCGGTCCGGGACGAGCAGGTCGTCGAGGCCGCGAACAAGGCGGGCGTCACGATGTACGTGACGGGAACACGGCACTTCTTCCACTGAGCCCTTCCCCAGCCCCTGCCCTTCCCCGGCACCTCCGGGGTACCTGAACGAGTCGGGCCCCTCTCCGGGAAGACCACGGAGAGGGGCCCGACCCGTCGGTGCGGAAGCCCGGCGTCGGCAGCAGCCGCATCCGCCTCAGTACCGGGGCCGGTTGAACCACTGGCCCGCGGCGCCCAGCGAACAGAACACGATGGTGAGCACGGCGGTGGCCAGCCACAGGAGGTACAGGAAGAGGGGCCCCGCCATGTCCTTGCTGCTGCCCAGCGAGCCGAGGACACCGAGCAGCGGCAGCAGGGCGTTGACCGAGGCTGCGATGATCGCGGTGACCCGCGTGCCGATGCGCCCCTTGCCGAACATGGAAGCGGGCACGATGTGCAGGGCTGCCAGCCCGCCGAAGAACAGGAAGAACAGGAGCGCCACACCGAGAGCGGCGCCCCCCACCGAATCGGCGACGGGCACATCGTCGAGAGCGTCGTTGGCCGCCAGGCCGAAGATCAGGATGCAGACGGCGGAGAGCCCCCACAGGCAACCCGCGACGAAGAGCAGCACGCGTGCCGTGACGACCACGCCGGGCATGCTGACGACCGGCTGCATGGGGCCGCCCGGGTAGCCCGGCATACCGCCCGGGTAGCCGTACTGGAGCTGCACCGCGCCCTGTTGCGGGTAGCCGTACGGCGCGCCCTGCTGCGGTGGTGGCGGCTGCTGCGGCGCCGAGTAGGGGTTGGGGCTCTGCCCTGGGGGCGGCGGATAGCTCACGGGCTGTTCCTCCGACGGTGTTGAGGGAGCGGATCGGGCCGTGGGGACTCCGGAGAACCACGGCCTGCCCTCAGCAATGTCGCCTCCCCCGGCCGGGCGCCGCACCGCCGGCCCATCCTCCAACTGCTCGGCGCCGATCCATCATGGTGCTGGTCGGAGTATCGGACTGTCCAGCCGCGTTGCTGTCCTGTGGCGAATCCGCAACGCGCCGTCAGGACCAGGCCGCGTTCCGCCAGGAAGGCCTGCTCAGACCAACTGCCGCTCCAGCAGCCCCAGGTGCCTTTCCTGCACCAGGTCGAACCTGAGCGCGAACCGCGCCAGGGACGCGTGCGCCGCCCCCGCGTCCTCCGCGGTGCGCAGCCGCAGCTTGACCCGCAGATAGTCGAGGTTCCAGGTCACGGCCGCGGGCGTCACCTCCGGCCACGCGCCGCGCAGCCGTGCGGTCAGTTGCGCGACCGAGGGTGTCGGCGCCGCGGCGTCACCGGAGCGCAAACCTTCCTCACACAGGGCGGCCAGTACGAGGAAGTAGCGGCAGCCGTGGTCCAGGGGGTAGGGGCGGGGAAAGGGGTCGGAGAGCCAGGCGGTCTGCGGCTCGACGGCCACCCCGGGCACGTCGGCCCCGGTCGCCGCCGTCAGGTAGTCGTGGCGCGGCGCCAGGACGTCGAAGCCGCAGCCGGGCCGCGCCTCGTGGGGCGGGCACAGCCGCACCCGTGCGAACTCGAACGGCACCGGTGCGTCGGCCCGGCCCGGTGCGACCCTGATGCGCTCCCCGGCGCCCTCCGGGTTCTCGACGACGTAGGTCTGGTCGCGGCTGAAATTGGTCAGTGTCCAAAAGGCGCCGGTCGCCGTGAGCTCCCCGGCCGCACACGCGACGCGGGGATGGGACAGGGACAGGCCGCCTCCCGTCGGCGCCGCGCGGCCGAACCGCAGCGTGTGGCCCGGCTCCAGTCTGTGCTGTTCCTGCGGGCCCCGGCATCCGTCCGGCACGATGATCACGCTGAACACTCCCGGCACGCTACTGACTCTCCGTACCCGGCCACAACGGAGCGTAGGGAGAGCTGGGCGGCGCATGAACCGACCTTTGCCGTCCCGTTGCCGAGGGGGCGCCGGGCGGGTGAACCGGTCGCACAGGTGGCCGGACGGCTCGCACGGTCACCTGAGTGGAGAGCGGGGGTCCGGATCCGCGAGTATGGGCGTATGACCGCCCAGATTCTCGATGGCAAGGCCACCGCCGCCGCGATCAAATCCGACCTCACCGCGCGCGTCGAGGCGCTCCAGGCGAAGGGCGTCACGCCCGGCCTCGGCACCCTTCTCGTCGGGGACGACATCGGCTCGCAGAAGTACGTCGCGGGCAAGCACCGCGACAGCCGGCAGATCGGCATCAACTCCCTCCAGCGCGAGCTGCCCGCCACCGCGTCGCAGGAGGAGATCGAGGCGGTCGTCCGCGAGCTGAACGGGGACCCCTCCTGCACCGGTTACATCGTCCAGCTCCCGCTCCCCAAGGGCATCGACGTGAACCGGGTGCTCGAACTCATGGACCCGGCCAAGGACGCCGACGGACTGCACCCCACCAACCTGGGCCGGCTGGTCCTCAACAAGACCGCGCCCCTGCCCTGCACCCCCCAGGGCATGCTCGTGCTGCTGCGCCGCTACGGCGTCGAACTGAACGGCGCCCACGTCGTGGTCGTCGGCCGCGGCGTCACCGCCGGGCGTCCGCTGCCGCTGCTGCTGACCCGGCGCAGCGAGAACGCGACGGTGACCCAGTGCCACACCGGCACCCGGGACCTGCCCGGGCTGCTGCGCCAGGCCGACATCGTCGTCGCCGCCGCGGGCGTGCCGCACCTGATCAAGCCGGAGCACGTGCGGGAGGGCGCGGCCGTCCTGGACGTCGGCGTCAGCCGCGACGAGAGCGGCAAGATCGTCGGTGACGTGCACCCCGGGGTCGCCGAGGTGGCCGGCTGGCTCTCCCCCAACCCGGGCGGGGTCGGCCCGATGACGCGGGCCCAGCTGCTCGTCAACGTGGTGGAAGCGGCCGAGGCCGAGGCGGCCGGACCGGCAGCGCGCTGAGGGCGTCATGAGCGACGAGAACGAGCCGAGGACGCAGGGCGGGAACCGGACGGGCGCGAAGGGCGGGCGCGGGACGAGCACGGAGGACCGGAACAGGAACGGGAAAGGGACGCGGGCGGCGCACGGGGCCGACGCGCGGGCGGACGAAGGCATCCCGAACGGAACGCAGGCGAGCGCGAGCAGGACGGGCGAGGCGAACGCGAACGGGACGGACGACGGGAGCGCGAGTGCGACCGGGGGCGGGGACGGAGAGCAGCCGTCCGGTCCGTCGTCGGGCCGCAGGTCGCGCCGCTTCCCGGTGCTGACCCGGGACACCGCCCGGCCCGAGGGCGGCGGACGCGTCGTCGGCGCCCACCGTCCGGCGCCGTACCGGCAGTGGCCGCTGCTGGCGGTGTGCGTGGGCGTGCTGATCGGACTGCTGGTGACCGTGGCCGAGTTCCGCGTCGGCACGCTGATCATCGGCCTGTCCCTGCTGGGTGGTGCGGCGCTGCGTTGGGCCATACCGTCCGTCGGCATGCTGGCTGTCCGCTCCCGCTTCACCGATCTGGTCCTCTACGGCGTACTGGGCCTGACCATCGTCCTGTTGGCTCTGATGGCCCAGCCGGATCCCAAATTGAGGCTCCCGTTCCTCGACACCATCGTGCATTTCACGGTCCGTTGAGACGCTGCCGACGGCGGAAGATGCGGAGGCCACTCGTGTGAGTGGTGCGTGAGGGACATAACGGTGCGGGTCGGGACCGGCTGGCAGACTAGGGGGCGTACGCGTGGACATGGGGGTGTGTGCGGGCACGGGTCCCGGCCCGTGACGGCCCCGTACGCCCCTGCTCCCGGAGCCGTCGTTCCGGCTGCCTGCATCCCCCCTGGGCAGCTTGTACGCACCCCGGGGCCGCGGCGCACGCGGGGGAGAGGAAGGTACACGGCGCAGTCGGGGGACGAGGGGGAGGCCATGCCTCGTTGGAGGTCGCTACCGGAGGATCTGGACCCCCAGATCCGGGAGTTCGCGAACCAGTTGCGACGGCTCGTCGACCGCAGCGGTCTGAGCGTGGCCGGTATCGCCGACCGCACCGGCTACAGCAAGTCGTCCTGGGAGCGCTACCTCAGCGGCCGGCTGCTGCCGCCCCGCGGGGCCACCCAGGCCCTGGCCGAGGTGACGGGCACCGACGTACGCCACCTCGGCACCATGTGGGAGCTGGCCGAACGGGCCTGGAGCCGCAGCGAGATGCGGCACGACACCACGCTGGAGGCCATCCGGATCGCGCAGGCCCGCGCCGCGCTGGACGTGGCCGAGGAGGCGCCCACCAGGAGCCGCAGACGGCGCAAGGACACCTCGCGCCCCGCGAGCGGCCCCGCGGGCACCGGAGCGAGTGGGCCCCGGGTGCCGGGGCCCCGTGGCCGCGCCGACGGCGAAGCAGCAGCCGTCCCCGGCGCATTCCCCGCGTCCCCGCCGCCCCCCGGCCCAGGGGCACCCGCAGCAGACGTGTCCTGCGCCCGCGCCCCCGGCACCGACGTACCCGGCGCCGGTATCCCTGGTACCGACGTGCCCGGAGCGGGCGCACCTGGCGTGGGCGCACCCGGCGACGGAGCTGGTTTCCCGGAGCGGGAGCCCGGGAGACCGGAGCGCGGCGGCGGGGGCCGGCGCAAGGTCACCGTGCTGCTGGCCGCACTCGTCGCCGTGCTCGTCCTCGTTGCGGGAGCGGTGCTCTTCTTCGACCTCGGCAGCGGGGAGAAGGAGAGTGCCGAGCCGAAGCCCTCTCCCACCACGACGGCCCGAAGCCTCCCCGCAGGGGTCGAGTGCGCCGGTAAGAGCTGCTCGGGCAAGGACCCGGAAGCCATGGGCTGCGGCGGTCAGCACGCCGCGACCGTCAGCTCGGCCCGCGTCGGCGGCACCCTCGTCGAGGTGCGCTACAGCGACGTCTGCAAGGCGGCATGGGGCCGGATCAGCTCCGCGCAGAGCCACGACGCGCTGCGGATCACCGGCCCGGGCGGCCAGCGGGAGAGCGACACGGTCACCTCGACGAACGACGCGTACACCGCCATGGTCTCCGCGCCCACGGACAAGGACGCCCGCGCCTGCGCGACGCCGGCCGCGGGCGGCGAGGGCTGCACCACCCCGGGCAGGATGGCGCGGTGACCGGCACACGCGCGCGGCGGCGCACGGCCGGGGGCCGGGCGACCCCGCTCCGGCCCGCCCGGGTGCGCTCGGGGACGGCCCGGGGGTCCGGCGGGTAAGGGGTCGGATAGCCTGGCCGACGGGTCTCTTGATGTAGAGAGACCTCCGGCCACCTGCCAGCCACGTCAAGCACTACGGAGAACGCATGACCCGCACTCCCGTGAACGTCACTGTCACCGGCGCCGCAGGCCAGATCGGCTACGCGCTCCTCTTCCGTATCGCCTCCGGCCAACTGCTGGGCGCCGACGTGCCGGTCAGGCTGCGCCTGCTGGAGATCACCCCCGCGCTCAAGGCCGCCGAGGGCACCGCGATGGAACTGGACGACTGCGCCTTCCCGCTGCTCCAGGGCATCGACATCACCGACGACCCGAACGTCGCCTTCGACGGCACCAACGTGGGCCTGCTCGTCGGCGCCCGCCCCCGCACCAAGGGCATGGAGCGAGGTGACCTGCTGGAGGCCAACGGCGGCATCTTCAAGCCGCAGGGCAAGGCGATCAACGACCGCGCGGCGGACGACGTCAAGGTCCTCGTCGTCGGCAACCCGGCCAACACCAACGCGCTGATCGCCCAGGCGGCGGCCCCGGACGTGCCGGCCGAGCGGTTCACCGCCATGACCCGCCTCGACCACAACCGCGCGCTCACCCAGCTCGCCAAGAAGACCGGCTCCACCGTCGCCGACATCAAGAAGCTGACGATCTGGGGCAACCACTCCGCGACCCAGTACCCGGACATCTTCCACGCGGAGATCTCCGGCAAGAACGCCGCCCAGGTCGTGAACGACGAGAAGTGGCTGGCCGACGAGTTCATCCCGACCGTCGCCAAGCGCGGTGCCGCGATCATCGAGGCGCGCGGCGCCTCCTCGGCCGCCTCCGCCGCCAACGCCGCCGTCGACCACGTGCACACCTGGGTCAACGGCACCTCCGACGGCGACTGGACCTCCATGGGCATCCCCTCGGACGGCTCCTACGGCGTGCCGGAGGGCATCATCTCCTCCTTCCCGGTCACCACGAAGGACGGGCAGTACGAGATCGTCCAGGGCCTGGAGATCAACGAGTTCTCCCGTACCCGCATCGACGCCTCCGTCAAGGAGCTGACCGACGAGCGCGACGCGGTGCGCGGTCTCGGCCTCCTCTGAGCAGCCGCACAGCCGCACAGCCGCCGCCCGGGCGTGCGACCCCGGGCGCGCGCCCGAGCAAGCGCCATGAGAGCGCAGCCGGTAGCGCCATGAGAGCGCGGCGGCCGAGGAAGCCGCGCCGAGGCAGCCCCAGGGCGTCTTCCGGCACGAGGGCCCGCGTGGATCCCAGCAGATCCGCGCGGGCCCTCGCCCGTTCCTGCGGGGAGGCGGGCGGTCAGGCGCCGGGACCGCTGCCGCCCTCGTCGTCCTCCGCGGACATGGCGTCCTCGTACGCCCGCAGAGTGGTCACGACCAGGGCGCGCTCGGCCGGGGAGAGGGTGGTGAGCGCCTGGCGCCAGGCCCCGGCGCCCCGCGCGAGCCACCCGGAGATGGTGGAGCGCTTGTCGGGAGCGATGCTCACGATGCGCCGGCGCCGGTCGTTCTCGTCCTCGCGCCGCTCCAGCACCCCCTTACGGCTCAGCTCACCCACCAGCAGGCTGGCCGTGGTGGGGGCGACGTCCAGCCGGGTGGCCAGCTCGTTGACGGTCATCGGGCCGTCGAACAGGAGGAAGGAGAGCAGCGACAGGTGCCGTGGCGCCAGTGCGAGGGACTGCAGCTCGTCGGGGACGGGGATGCGCTTGGCCCGGCCGACGAGGCGGGGCATCAGCTGGAGCAGGGCCCGCACCGCCTCGTCCTCCGCCAGGCCACCCGGGGTGGCGGGGCGGCCGGTGCCCTCCAGCCGGCCGGCCGTCCGGTGGTCGGGCGGGTGGTCCTCGTCCTGGTCTTCCCTTCTGTGCCCGTCCGTTGACATCGAGCTGGCCTCCCATTAGCTTTGCAACCAAAGATGTTTTGCCACCAAAGAGGAATCGCGGCTTTCGCATGCTAGCCGCCTGATTCCTCGCCTTGCCGACGGGGGAGAGGCCATGCCGCACTGCGAGGTGCAGATTCACGAGGAGGCACTGGGAGGGGCTCTTCCACCACCCCGACCACGTCGGCGCTCCCGTGGAGTTGGTGGCCGCGCTCACGGACGCCGTCGCCGAGGTGCTCGGGGAGCGGATGCGGGAACGGGCGACGGTGCGGCTGGTGGAGGTGCCGGCGGGGCGCTCCGGCGTGGGCGGCCGGCTGGAGTGAGGCCACGCGCCAACCCGAGGGTCACCGCCAGGGAGGCAGCGGCGACGAGGGACATGGCGGTGGCGGGAGAGGTGCGGTCCGCGAGGGCCCCGGCGAGTGTCGCGCCGACGCCCTGCATGGCCAGCATCCCCGACGCGTGCAGCCCCAGCGCGTGACCGCTCAACTCCTCGGGGGTCAGCTCCAGCAGCCGCTCCTGGAGCAGCAGGCTGGCGGCGAACCCGAAGGTCGCCACCGTCACCAGTCCGGCCGCGACAGGCAGTGACGGCCGTAGGCCGAAGAGGAGGAAGGGCGCGGCCAGCAGCGCGAGCATCGGCACGCTGAGTCGGCTGCGCCATCGCCGGGGCACGAAGCGCCCCATGGTGATGTCCCCGGCCAGCATGCCCACCGCACCGCAGGCGAACAGCAGCCCCGCGTCGCGTGGCGCGAAGGGCACATAGAGGGACTCGCACCCGACCACGAGTCCGTTGGGCACCCACAGGCCGAGGTAGACGAAGCGGCGCGGAGAGGAGGACCACAGCAGGGAGTTGGTCCGCCAGGTGGCGGCCACGGAGGGTCGGCCGGTGGCGCGGGGCGGGCGCCGCCGCAGGCCCAGCCACGCGATGCCGGCGCTCGCCAGGTACAGAGCGGCACCGGCCAGCAGAGTGCCGCGCGGTGAGAGGAAGGTGACAAGGGCCCCGCCCAGTGCGTACCCGAAGATCTGGGTGATACCGGTCGACATGTTGAGGACAGAACGCCCCAAGAGGTAACCGTCCTTGGGGAGGATCTCGCTGAGCAGCCCGTAGCGCACGCCGCCTCCGAGCGAGGCCAGTACGCCCAGGACGAGCAGTACGGAGAACGCGGCAGCGATGGGCAGCCCGGGTACGGCCTGTGCCGCCGTGCCGAGGGAGAACGCCAGCGGCAGGGCGCCCAGCGTGGCCCGCGGCGGCACCCGGTCCGCCGCCGACAGCAAGGTCGTCGCCCCGACGAGCTGAGCCAGCGACGGGCCGAACATCGCGAGGGACGAGAGCAAGGGGGAGCCGGTGGCTGTGTAGATGAGCGTGCCCAGGGCCAGGCCGCTGACGGTCTGCCCCGCAACGTGCAGAGCACTGGTGAGGAAGAGAGGAGTGAATTCGGGCGCCCTGAAGAGCGCGCGGTAGGTGCGCATGAGAGGGAGTGTGAGGCGCTCCGACTACGGTGGTTACTGTTTCGCACGAGCGCGAAACGACGGCCCTTGAGGGAGTGAAAAGGGCGCCGGTGAAGGCGGGTGACGCTGCGCTCGGACCGCGTCGTCGCCCGGCGGTCCTGGTGGTCCTGGTGGTCCTGGCGGCCCGGCGGCTCGGCGGGGAGTCTCGGGCTGCGGCAGTCGGTACCGGTGCGGGGTGCGCGAGGGCGGGGCCCACTCGCGAGGACCGGGTCGGCCTGCGAGAGCGTGCCCGATGCGCGAGGACCGTACCGACCCCGAGGGTGCGGCCGACTCGTGAGCGCCGAGGTGGCGGGGCCGGGGCGGCCGGTGAGGGATGCGACAGGCGACGGCGGGTGAGGGGGAGCGGGTCGTGGGTTGGTGGCAGGTCAATGCCGACGTGCTCGCGGGCAGCCGGTTCGTGGTCTCGCCGTTGGCGGAGGCGGTCGCCGCGCTCAAGGTGCTGGAGAGGGGGAACGCCACTCACCCCGGCGAGCGGACCTGGCTCGGCGCCCACCTGCCGGCGTACCGCGCCCGGCAGTCCGCCGACCCGGTCACGGCGCTGCTGATCCGCGCCGCGCTCCGCCCCACGTGGAACGCCGACTTCCTCACCCCCACCCCGCGGCCCGGCGACGGCCCGCGTGGTCAGGCGTCGTTCGAGCAGGAGCTCGCGCGGATCCGGGAGACACCGCCCGCAGCCGCGCGCACCGACCTGCTCGTCTCCCTCGGGGCGCCGGGGCCGCTGCCGCCCCTGCTGCAACGGGACGACCTGCCGCAGCGCACGGCCGACCTCCTGCGCTGGGTGTGGCACGAGACGGTGCTGCCCTACTGGCCCAGGCGACGGCGCGCGCTTGAGGCCGATGTGGTGGCGCGGACCGCGCAGTTGAGCCGCGGTGGGTGGGCCGCGGCGCTGGACGACATGCGGCCCGGCATGCGCTGGCTCGGGGGAAGCCGTCTGCAGATCAACGCGTGGGACTACCCGCCCCGTGATCTGGCGGGTGCCCGGCTCATGTTCGTCCCGGTGACCCCGCGTGCTGGATGGGTGAGCTGGGAGAGCCCCACCGGTTCCGACTCCGCCACCGCGGGGCGCCGCGACAGGGAGGGAGGCGAAGGAGTGGCAGGAGTGGAAGGAGAGGGAGACGGCGGGGGGAACGGCAAGGGGCAGGCGGAGGCAGCCGGTGTCCGTGGCCGTGCCGTGGCCGGCTCCCGGTACGCGGTGATCTACCCCTGTGCCGGCGCGCTCGCGGAGGTGGAGGGCCAACCCGCCCCAAAAGCCCTGGGAGCCCTGCTCGGCCACGCGCGGGCCGCGGTGCTGGTGCTGCTGGAGTCCCCGCTGAGCACCACGCAGCTTGTGGGCCTCACCGGGCAGGGGCTCGGCTCGATGGGCCGCCACCTGCGGGTGCTCCTGGACGCGGGGTTGGTGCACCGGCGGCGGGCGGGGCGGTCCGTGCTGTACTACCGCACGGCTGCGGGCGACAGCCTGGTGCGGGCCCAGGTTGCCGAGCCCGCCCGTCCATGACGTCGCGGGGCATCGACCTCGGCGGAGGCGGTCGGCAAGGCTGTCTGCATGACCGGCACCCACCCCCGTCCCGAGTCTGCCCCCGCACCTGCCCCGACTCCGCCACCGGAAGCCCCGACGGGTTCGCGACCGGAAGCCCCGACGGGTTCCCGCCCGCAACCCCCGGCGAGTCAGCGACCGGGACCCGCACCGATGGGCCTCGCGGCGGGTGGTCCCTGACGCGGAGCCCCCCGACGGGCCGCTCCCGTGCCGGTGCCGCGACCCGTGCCCCCGCCGAGGTGTCCCCCCCATCAAGGCGTCTCCGCCCCACCGAGGTGTTGCCGCTTCTCGGAGGCGCTCCGCCTTCGTCGCGGCCGCCGGTGCGGGAGGCCATGACGGTGCCCATTGCGGCGACGCCGACGTGGCACGCCCGCTGCGAGAAGGCCCCCACGTCGGCTGCGGGACCGGATGCGGGAGTTCGCGCGGATGGTTGCGGCCCGCGCGACGACGACCCGCGGCTGCCGCCCGGTGGGCGACTGCCGGCGGCTGCGGTCTCAGACGTCCTTGGAGGGCGGCTCGTCCTGCCGGGGCTGCGAGCCCTGCAGGTGGTGCCTGAGCTGCTGGACGGAGACGGTGCGGTCCTTCGGCGGGGTGTCGCGGGGGACGGGCCGGTCGAAGCGGCCGAGGTCGATCCTGTCGTGGTCGGCGCCGGACCGGCGCTCCAGCCGCAGCGGGTAGGGCTTGCCCTGGGCGGCCACGTGCATGGTGACGCGCGCCTTGTCCTGGGTGCGGGTGACGGGGACGGAGGAGTGTCCGCCGACGCTGTCCCCACCGGCCCCGTGCTCGCGTTTCCACTGCGGCCCCGGCGCGGCGCCGGAGGCGGCCCGGAAGGCGTCCAGGTCGCAGGCGGTGGCCAGGCCCTTGCCGCCGAGCTCCGGGTCCTTGGGGGTGCCCTGGATGTAGCGGTCCTGGAACTTCTTGGCGACCTTCCCGCCTTCCTCGGGGCCGAGCTGTGCCTTCCAGAATGCGGCATCCGGTTTGATCCAGACCGTGTTGCCGTGCTTGATCAGGCCCATGGATCCGCCGCCGGGTACCGACATTTTTCCGGAACAATTCGCCTTCTCGTCGAGAGCGAGATCGAGCTGAAGGTCGGGGGCCTCCATTCTCAGCCGCAGAGAGCGGGCTGAATTCAGCTCGTTCGAGGCTTTTTCCGCTATTTCCTCGCCGGACAACTCTGCGGTGTCAGGGCCGTCACGTTGGGTGGCCGTGGGGACGGCGTTCGCCGGGGCCAGGAGCCCGCCCGAGGCCGTCGTCGCAGCGCATACCGCCGCGACCAGTGCTGTGCGGTGCTGCTGTCGCATGGAGGAGGCTCCGATCCGCCGTGCGGGAGGCAGGTGAGGCGCGTCGGTGCGGGGACCTGCCATATGCGGACAAAGACGTACTCACCGTACGGGCCGCTGTCGGGGGATGCACTTCGGCCCGTGATGAAGCCCACTTGTCATCGAATTTTGGACATGACATCGCGAAGACGGGGCAGGGTTCCGGACTGCCATCTGCCCTCAGGCATGGCAAAAGCCCCACGCAGGGGCACCGGGGAATCACCCGGAGAAAGCAGGAGCAAGGAAGGCAGTACCGAAGGTGTCCGTTCTTCAGAGCATTCACATCGACGGCGCATGGCGCACCGCCGCGGACGGCGGGACGCGGGAGGTGTTGGACCCCGCGGACGCCACCACGCTCGCCGTCGTCGCCGAGGGCGACACAGCGGACACCGACGCGGCGGTCGCCGCCGCCCGCCGCGCCTTCGACGAGGGCCCGTGGCCGCAGACGGCCACCGCCGAGCGGGCCGCCCTGCTGCGGCGCGTCGCCGACCTCCTCCAGCGCGACCGCGAGGAGATCGCCCTCGTCGAGTCGCGCGACACCGGCAAGACTCTGGAGGAGGGCCGCGTCGACGTCGACGACGTGACCAACGCGTTCCGCTACTTCGCCGACCTGGTGATGAACGAGTCCGGCGGGCGCGTCGTGGACGCGGGCAGCCCGGATGTGCACAGTGTCGTCGTCCACGAGCCGGTCGGCGTCTGTGCCCTGGTCACGCCCTGGAACTACCCCCTCCTCCAGGCGAGCTGGAAGGTCGCCCCGGCGCTGGCCGCGGGCAACACCTTCGTGATCAAGCCCAGCGAGATCACCCCGATGTCCACCGTGCACCTGGTGAAGCTGCTGGTGGAGGCGGGACTGCCCGCCGGGGTGGCCAACATCGTCACCGGCGCCGGGCTCCCCGTCGGGCAGCGGCTGGCAGAGCACCCCGACGTGGACCTCTTCTCCTTCACCGGCGGCCTGGCCAGCGGAACCAGGGCGGGGGCCGCGGCGGTCGCCGGGGCGAAGAAGGTCGCGCTCGAACTCGGCGGCAAGAACCCCAACGTGGTCTTCGCCGACGCCTGCGCCACCGACGAGGGCTTCGACACCGCTGTCGACCAGGCGCTGAACGCCGCCTTCATCCACAGCGGCCAGGTCTGCTCGGCCGGTGCCCGGCTGATCGTCGAGGAGTCCGTCAAGGACCGTTTCGTGGCCGAGCTCGTCTCCCGCGCGCAGCGCATCAAGCTGGGCCGCGGCACCGAGGAGGGCGTCGAGTGCGGGCCGCTGGTCTCCCGGCAGCAGCTGGAGAAGACCGAGGCCTACGTCGCCTCCGCGCTCCAGGAGGGCGCCGCGCTGCGGTGCGGCGGCGAGCGGCCGAAGCCTTCCGAGGTGCGGCCCGCCGCCGGTTACTTCTACGCACCGACCGTGCTGGACGACTGCCACCGCGGGATGCGCGTCATCCGCGAGGAGACCTTCGGGCCCCTGCTGACGGTGGAGACCTTCGCCACCGAGGACGAGGCGGTCGCGCTGGCCAACGACACCGAGTACGGGCTGGCCGGCGCGGTCTTCTCCGGCGACACCGCGCGGGCCCGCCGGGTCGCGGCCAAGCTGCGGCACGGCACGGTGTGGATCAACGACTTCCACCCCTATCTGCCGCAGGCCGAGTGGGGTGGCTTCGGCAAGTCCGGTATCGGCCGTGAGCTGGGCCCGCACGGACTGGCCGAGTACCGCGAGACCAAGCACGTGTACGAGAACCTGCGCCCCGCACCGGTCAGGTGGTTCGCGGGCTGAGCCGCCCCGGCCCTCGCCTCTCTCCCCTTCCCCGTCCCTTCGAGCCCCCTGCGGATGAACACAGCGACGCCACGGCGGTCCTCCCCTACCGGGCCGCCGCGGCGGAGCCGTATCCATGAGTCCCCCGCCCCGCAAGTTCCCAAGGAGCACAACCCCCATGGCCAGCTTTGACTATGTGATCGTCGGAGGTGGAACGGCCGGCTCGGTGATCGCCTCACGGCTCACCGAGGACCCGGACGTCACCGTCGCGCTCATCGAAGGCGGTCCCTCGGACATCGACCGCCCCGAGGTGCTCACCCTCCGCAAGTGGCTGGGCCTGCTGGGCGGCGAGCTCGACTACGAGTACACGACCACCGAGCAGCCGCGCGGCAACTCGCACATCCTGCACAGCCGCGCCAAGGTGCTCGGCGGCTGCTCGTCCCACAACACGCTGATCTCCTTCAAGCCGCTGCCCTCGGACTGGGACGAGTGGGAGGCGGCGGGCGCCACCGGCTGGGGCGCCGCGGAGATGGAGCCCTACTTCGGCAAGCTGCGCAACAACGTGGTGCGGGTGGCCAAGAAGGACCAGAACGCCATCGCGCAGGACTGGATCGACGCCGCCAAGGAGGCGCTGGACGTCCCCGAGGTCGTCGGCTTCAACGACCGCCCCTTCGACGAGGGCGTCGGCTTCTTCGACCTGTCCTACCACCCGGAGAACAACAAGCGCTCCTCCGCCTCGGTGGCCTACCTGCACCCGCACATCGAGGCCGGCGACCGCCCCAACCTGCACATCCTGCTGGAGACGTGGGCGTACAAGCTGGAGTTCGGCACCGAGGGCAGCGAGGACAGCAAGGGCAGCGAGGACAGCAAGACAGTCACCGGGGTGCACGTCCGCGCCAAGGACGGTACGGAGACGCTGCTGACCGCCGAGCGTGAGGTGCTGGTGTGCGCGGGCGCGGTGGACACGCCGCGGCTGCTGATGCACTCGGGTATCGGAAGGCGGGAGGACCTCCAGGCGCTGGGCATCCCCGTCGTGCACGACCTGCCGGGTGTGGGGGAGAACCTCATCGACCACCCCGAGTCGGTGATCGTGTGGGAGACGGACGGGCCGATCCCGGACAACTCCGCGATGGACTCCGACGCGGGACTGTTCGTCAAGCGGGACCCGGACCACAAGGGTCCCGACCTGATGTTCCACTTCTACCAGATCCCCTTCACCGACAACCCCGAGCGGCTGGGCTACGAACGCCCCGAGCACGGGGTGTCGATGACCCCGAACATTCCCAAGTCCCGTTCCCGCGGGCGTGTCTACCTCACCTCCGCCGATCCCGAGGTCAAGCCGGCCCTCGACTTCAGGTACTTCGAGGACGAGAACGACTACGACGGCAGGACCCTGGTCGACGGCATCAAGCTGGCCCGCAAGGTCGCCCAGGCCGAGCCGTTCGCCAAGTGGCTCAAGCGGGAGGTCTTCCCCGGCCCCGAGGTGACGGGCGACGAGGAGATCAGCGAGCTGGTGCGCAAGGCCGCACACACCGTCTACCACCCGGCGGGCACCTGCCGGATGGGAGCTCCGGACGACGCGCTCGCCGTCGTCGACCCACGGCTGCGCGTGCGTGGCCTGTCGGGCATCCGCATCGCGGACGCCTCCGTCTTCCCCACCATGCCCGCCGTCAACCCGATGATCGGTGTACTGATGCTCGGTGAGAAGGCGGTCGACCTCATCCGACCCCATTCGACGACGGCACCGGGAGGTGTTGCGTGATGTCCGAGACCGCCAAGGCCACCGCGAACGCTGAGAACGCCACAGACGCCACAGACGCCATGAACGCCATGAACGCTGACGGCAACGAAGCCGCCACCGACGTCACGACCAGGACCAACGACGCGGCCGACGGCAGCCCCGTCATCTCCGTCCGCAACCTGTGGAAGGTCTTCGGTCCGAAGTCCGCCCGCCGCAAACTGCCCCACGACGAGCGGGTCCAGGGCCTGTCCCAGGCCGAGATGCGGGAGCAGACCGGCTGTACCGCCGCCGTCCGCGACGTCTCCTTCGACGTCCACAAGGGCGAGGTCTTCGTCGTCATGGGCCTGTCCGGCTCCGGCAAGTCCACCCTGGTGCGCTGCCTGACCCGGCTGATCGAGCCCACGGCAGGCCAGCTGGAGTTCAACGGCCAGGACGTGCTGTCGATGGACAAGGAGACGCTGCGCGAACTGCGCCGGCACCGGGCCTCGATGGTCTTCCAGAACTTCGGCCTGCTGCCGCACCGCAGCGTGCTCGACAACGTCGCCTACGGCCTGGAGATCCAGGGCCTGGGCAAGGCCGAACGCCGGGCGCGCGCGGCCGAGATGGTGACCAAGGTCGGTCTCGACGGGCTCGGCGAGCGCCGTCCGGGCCAGCTGTCCGGCGGCCAGCAGCAGCGCGTCGGCCTCGCCCGTGCGCTGGCCGTCGACCCCGAGGTGCTGCTGTTCGACGAGCCGTTCAGCGCGCTCGACCCGCTGATCCGCCGCGACATGCAGGAGGAGGTCATCCGGCTCCACCGCGAGGAGGGCCGCACGATGGTCTTCATCACCCACGACCTGTCCGAGGCGCTGCGCCTGGGCGACCGCATCGCGCTGATGCGCGACGGCGAGGTCGTCCAGCTCGGCACGCCCGAGGAGATCGTCGCCAACCCGGCCGACGACTACGTTCGCGACTTCGTCCGCGACGTCCCCCGCGAGCAGGTCATCTCGGTGCGCCGCGCGATGCGCAAGGCCGAGGACGCCGACACCGGCAAGGGCACCGAGCTGGCCCCCGACACGCTGGTCGCCGACGCCATCGAGGCCGTCGCCCGCAGCGGGGAGAGCGCCCGTGTCGTCGAGAACGGCCGCACCATCGGCGTCGTCGACGACGCCCGTCTGCTGAGCGTCGTCGCCGGTCTGGACGAGAGCGGAAGCCGCGGCGAGAACGGCGAGCCCAAGGAGGTGGCCGCGGTATGAGCACCACGCACCATGCGGAGCCCGTACGGGCCGCCCGCACCACTGAGCCGGCCGAGGGGCTGATATGAGTACCACCACCCTGGCGAAGGCAGGCGAGCAGCAGGACGAGGGAACGCCCGCTGCGCCGCCGCCCCCTCCCGAGCCGGTGAGCGGCGCCCGCGCGTTGCTGGCCCGCCCCGCGCTGGTCGCGTTCGTGGCCGTGCTCGTCGTCCTGGTCGTCGGCGCCCTCGCGCTGGACGGCAACTGGCCCGGCGTGCTCGACCTGTCCTCGAAGGTGCAGGACGGGCTGGACTCCGTCAGCAACTGGCTGACCGACAACCGGGCCAAGAGCCCGCTGTTCCTCTACTTCCTGCTGCACATCAGCAACTGGTCCGAGGGCGGCGTCGACTACGTCTTCACCTTCCTCAGCAACCTGGGCTGGGTGGGCGTGACCGTGCTGGCCACCGCCGTCTCCTGGTACGTGTCCGGCGCCGGTCGGAAGGTGCGCTCGCTGCGCATCGCGCTGCTGACGCTGTGCACCTTCGGCATCTTCGGCGTGCTGGGCGTGTGGGAGTACGCCATGTCCACGCTGGCCCTGATGGTGGTGGCGGTCGCCGTCTCCGCCGTCATCGGCGTGCTGCTGGGCCTGGTCGCCGGCCTGTCCGAGACGGGCAACCGCGTGCTGCGGCCGGTGTTCGACACCATGCAGGTGATGCCGGCGTTCGCCTACCTGCTGCCGCTGGTGCTGATCTTCGGCATCGGCTCACCGGCCGCCCTGGTCTCCACCGTCATCTACGCCGCACCTCCCATGGCCCGCCTCACGGCGCTGGGTCTGCGCGGCGCCGACCCGGCCGCGCTGGAGGCCTCCCGCTCGCTGGGCTCGGACGCCTGGCAGCGGCTGTGGACCGCGCGGCTGCCGCTGGCGCGCAAGGAGATGCTGCTCGGCCTCAACCAGACGATCATGATGGCGCTGTCGATGGTCGTCATGGCCTCCGTGATCGGCGCCGGCGGCCTCGGCGACAAGGTCTACCAGGCACTGTCCAAGGACAACGTCGGCCTGGCGCTCATCCCCGGAAGCTGCATCGTGCTGATCGCGATCTGGCTCGACCGGGTCACGGCTGCCGCCGGTGACCAGCTCGACACCGCCCCGGCCGGCCCGCGCGTCGGCGGCGACGCCGGAGCGGTCGCGCTGGCGAAGGTGGGCGGCTGGCTGGCCTGGGCCGTCTTCATTCTGTTCGCCGTCTTCGGCAGCGTCCTGGGGCCGGTGGGCGAGCGCTCCTGGCCCCTGAGCTGGACCGTCTCGATCTCTTCTCCGCTCACCCGGGCCATCGAGTCCTTCACCAAGGCCATCTCCGACGGGGTGCCGCTCGTGGGCGGCACCGACGTGTGGGCCGCGCACTTCACCTCCTGGGTGCTCAACCCGATGCGCGAGGCCATGCAGGCCGCGCCCTGGTGGGGCGTGCTGCTGCTGGTGGCCGTCCTGGCCTGGCTGGCCGGCTCGTGGCGGGCCGGGCTGACCGGCGTGCTCTCGCTCGCGGTGCTCGGCGTCCTGGGGCTGTGGGACAAGTCCATGGACACGCTCTCGCAGGTGCTCGTCGCGGTGCTGTGCACCCTGATCGTCGGCGTCGTCATCGGCATCCTGGCCGCCCGCTCGACGTGGGTGATGCGGCTGATCCGGCCCGTCCTGGACGTCATGCAGACCATGCCGCAGTTCGTCTACCTGGTGCCCGTGGTGGCCCTGGTCGGCGTCGGCCGCCCCGCCGCGATCCTGGCGGCGACCGTGTACGCGCTGCCGGCCGTCATCCGCATCACCGCGCAGGGCCTGCGTACCGTGGACCCGGCCGCGATGGAGGCGTCCCGCTCGCTGGGCGGCACGGGGTGGCAGCAGTTGCGCCAGGTGCAGCTCCCGCTGGCCCGTCCCTCGCTGATGCTGGCCTGCAACCAGGGCGTGGTCCTGGTACTGGCCATGGTCGTCATCGGCGGCCTGGTCGGCGGCGGCGCGCTCGGCTACGACGTCGTCTACGGGCTCCAGAAGAGCGACCTGGGCGTCGGCCTCTCGGCCGGTGTCGCCATCGTCTGCCTGGGGCTGGTGCTCGACCGGCTCACCCAGTCCGCGGGCACCGGCAAGCGCGGAGGTACCAAGTGAAGCGCACACGCATGATCCGGGCCGGTGTGGCGGGGGCCGCCGCCCTCGCCCTGGCCGCCGGCCTCAGCTCCTGCGGCAAGGCCGACCCGTACTACAGCGGTTCGGCCAACACCGTCACCCTGCCCATCGCGGCCTGGGCCGGTTCCGAGGCGAACGTGGCAGTGGCCAAGCAGATCCTGGAGAAGAAGCTCGGCTACCGGGTCAAGACGCTCCAGATGGACGAGCCCGTCATGTTCGACGCGCTCAACACCGGCCGCGCGGACGCCATGATGGAGGACTGGCGCGGGGTGCCGAAGAAGGAGAAGAAGTACGTCGAGGAGCTCAAGACGGTCTCCTACGAGGGCGAGCTCGGTGTGACCGGCCACATCGGCTGGTACGTGCCCACCTACTTCGCCAAGAAGCACCCCGAGGTCAAGAACTGGAAGAACCTTCCGAAGCTGAAGAAGTACTTCCAGACCCCGGAGAGCGGCGACAAGGGCCAGTTGCTGGAGGGCTCCCCGTCCTTCTCCACGTACGACGACGCGATCATCAAGAACCTGGACCTGCCCTACAAGACGGTCTACGCCGGCAGCGAGGCCGCACAGGTCAAGGAGATCCAGAAGCGCGCCGCCAAGAAGCAGCCCTTCCTCTCCTACTGGTGGATCCCGCAGTGGCTCAACTCCAAGGTGCCCATGACGGAGGTCAAGCTGCCCAAGCGCACCCCCGGGTGCGACAAGGTGCCCTCCAAGGTGGCCTGCGCCTACCCGTACACGCCGCTGGCGAAGTTCATGAACAAGGACTTCTCCGAGCACGGCGGCAAGGCCGCGGACTTCCTCAAGAAGTTCCACTGGTCCACCGCCGAGCAGACCAAGGTCGTCAAGTGGATGACCATCGACAAGATGGACACCGACGAGGCAGCCGCCAAGTGGGTCAAGGAGAACCCGGACAAGTGGCAGAAGTGGATGCCCAAGTGAGGCGGCCGCCCGCCCCGTCGAGGTAGCTGTCCCGGACAGCCTCTCCTCGCCTCCCTCCGCCCCCGTGACGCCTGCCGTCACGGGGGCGGAGCCGTCCCCTGCATGCGCCCCCTGGTACAGAATTGCGCTGTGAGCCCGCCCGATCCGCCGCCGTGCGTACCCGCTGCCCGCGACGGTGCTCTCCGGGCGGAGCGCGGGAGCGGCGGGAGCCGGGGGCGGCACCGCGCCCCGCGCGGACGCCGGCGTACTTTCCTGCTTGCGCTGTCGGTAGCCGGATGCGTCGGCCTGCTGGTCGCCCTCGCGCTGACGGGCACCGAACTGGCCACCGGCAGCACCGGCGAGGTGCGGATACCCGGCGGCGGAGCCACCACGCTGCTGCGGTCGGTGCTGTTCGCCGCGCTGTGCGTGCAGCTCGGCGAGGTGGCGGGGCGCCGACTGGCCCGCGACGTCGCCCGCACGCTGCCCGGCACCCCCGGCACCGGTCCGGCACAGCCCCCCTCCTGGGCGGCCGGCGCCGCACTGGCCGGCATGCTCGCCGCCCTGGCCCTCGCCTCCATGGCCGCCGCCGGGGACGGCACCCTGGCCGCCGGGCTGCCCGAACTGAGCGAGATCTACGCGACCCGCGACGGCCTGCTGGCCTTCGCCGAGGCCAACGGCTTCCTGCTGGCCGCCCTCTGCGTCGTTCTGCGGCGGCCGGTGTGGGCGGCGGCCCCGCTGGCGGGCGTCGTCGTCGGTGAGGCCGTGCGGGCCCACCCCGAAGCCCACACCCAGGCCCTTGGTGCGGGCCTGACCCTCGTCCATCTCACCAGCACCGTGCTGTGGACCGGCGGCCTCGTCCACGCGCTGCGCACCGTGCGGGCCTGGCACGGCGAACCCGGCGCGGCCCGTGCCCTGTTGGCCGCCTACGCCCGGTGGGCGTTCTGGCTGTTCGCCGCCCTGTGCGTGACGGGTACGGGCAGCACCCTGCGCAAGCTGCCCTCCCTCCAGGCCGCCACCTCCTCGGCCTGGGGCCGCCTGCTCGTGGTGAAGCTTGCCGTGGTGGCGGTCGTCGCACTGTGCGCGGTCCTCGCCCGCCGGGTGCTGATGCGGGACCGCACCCGGGTGACCTACGGCCAGGTGCTGCGGCCCACCGCATGGGAGTTGGCCGCGCTGGGAGCGGTGCTGGTGGTGTCCGCCCTGCTGACGGTGGCGCCCGTGCCGCGCTGAGGCTCACCGGGGGGCGAGGGTGCCCGTCTCCCTTCGGAAGTTGCCTAAAAGTTTTAGGTACCTGCACAATGGTGTCAGCCGGAAGGAGTGACACCATGGCGCGCGCAGGACTCACCACCGAACGCCTCACCAGGGCCGGGGCCGAGCTGGCCGACGAGGTCGGCTTCGACCAGGTGACCGTCTCGGCGCTGGCCCGGCAGTTCGACGTCAAGGTCGCCAGCCTCTACTCGCACCTGAAGAACTCCCACGACCTCAAGACCCGCATCGCCCTCCTCGCACTGGAGGAGCTCGCCGACCGCGCCGCCGAGGCGCTGGCCGGACGGTCCGGCAAGGAGGCGCTCACCGCCCTGGCGAACGTCTACCGCGACTACGCCCGCGAACACCCCGGCCGCTACGCCGCCGCCCAGTTCCGCCTCGACCCCCGGACGGCCGCCGCCAGCGCGGGTGTACGGCACGCCCGGATGACGCGCGCCGTGCTGCGCGGCTACGACCTGCCGGAGCCGGACCGTACGCACGCGGTCCGGCTGCTCGGCAGCGTCTTCCACGGCTACGTCAGCCTGGAGATGGGCGGCGGCTTCAGCCACAGCGCCCCCGACAGCGAGGAGACCTGGTCCACGACCCTGGACGCGCTCGACGCGTTGCTGCGCAACTGGCCCGGATCCGGCCGCTGAAGGCCACCGCCCTGCCCACCGAACACGCCGAGAAACCGGAGAACCCCGTGCGCCCCTGGACCAGCACCCCCGTCACCGCTGAGCTGCTGCGCGGCGCCCTGGAAGTGGAGCGCACCGCCGACGGCGTCCTGCCGCACCGGCTGCCCGCCCGGGCCCGCGCCCAGTGCGCCGACCCCCAGCTCGCCATGGCCGAGTCGCAGCCCTCCGGCGTACGGCTCGCGTTCCGCACCCGCGCCACCGCCGTCGAACTGGACACCCGGCCCACCAAGCGGATCTACGTAGGTGCTCCGCCGCGCCCGGACGGGGTCTACGAACTGCTCGTCGACGGCGAGCCGGCCGGCCGCGCCACTGTCGCCGAGGGCAGCACCCTCACCATCGACATGGCCGCGGGAACCTTCGAGCAGCAGGCGGGTCCGATCGGCACCTGCCGCTTCACCGGGCTGCCCGACCGGTCGAAGGACGTCGAGATCTGGCTGCCCCACGACGAGACCACCGAACTGGTCACCCTGCGCACCGACGCCCCCGTCGAACCGGCACCCGGCCGGGACCGCCCCGTGTGGCTGCACCACGGCAGCTCGATCAGCCACGGTTCCAACGCCACGAGGCCCACCGCCACCTGGCCCGCGCTCGCCGCCGCACGCGGCGGAGCGGAGCTGGTCAACCTGGGGCTGGGCGGCGGTGCCCTGCTCGACCCGTTCACCGCGCGCGCGATGCGGGACACCCCCGCCGACCTGCTCAGCATCAAGATCGGCATCAACCTGGTCAACAGCGACCTGATGCGGCTGCGGGCCTTCACGCCTGCCGTGCACGGCTTCCTCGACACCCTCCGCGAGGGCCATCCGACCGCACCGCTGCTGGTCGTCTCACCCTTGCTGTGCCCCCTCCACGAGGAGACCCCCGGGCCCGCCGTCCCCGACCTCTCCGACGGCCGACTGCGCTTCCGAGCCGTGGGGGACCCCGCGGAGAGGGCGAGCGGCAAGCTCACCCTCGGCGTCATCCGCGACGAACTCGCCCGGATCGTGGCGCAGCGGGCGGCCGAGGACCCGCACCTGCACCACCTCGACGGCCGCGAACTGTACGGCGAGGCCGACGCCGCCGAGCTGCCCCTGCCCGACGGCCTCCACCCCGACGCCGCCACCCACCGGCGCATCGGCGCACGCTTCGCGGAGCGGGCCTTCGCCGAGACGGGCCCCTTCGGGCGCTGAGCGCCGCCCACGGGATCGGCGGCGCTCAGGAGGGGGCGCCGCCGGCGGCCAGGCTCTTGGGGACCTCGCGGACCGCCACGTTGAACCGGTTCCAGGCGTTGATCGCGACGATCTGTCCCAGCAGCGCGGACAGTTCACCCTCCTCGAAGTGCTCGGCGGCCCGCTCCCGCGTGGTGAACAGGGTGTATCGGCGGCTCTTGACGCGGGAGGTGCCGACCTTGGAGGCTCCACGAGCCCCGGCCGTCAACGGGGGGCGGGGCCCGGAGTCCGGGACAGGGAAGCGGGGGAGCGCCAGCATGCCGGCGGTCGAGGAGAACGGTCTCAACGTCATCGCGGAGGCCGAACGCAAGGGACGCCCGGCTCAGCTCTTCTGGCCCTGGTTCGGGTCCAACGTGTCCGTTCTCGGCCTCGGTTACGGCTCGTTCGCGCTGGGCTTCGGCCTCTCCTTCTGGCAGGCGCTGCTCGCCGGGGCCGCCGGAGTCCTCGTCTCCTTCCTGCTGTGCGGTCTGGTGGCCGTGGCCGGCAAGCGCGGCTCCGCACCGACGATGGTGCTCAGCCGCGCCGCGTTCGGAGTCCGGGGCAACCGGCTGCCCGCCGCAGTCTCCTGGGTGCTCACCGTCGGCTGGGAGACCGTCCTGGTGACACTGGCGACGCTGGCCACGGCCACCGTCCTCGACCGGCTCGGCTGGGGCGGCGGTACGGCCACGAAGATCCTCGCGCTGCTGGTGGTCTCCGCGCTGACCGTCGCTGCCGGAGTCATCGGCTTCGACCTCATCATGCGGTTGCAGACGGCCATCACCGTGGTGACCGGTGTGCTGACGGTCGGTTACATGGTGCTGGTGGCCGACGAGATCGACCTCGGCCGGGTCACCGGCCTGCCCCACGGCTCGGCCCAACAGGTCGTGGGAGCCCTCGTGTTCGTGATGACCGGGTTCGGTCTCGGCTGGGTCAACGCCGCCGCGGACTACTCCCGCTACCTGCCCCGCCGCACGCGGGGTACGGCGGTCGCCGGCTGGACCGTGCTGGGCGGCTCGCTCGCGCCGCTGGTCCTCTTCGCCTTCGGGCTGCTGCTGGCCGGTTCGTCCCCGGGGCTGGACGAGGCGGTCGCCGCCGACCCCATCGGCGCCCTCACCACCCTTCTCCCGCTGTGGTTCCTGCTCCCCTTCACGCTCGTCGCGGTTCTCGGGCTGGTCGGCGGCGCCGTCCTGGACATCTACTCCTCCGGGCTCGCCCTGCTCGCCGCCGGGCTGCGCGTGCCGCGCTACGCCGCCGCGGGGCTCGACGGTGCCCTGATGGTCGCCGGCACCGTCTCCCTCGTCTTCTTCGCCGACGACTTCCTCGGTACCTTCCAGGCGTTCCTGACCACCTTGGGCGTGCCCGTCGCCGCCTGGTGCGGCACGATGCTCGCGGACACCGCGCTGCGCTCCCGCCCCTTCGACGACGCGGACCTCTTCCGCCCCCGCGGGCGGTACGGCGACATCCGGTGGCTGCCCGTCACCCTGCTCGTCGCCGCCACGGCGCTGGGCTGGGGCCTGGTCACCAACACCGGCGCCGAGTGGCTCGACTGGCAGGGCTACCTGCTGGCCCCGCTCGGTCTCGGCGGCCGCACCGGCACCTGGGCCGGCGCCAACCTGGGCCTGCTGGCCGCCCTGGCACTCACGTGCGCCGGGACGCTGCTGACCCAGCGCGGGACGGTGCGGCGGCAGGAGACCGCCGCCCCCACCGCGTCCTGAGCGCGGCGCACGCACCGTCCCCGCACCCGGACGCCGACCGACCGGAGCGGCGGGCGCTGTCGGTACCCCGTGCGACGATGCGTGGCGCTTGCCGACCGTACGGCGACCCGCAACAGGAGCTGCGTCACGGGCACATGGGCCCGAAGCCCGTCGGAACGCCGCCGTCGCGGACCTTCTCGGCGCTGTCGAGGACGCTCCTGCCGACGAGCGGCACGCTCTGGTCGCCGCGGCGCTCCGTGCGGCTGGCGTCACGGGCACATGGGCCCGAAGCCCGTCGGAACGCCGCCGTCGCGGACCTTCTCGGCGCTGTCGAGGACGCTCCTGCCGACGAGCGGCACGCTGTGGTCGCCGGGGCGCTCCGTGCGGCTGGCGAGACCGCCGACCACCTGGAGGCGGACCTCGGCCAGGAGACCGAACCGGGCGAGCTGTGGTCCGAGCCGGCCGACGGCCCCCGGCACGCGGCGCACCGCCCCCTGCGCCCGGCCCTCGCACCGTCCGGCCGGGCCCGCCGACCGAGGAGGGCACGAGCGGCACGGTCCTCGGACCGGCACCTGACGTGGAGGAGCGCGCGGACCGGCGGAGGACCGCGCCGGCCCGCGCCCGCCCGGCTCAGTCCGTCAGGACCTCGCGCAGCTGCTCCAGACCCCAGTCGAGGTCTTCCTTGCTGATGACCAGGGGCGGGGCCAGGCGGATCGTGGAGCCGTGGGTGTCCTTGACGAGAACGCGGCGGTCCAGGAGCTTCTCGGAGATCTCGCGTCCCGTGCCGTGCGCCGGATCGATGTCGACGCCGGCCCACAGGCCCCGGCCGCGGACCTCGCGGACGGCGCCGGAGGGCAGCAGGCCCAGCTCGCGGTGGAGGTGCTCACCCAGTTCCGCGGCGCGCTGCTGGTACTCACCGGTGCGCAGCATCGCCAGCACCTCCAGGGCGACGGCGCAGGCCAGCGGGTTGCCGCCGAAGGTGGAGCCGTGTTCGCCGGGGCGGTGGACGCCGAGGACCTCGCGGGAGGAGACGACGGCGGAGACCGGCACGACACCGCCGCCCAGCGCCTTGCCCAGGACGTACATGTCGGGGGTGACGCCCTCCTGCTCGCAGGCGAAGGTGGCCCCCGTCCGGCCGAGCCCGGACTGGATCTCGTCCGCGATGAGGAGCACCCCCCGGTCGCGGGTCACCTCGCGGACCCCGGCCAGGTAGCCGGGCGGCGGCACCAGGACGCCCGCCTCACCCTGCACGGGCTCCAGCAGCACGGCGACAGCTTCCCCGCCGTCCCCACCGTCCTCGCCGTCCCCGCCGTTGCCGTCGATCGCCGCCCGGAGGGCGGGCAGATCGCCGTAGGGGACGCTCTGGAAGCCCGGTGTGAAGGGGCCGTGGTCGGCGCGGGCCTCCTCGTCGGTGGAGAAGCTGACGATGGTGGTGGTCCGGCCGTGGAAGTTGTTGTCGGCCACCACGATCTTCGCCCGGCCCTCGGGCACGCCCTTGACGCGGTAACCCCACTTGCGGGCCGTCTTGACCGCCGTCTCCACCGCCTCGGCGCCGGTGTTCATCGGCAGCACCATCTCCATGCCGCACAACTCGGCGAGCTGGGCGGCGAAGTCGGCGAAGCGGTCGTGGTGGAAGGCGCGGGAGGTGAGGGTGACCCGGTCGAGCTGCGCCTTGGCGGCCTCGATCAGCCGGGGGTTGCGGTGCCCGAAGTTCAGCGCCGAGTATCCGGCGAGCATGTCGAGATGGCGGCGCCCCTCGACGTCGGTGACCCACGCGCCGTCCGCGGTCGCGATGACGACGGGCAGGGGGTGGTAGTTGTGCGCGCTGTGAGCCTCCGCTGTGGCGATGCTCCGCGCGCTGGTGGCGGTGGAGAGGGTGGACATCGTCGTCTCCGTTCCTCTGTACGTACCGTCGTGCGCGCCCGGTGGGGCGGCACCCCTCCATCTTCGCCGGGCCCCGCGGGGCTGAGCAGCCCCCGGACCCGAGGGCGCCCGGCCCGTGCCCCAGCTCACCCGCTGTCGCGTGCCGAGTGGCCGCCGGCACCTGAGAGAATGGCGGCATGGCCAATGATCGTCCTCGCGTGCTGTCCGGGATCCAGCCCACCGCCGGTTCGTTCCACCTGGGTAACTACCTGGGTGCCGTACGCCAGTGGGTGGACCTCCAGGAGACCCACGACGCCTTCTACACGGTCGTCGACCTGCACGCCGTGACGATCCCCAAGGACCCCGCCGACCTGCGGAACAACTCGCGGATGGCGGCGGCCCAGCTGCTGGCGGCCGGGCTGGACCCGCAGCGCTGCACCCTCTTCCTGCAGAGCCACGTTCCCGAGCACACCCAGTTGAGCTGGATCGTGGAGTGCCTGACCGGGTTCGGTGAGGCGGCGCGGATGACGCAGTTCAAGGACAAGTCCGCCAAGCAGGGTACGGACCACACGAGTGTGGGCCTGTTCACCTACCCGGCGCTGATGGTGGCGGACATCCTGATCTACCGGGCCCACCAGGTCCCCGTCGGCGAGGACCAGCGCCAGCACCTGGAGCTGACCCGCACCATCGCCGAGCGCTTCAACGGGCGGTACGGCGCCACCTTCCCGGTCCCCGAGGCGCACATCCCCCAGGAGACGGCGAAGATCTACGACCTCCAGGACCCGCAGGTCAAGATGAGCAAGTCGGCCTCCACCCCCAAGGGCATCATCGACCTGCTGGACGAGCCGAAGGTGACGGCGAAGAAGATCAAAAGCGCGGTCACCGACACCGACACGGTCATCCGGTTCGACCGGGACAAGAAGCCCGGGATCAGCAATCTGCTGACCATCCACGCCACCCTCACCGGTTCCGGAATCCAGGAACTGGAGGATAAGTACGCGGGCAAGGGTTACGGTGCGCTCAAGACGGATCTCGCCGAGATCGTCACGGACTGGGTGACACCGTTCCGCACGCGGACGCAGGAGTACATGGACGACCCGGCGTCGCTGGACAGGATCCTGCTGGACGGCGCGGAGAAGGCCCGGGACGTGGCGTCGGACACGCTGCGGGACGTCTACGAGAAGGTGGGCTTCGTGCCCGGCAGGCGGTGAAGGGAGAACCCATGGGCGCGGGAGCGACCGACGCGCCGGCGACCGTCACCCTCGGTGTGTCGCTCGCCGTGCCGGAGCCGTACGGTTCGCTGCTCCAGGAGCGGCGGGCGTCCTTCGGGGACAGCGCGGCACACGGCATCCCCACCCACATCACGCTGCTGCCGCCGACCGAGGTGCCCCGGGCGGCGCGCCCCTCGGTCGAGGCGCACCTGGCGGGGGTCGCCCTGGCCGGGCGCCCCTTCCGGGTCCACCTGTCGGGGACCGGCACCTTCCGGCCGCTGACACCCGTGGTCTTCGTCCAGGTCGCGCGGGGCGGCGCGGCCTGCGCCCGGCTGCAGGAGCGGGTCAGGGCCGCCGAGGGCCCGCTCGCCCGCGAGCTGCACTTCCCGTACCACCCGCACGTCACCGTCGCGCACGGCATCCCGGAGGCGGCGATGGACCGCGCGTACGAGGAGCTGGCCGACTTCGACTGCGCCTGGACGGCCACCGGGTTCGCCCTCTACGAGCAGGGGGCGGACGCCCAGTGGCGGCTCAAGCGGGAGTTCCCGTTCGCGCCCAGCCCCGGCCTGCCGCCGGGCCGTGGCTGTGCCCCGGGGCCGACGCCGACCACCGCTGCCCTGGACGTCGCCCTGCCCCCGGCGGGCTGCCGGCCGCCCCACCAGCGGCGTACGGCGCTGCACCCGTCGGCCACGCTGTAGCCGAGGCGGTCCGCGGGGCACCCGGCCGATGACCGCCGACGACCATGGCTGGAAACCGCTGTGGCGGGGCATGGGCCTGGTGTGGAAAGACTGACGAAGCTGCCGCTGCTGGGTCCGTTCCTGACGTGGTTGTTCACCACCCGGATCTGGCACGTCTACACGCACCTGGACGCCCGCAAGTGGACGCGGCTGGCCGCCGCGATCACGTTCACCAGTTTCCTGGCGCTGTTCCCGATGCTGGCGGTCGGTGCCGCCGTCGCCGCTGCGCTGCTCCCCGCGGCGCAGACGCGGCAGCTCCAGGACACCCTCACCGAGCAGGTGCCCGGCATCTCCGACCAGCTCCAGCTCCAGTCGCTGGCCGACAACGCGGGCACCGTCGGGAGTGTCGCCGGAGCCGCGCTGCTGTTCACCGGCGCGAGCTGGGTCGGCGCGCTCCGGGAGAGCCTGCGCGCCGTATGGGACCTGACCGAGGACCCCGGCAACGTGGTCCTGCGCAAGGCCACCGACCTGGGCATCCTGCTCGGACTCGGCCTGGTCGGGCTGATCTCCCTCGGCGGCTCGGCGTTCGCCGTCACCGCGGTGACCCGGGTCGCGGAGTGGATCGGGCTGGCCGAGGGCGGCATCGGGACGGTGCTGCTGCGCGCCGCCGGGTACGCCGCCGCCGTGGCCGCGGACTTCCTGCTGCTGTGGTACGTGCTGACCCTGCTGCCCCGGGTGCGCCCGCCGCGCCGTGCCACGCTGGCCGCGGCCCTGCAGGGCGCCGTCGGATTCGAGCTGCTGAAGCTGCTGCTCGGCGGCTACCTCCAGCAGGTGGCCGCCAAGAACATCTACGGCGCCTTCGGCGTGCCCATCGCCCTGCTGCTGTGGATCTCCTTCATGACCAAGCTGCTGCTCTACTGCGCTGCCTGGACGGCCACCGCCCCCGCCCCCGCCGGGGAGCCCGCCTCCCGGCAGCCCGTACAGGACCTGATCGAGGACACCCCCGACGATCCGGACCCCGGCGACGCCAAGACCCCGGACTCCGCCGTCGCGAGGACCCCGGACCCCGCCGACGCGGAGAC
Organism: Streptomyces sp. CNT360; assembly: GCF_000424785.1. Taxonomy (NCBI): domain Bacteria; kingdom Bacillati; phylum Actinomycetota; class Actinomycetes; order Kitasatosporales; family Streptomycetaceae; genus Streptomyces; species Streptomyces sp. CNT360. Next base: position 937,185 of record NZ_AUKO01000001.1, on the reverse strand, counting down.
CCCGGACTCCGGCGAGGCGGGGTCCGGCGACAGGGAGGGCGGTGTCACCGGCGGCGGCGAGCCAGGTCCGGAAGCGGCCAGCGGCGGTGCACGCCGTACGCCACCAGACCGAGAAGGACCAGAACACCGGCGGTGATGCCGATGGCGACGCCGGCACCGCCCGAGGGCTTGGCATCCGTACGGGCAGCCGCGTGCGCGTCGTGCGAGCCGCCCGCCTCGCCGCCCTTGCCGGCCGGGGTGCCCCCGCCGCCCGAGGTGCCCGGCGCCACCAGCTCACCCACGGGCTCCACCTTGCCGTCGGCGGCGAAGCCCCAGTCCAGCAGCCTGGCGGTCTCCTTGTAGACGCCGTGCGGCTCCTCGCCGTCCGGGTGCATGACGGTCACCAGCAGCACCCGGTCGCCGCGCTGGGCGACACCGGTGAAGGTGTTGCCCGCGTTGGTCGTCGAACCGTTCTTGACGCCCGCGATCCCCGGGTAGGGATCGATGCCCACGTCGCCGGTCAGCAGACGGTTGGTGTTCTGGATCCCGAAGCTCTCGCGCTTCGTCTTGCCGTCCTTCTTCTTCGTCTGCCCCGGGAACTTGGCGGTGGCGGTCGAGGCGTACTCGCGGAAGTCCTTGTTCTGCAGCCCCGCGCGGGCGAACAGCGTCAGGTCGTAGGCCGAGGACACCTGCCCCTTGCGGTCGTAGCCGTCCGGGCTGACGACCCTGGTGTCGTTCGCGTGCAGCGCCCGGGCCTTGTCGTTCATGCCCTGGACGGTCTTGCCGACGCCGCCGTTCATGGCCGCCAGCACGTGCACGGCGTCGTTGCCCGAGCGCAGGAACACGCCGAGCCACAGGTCGTGCACCGAGTACGACTCGCCCTCCTTGACGCCGACCAGGCTGCTGCCCTCACCCATGCCCTGCAGGTCGGACGGGACGACCTTGTGGGTGCGCTCCTTGGGCAGCTTGGGCAGCACCGTGTCCGCGAACAGCATCTTCAGGGTGCTGGCCGGAGGCAGTCGCCAGTGCGCGTTGTGCGAGGCCAGCACCCTGCCGGACTCGGCGTCGGAGATGACCCACGAGCGCCCCGAGAGCTTGGTCGGCAGCTTCGGAGCGCCCTTCTTCAGGTTCACCTGGGTACCGGGGCGGCCGAGCTGGGACCCGCCCACGGTCGACATCTGAGCGGGCGGCTTGGGCTCGTTGGCCTTGCCGGCCGATTCGTTGTCGTCGGCGTGCGCGGGCAGTGCGGCCGGAACGGTCAGAAGGCTGAGCGCGAACGCTGTGGAGGCGAGCGCGGTGGCGCGGCGCGTGCGCGGGGCGCGTGCCACGCCCGGGCGCGGGGCGCGGTCTGAATAATGCGAAGAAATGGGCACCCTGCGAACGTACAGGCCCCTGCGCGCGTTGTGGACGCCGAGCCCCTCCACGCGCGCGACCCGATACGCCAACTCGCCCAGTGCACTAGGCCGAAGGAGGGGCCCCGCACACAACCGGAACCCCTCCCTTCTGCTTGCCGAGCTCGCGCACGGGGTCTCCGCGCGGCTGCCCGCACCCGCCCGGGCCGAGGGCGTGGCGGCCCGTCAGGCGGCGGGCCGCAGCACGACGTCGCGCCGCATCCGGACTGCCGCGCCGGTGACCAGCAGGAACTCCGCGCTGGGCGCGTGCGCGGAGCTGGAGACCACCAGCGTGTAGCCGCCCGGTGCCAGCCCGGTCAGCTCGAACCCGCCGCCGACCGCCCGCACCAGCGCCTGCCGCTTGCCCTGATCGCTGACCACTGTGATCCACGCCTCACACCCGCCGGGATGCTGCGGGCAGCGCACGGACCCGTCGACGGTCACGACACCGGACGCCTCCGCCCGGTGGGACCCCGGCTCCTGGTGGGGCCCCGGCTCCCGGCGCGCGCCAGGGCCCTGGTGGGGCCCCGGCTCCCGGCGCGCGCCAGGGCCCTGGTGGGGCCCCGGCTCCCGGCGCGCGCCAGGCCCCCGGTGGGACCCCGGCTCCCGGTGGGACCCCGGCTCCTGGGAGCCTCCCGCCACCCCGGTGCCGGGCCCGGTCCCGATGGTTGTCCCGGCAGTCGTTCGGGCCCCGGGATCGGTCCGGACGGCGGCGGAGGGGCCTGGACCGGCCTCGCGCTCGGGCCCGGTCCTGACGGTGGCCTCGGTGGCCTCGGTGGCCTCTTGGGTCGGCTGGGGCGACCGGACCGCGGGGGATGCTCCCGTCGTTCCGTCCGGGTCCCCGGGAGCCTCGACCTTGGCGCCGACGGGGTCTACGGGGCCCACAGGGCAGTGTCCCGAGGCGGTGCGGGCGCCGCGGCGGTCGGTCGTAGGGGCCGGTACCGGCCGCGGGCCCGCCCGGCGGGAGGCGGAGGCCGCGAAGGCCTGGGCCGCCAGGGCACGGTGCAGGTCCTGCTGGTGGGCCCGCGGGTCGGCGGGGGCGCCGGGCGCACCGGTGGGCGCCCCGTGCAGCGCGGCGGGGGCGGCCGGCGCCGGGGTGGCCGGGTCGGCGGTGATGCGCATGCCCCGGTTGTCGGCGAGTCCTGCCAGTGCCTCGTCCAGTCCGGCGATCTCCCGCAGGGCGGTCCGCAGCCGGTCGGCGCGCGGCCCGGACGTGGACCGCAGCTCCGCCTCCACCTCGCGCACCAGCGGGCTGACCCGTACCCAGGTGCCGTCCGGGTGGCCGGTGCCGAGCCGGCGGTCCAGGGAGCGCAGGGATCCGGCGAAGACCTCGGTGACGCGGTCCACGCGGGCCCGCAGCCCGGGGTCGAGATCGATGTCGACGTCCGCCGCGGCGGCCAGCGAACGGGCGTGCCGGGTGGCGGCGCCCAGCAGCGCGAGCAGGTTGTCCCCGGTGCGGCCGCGGGTGCCGAGCGGCATCCGCACCAGCGGGCGCAGGACGGACTGCGCCTGGTACAGGGCGGCGTCCACCCCGCGGGCGGCGCCGCGCAGCCGGATGGGGGCCTCGGGCTCCTTCCAGCGGGCGGCGACCTGGGCGATCAGGTCCTCCAGCGCCGTCAGGTAGCCGCTGACGGCCTCCCGCCGTACCTTCCGGGTGCCGACGGGGAAGACGACGGCGGCGCATCCGGTGGCCACCAGGATGCCGAGCCCGTTCTCGACGAGGCGGTCGGTCAGCAGGCCGTCCATGCCGTCGTACGGGGTGGTCAGCCCGTAGAGCTGGGTGAGCGCGACGACCAGGCCGACGACCCAGAGGCCGTAGGCGCGCGACATGCCCCAGGCGCCGAAGGTGATGCCGGCGACGATGACCGCCAGCATCGCGTAGACGTGGCCGTGGCCCACGGCGTGCAGCAGCGCGATGCCGAGGACGGCGCCGACGGCCGTGCCGACCATGCGGTGGGCGAACTTGCGCAGCCGCTCGTGCGCGGTGTTGGTGCCGAACAAGGTGATCAGCACGCCGATGAGGCCCCAGTAGAACCGTTGCCCGTTGACGGCGTCGGCGATCGGGATGGTGATCGCGGCGGCCAGCCCGGCGGTCAGCGGGGCCCGCACATACGGCACGGCGCGCCGCCAGCCGGTGTCGCCGCCCTGCGCCTGGGCGACCCGCTCGGCGGCCGGACCGGACGCGGCGGGTCGGCCGCGCTCCAGCAGCACCGTCTGCTTGAAGGGGACCTTGGCGCGGGAAGTGGGCGCGTTCCAGCCCAGGTTCAGCCAGCAGGCCAGCGCGTCGGCGAGGGCGTCCAGCAGGTCGGCGACGCGGCGTGCGGCGGCCCGCACCTCGGCGTCCTCCCCCTCGGTCTCCTCGGTCCCGGCGCTCCTCGACGGGGCAGCCGCCTGGCGGCGGATCAGTTCGGCGGCGGGACGCAGCGCGTCGGCCCGCCCCAGGTGGGTGTCCCGGGCCAGGACGAGACCGACCACGAGTGCCTCGCGGAGCTGCGAGGGCACGTGACGCCTCGTCAACTGCCCGACGGCGTGTCCGATGCCCTGGAGGGCCAGTTCGGCGTCGAAGAGGTACTGGTGCAGCAGCTCCGCCGACTCGGGGTCCGCGGCGACCTCGGGCTGTGCGAGGTTGCCGTCGATGGTGAGGGTGGTGACGTTGAGCCGCCGCAGTGCGCGGCGCATCCGTCGGGTGGCGACGGCCGCGTCGGCGTCCGGGTCCAGCGCGGTGGCGGCCGCGTCGGCGATCCGGCGGGCCTCGACGACGAACGCCCGCTGGGTGCGCAGCAGATCCTCGCGCGGCATCGGACAGCACAGCAGCAGGCGGGCGGCCAGGACGGCGACCGCGGTGGCGGCGGCGACGACGAACAGCCAGCCGCACGAGTGCAGCGGGATGGGCGTCATCATCCCGACCATGAAGGCGTTGAACATCATCATGCCGGTCAGCAGCGCGATCGTGCCGAACTTCAGCAGGAAGAACAGCAGGGCGATCGCGACGCCCATCAGGCACAGTTCGAGGACCCGGTCCTGATGGAGCCAGGCGGAGACCGGCAGGATCGCCGAGTAGGGGATCGGCAGCCACAGGATGGCGCGGGTCAGCCGCAGCGGGGTGTTCTCCGCGACGGCGAACGAGCTCATCAGGCCGATCATGCCGCCGACCATCATGCCCAGCATGGCGGGCACCCCGGCCACCTGGGACATGCCGTAGCCGACGGCGAGGGCGACGACCATCGAGACGAGCGTGCGCCATCCCGCCTGCAACTGGCCGAGCCCGGGGTCGGCGGCGAGGACCCAGTCCCACCAGTGGCGCGGCCCGCTCACCCGGCGGGGGGCGTGCAGGGCGGCGGCGCCGGGCTCCACGGCCGGGCCCTCGCCCGCCGCCGCTGCGGTACCACCCGTATCGGCGGGCTCCTCGGCGCTGCGGGACGGGCGTGCTGCTGCGGGCGTCATGGTGGCTGATGTGCTCAACTGGCCTCCGGTTCCAGGGACGTCAAAAGGGTGTGGACGGCCTCGCGGGCGACGGCCACGGTGTGTTCGGGGTCGTCGGCGTGCGCGTGGAGCCCGCGGAGCAGGGCAGCGGCCATCCGCCTGCGCCCCTGTTCCAGCAACTCCCGGCCGAGCGGCGTGAGATGGGCCTCGGTGGCGCGGCGGTCGTCGGCACAGGTGCGCCGCTCGACCAGGCCCTGCGCCTCCAGCTCCTTGAGGACGGTGGTGACCCGCGGCTGGGTCAGCCCGGTGTGCGAGGTGAGCTCGGTCACCCTGCGCGGGCCTTCCTCCAGGGCGTCCAAAGCGGTGGCCGAGCTGCGGGGGAGTCCGAAGTCCCCGGTGCGGAAGAGCAGCCGGGAGAGTCTTCCGATGCCGCTCAGCAGGCCTCGTGCGGCCTGTTCGATCCGCTGCTCGTCGGCCGACGGCGACGTTTGCATTCCGTAATTATATAAGCTGCGGATGCAAAATACTTGCCTTTTACATCTTCTTGGGTGTGGGTGTCCTCACACCGCCGCCCGACCGGAGTGCCGGGCGGCCCCCGGGCGGTCGACGGACGGCCCCTGGGTGGGGCGGCACAGAGGGGCCGTCCATACTGGAGCCATGCACGACACCTCCACGGCGGCCCCCGCCACGGACGCCGAGAACCGGCCGCGGCGGACGGGACTGGTGCTGTCCCGCCGCGTCTCCGCCTTCCTGCTGGCCTTCGGGGTGTGGTCCTGGTTCGTCTGGATCACCTTCGTGAAAAACCTCTGGAAGGACGGCAGCGGACTGGCATTCGACGATGCCGGGAATCCGACCGGTTACTTTTGGATCCATCTGCTGCTGGCGATCACCTCCTTCCTGCTGGGAACGGCGATCGGCCTGATCGGTCTCAGAGGGCTCCGGGCGGCCCGGCGCAGCTAGACGACGGCGTACAGGGCCGGATGGGGGCGTACGGGGCCCGGAACGAGGGGGAGGGACAGCCGGGATGGTGGCTGTGGGCGTTGTGGTGGGGCTCGTCGTGCTCGGCGTACTCGTGGGAGCCCACCACTACCTGTGGCGGCGCTTCGTACGCGACGTGACGGCACCCGGTGGCGCATGGCGCCGTACCGGGACGGTACTGGCGGTGCTGCTGCCGCTCACCACGGTCGGCGCCCTCGTCTCCGGCCGCGCCGGTGCCCCCTTCCTGCTGGAGCAGATCCTCGCCTGGCCCGGCTACCTGTGGCTCGCCTGCCTCCTCTACCTGATGCTGGCCCTGCTCGCCGCCGAACTGGTCCGGTTCGTGCTGGCCCGCACGCCCTGGGGCAGGTCCCGCGGGGCACGGGGGACGGACGGCACGGAAGCGGCGGCAGCGCGCACGGGGACGACAGCAGCACCGGCCACCACGACGAGCGGCCCGGCACAGGCGACGACCGGATCGGCGGACGCGGGACCCGGCTCCGGGCTCGCCGTCCCCCTCTCGGCCGCCGTGCCCACCCGCCGGGTCTTCCTGGCCCGTACCGTCGCCGTCACGGCGGGCGTCGCGGGGCTGGGCACCACGGCGGCCGGGGCCTACAGCGTGTTGAACGGGCCGACGCTCAAGAACCTCACCGTTCCGCTGGCCAAGCTGGGCCGGCGGGCCTCCGGGTACCGGATCGCCGTCGTCAGCGACATCCACCTCGGCCCGATCCTGGGCCGCGCCCACACGCGGCGGATCGTCGAGACGATCAACCGCACCCAGCCGGACCTGGTCGCCGTCGTGGGCGACCTGGTCGACGGGACCGTAGCCGACCTCGGCTCCGCCGCCGAACCGCTGCGCGAGCTGCACTCCCGGCACGGCGCGTACTTCGTGACCGGCAACCACGAGTACTTCGGTGACGCCCGCTCGTGGATCGACCACCTCCGCGAGCTGAACGTCCACCCCCTGGAGAACGCCCGCCGGGAACTGCCCGGCTTCGACCTGGCCGGCGTCAACGACATCTCGGGTGAGGGCCAGGGCGAGGGCCCCGACTACGGCAAGGCGCTCGGTGACCGCGACACCGACCGCGCCGTCGTCCTGATGGCACACCAGCCGGTGATGATCCACGAGGCCGTCGACCACCACGTCGACCTCCAGCTCTCCGGCCACACGCACGGCGGTCAGCTCTGGCCCGGCAACCACCTCGCCGCTCTCGCCAACCCGACCGTGGCCGGGCTCGACCGCTACGGCGACACCCAGCTCTACGTCACCCGCGGCGCCGGCGCCTGGGGCCCGCCGGTGCGCGTGGGCGCCGACTCGGACATCACCGTCGTGCAGCTGGCGAGCAGGGCCTGACCACCCGGCCGACGTCCGGTACCGCCGGAAAACCCGTTGGTAGGCGGCCCACGCGGTGGCAGGATGCCCCCGACCGGACCGGCCCACCGACCCGCGGAGCGTGACATGCGGCGATTCCTCGACACGACCCAGTGCCCCTGCCGGCCGACGGACTTCGAGGACTCCCGTACCCATGACCGCACCCCGCGGCGGGCGCACCGAGCGTGCGTCCCGCACCCCGCGCACCACCTCCGGCACCACCCACGCTGACACCGCCACCCACGCTGACACCGCCACCCACCGCGACCCCGACCCGCAGGCCGGGACCGGCGTGCGCAACATCGGCATCCTCGCGCACGTCGACGCGGGAAAGACCAGCCTGACCGAGCGGCTGCTGCACCAGGCGGGGGCGATCCCCGTCCTCGGCAGCGTCGACGCGGGCAGCACCCGGACCGACACGGGCGCGCTCGAACGGCAGCGCGGAATCACCATCCGGTCGGGCGTCGTGTCCTTCACGGTGGGCGGCGCCCGGATCAATCTCCTCGACACCCCGGGACACGCCGACTTCATCGCGGAGGTGGAGCGGGCACTGGACGTGCTGGACGGCGCCGTCCTCGTCCTGTCCGCAGTGGAGGGCCTCCAGCCGCAGACCAGGGTGCTGATGCGGACCCTGCGGGAGATGCGGCTGCCCACGCTCCTGTTCGTCAACAAGATCGACCGCGCCGGGGCCCGGCCCGCCGCGCTGGTGAGCGAGGTGCGGCGGAAACTGGCCCCCCACGCGGTCCCCCTCCACCGCGTCCACGCCCCCGGAACCCGTTCGGCACGGGCGCTGCCACTGCGCCCGGACGACGATCCGGGCGCCCGCACAGACATCGCCGAGGTGCTGGCCGACCTGGACGAGGGGCTGCTGGCCCGGGTGGTGGACGGACCGCCGCCCACCGCGCGGGAGGTGACGGCAGCCCTCGCCGCCCACACCGCACGCGGCGCGGCCCACCCCCTCTACTTCGGGTCGGCACTGACCGGCGAGGGCGTCGCCGCGCTCGCCGAGGGCATGGGCCGGCTGCTGCCCGCCGCGTGCGACGGCGCGGGCGCTGCCGGGGGCGAGTACGGCAGCGCGGGAGCCGGCACGGCCGCCACGAGCACGGCCACGAGCACGGGTGCGACGGGCCCGGTGGTGGCGGACTCCGCTGCGACGGCTTCCGGAGAGGCGGGCAGCAGCGACCGGGAGCCCGCCGGGCCCCGGGGGACGGTGTTCGCGATGGAGAGCGGTGCCTCGGGTGAACGCCTCGCGTACGTACGGCTGTTCGCGGGGACGCTGGCACCGCGTGAGCGCCTGACGCTGCGTCGGCGTACCGCTGGAGGCGACCTGGAGGAGCACGACGGGCGCATCACCTCGCTGGAGGTGATCGGCGCGCCCGACCGGACCCCCGCGCTGCTGCGGGCCGGCGAGATCGGGCGGATCCGCGGACTGGCACGGGTGCGCGTCGGTGACACCGTCGGCACGGGCGACGATCCGCGCGCCCGCGGTACGCACTTCGCCCCGCCCACGCTCCAGTCGGTCGTGCGCCCCGCCGAGCCCGGGCCCGCGGCCGCGTCCCGGCTCCGTACGGCGCTGCTGCGGATGGCCGACGAGGACCCGCTCCTGCACGCGAGGCCGGAACCCGACGGCGCCACCTCCGTGCTGCTGTACGGGGAGGTGCAGAAGCAGATCGTCGGCGCCACCCTCGCCCAGGAGCACGGCATCGAGGCGGTCTTCGAGCGCTCCCGCACGCTGTGCCGGGAGCGCCCGGTGGGCACCGGGGAGGCGGCCGACGGGATCGGCGACCGCGGTCGCCACGCCCCGGCAGCCGACGGCCACTGGGCCACCGTCGGCCTGCGCGTGGCGCCCGGCCCGTGGGGGAGCGGCGTCGCCTTCCGGTACGAGACCGAGTTGGGCGCCCTCCCGTACGCGTTCCACCGGGCGATCGAGGAGACGGTGCACCGCGCGCTGCGCACCGGCCCGCACGGATGGGAGGTCACCGACTGCGTGGTCACGCTGGTGCGTTCGGGCTTCGCCGGCCCCCTCAGCACCGCGAGCGACTTCCGCGGCCTGACGCGGCTGGTGGCGGCGCGGGCGCTTCAGCGGGCCGGCACCCGCGTGTACGAGCCGTACCACGCCTTCGAAGCGGAGGTACCGCGCGGCGCCCTGGCCCACGTGACGGGCGTGCTGGCCACCCTCGCCGCCTCCCTCACCGACACGACGGCGGGCGACCAGGTGTGCTCCCTCACCGGCACCCTTCCCGCCCGCAACGACGCCGCCGCACGTCAGGCCCTGCCGGGGCTCACCCGGGGCGAGGGGGTGTGGTGGTCCCGCCCGGCGGGGGAGCAGCCGCGCACCGGCGGCTCGGCGGCGGACCGTCGTCCGGACACTCCGACGTGAAACCGTGTCCCGTGGACGGATGCGGGCCGCGGCGCGGTCACTTCAGCAGCTTCAGCACCTGCGGCCACGAGTCGGCGCGGGCTTCCTGGTCGGCGCGGGAGGTGCTGGTGACCGCCCCGTTCGCGCCCCCCTCCTGACCGGGCTGGGCGAGCGGGAACCAGTTCACGTGGTGGCCGGCGCCCGGGTAGACGAGCTTCTTCGCTCCCTGCCCGGCCATCCGCCCCGCCGAGGCCTGCGAGCCCCACATCTTGTCGTTGCCGCCCGCGACCGTCAGCACGGTTCCGCGCACGCGGTCGAGCGGGATGGGGCCGGTGGGGACGGGCCTCCCGTGATCCGTCCACGCGGTGGTACCGCTCCGGTACGGGCCGTTGACGTCGGAGGAGGGCGCGTACGCGATCACGTCGTGGAAGACCTCGGGCCGCCGCTGCCCCAGCAACTGCGCGGCCTCGCTGCCCCGCGAGTTGCCCATGACGGCCAGCCGGTCCGGGTCGGCCCCCTCCTGTTTGCGCAGCAGCTCACCGGCGCGGGTGAAGTAGTCGAGGTCGATGGCGTCGATGCCGTTCGGGCGGCCGGAGCCCCTGCCGCAGTCGAAGTAGCACACCGACATCGCCGGGTGCCCGCGCGAGGCCAGCAGCGCCGCCGTGTAGGTGCCGGCGTTGCCGCCCTCGGAGCCGCCGAACACCAGGACGGGCGCCTTGCGGTCACCGCCCTCGGGCGGCAGGTACAGGTCCCCGGCGACCTTGTTCCTGGCCACGGTCAGCTTCCGGTGCGTGGTGCCCTTCGTCAGCCACTCGCGGACCAGGTCGCGGCGGGCGAGGCGCTCCCCCTTGTGCGCTCCCGACGCGGCGGTCGCGGTGAAGCGCACCGAGTAGCCGCGCTGTTCGCCGGGCGAGCCGGGATGGTAGGAGAACGCGTTCCCGCTGCCGATCGTGCGGGCCTCGCGCCCGCCCGTGGGCAGCATGCTCTCCAGCAGCTTGCCGGTGCCGTCCTCGCCCAGGTCGACGGTGCCCTTGCCGTCGGCGGTACGGGCCACCGTCGCCGCCCACTCCTGGCCCCGCTGGTCCTTCGCCCGCGCGAGCACGGTGACACGGGTGCCCGGAGCGAGCCCCTTCAGCCGTACGGTCACGGGCTGGTCCGCGAGGGCGCGGGCGCGGTCCGTCTCGAAGTGCACCCCGTCCCGCCCCGAGGGCTTGGCGGGCTCGGCCGCCCCGCCCTCGCCGCCACTCGCGCAGCCCGCCGCGGCGAGGGCCACGGTCAGGGCCGCGGCTGCCGTCGTCCGTAGGTTCCGCATGCGTCCCATCCGGCGCACGATACGCAACCGCTTCCGCGCCCCACGAAAAGGGGCACCTGCGGACCCACCGCAAGCGGCCCCCGGGCCGGTCCGGTGCCGACGGTCGTTCGGTACCCGGCGGCTGCCTGCCGCCTGCCATCGTCTGGGTGCCTGCGGCCGTCCGGCGCTCGCGGCTGTCCGGTGCCCGCGTCCACGGGGGCTCCCTGGTTGTCCGGGGCCTGTGGCCCTTCGGCTGTCAGCTCGCCGCACTCGTCTGGTGCCTGTGGCTGTCCGGACCTGGCCGTCCGGTGCCTACGGTCGCCCTGCCGCCCTGCCGCCCTGCCGCCCTGCCGCCCTGCCGCCCTGCCGCCCTGCCGCCCTGCCGCCCGCAGCCCGGGGCCGTCCGTCCGGCTCTCCGGCGGGGGCGGTGCGCCGATGGGCCAGTAGGTGGCCGGGGCGCTTCGGCCGGGGGACGGGGACGGACGCCCGGATGTCGGTGGCCGGGCAAGGCCGGAGGCCGGAGGGTCGGTGAACGGCGATCCCGATGACGGTGCGGCGCACGACGAGCACGGTCCGGCTGGGTCCGACACCGCCCAGCCGGGGCGACTGTGGCTTCTGTAGTCACTGGGGCTTCTGGGCTCGTTGGGGCGGCAGGGACCGTTAGGGGCCGACCGGGTCAGGCAGGGTCAGGCCGGTGTCGGCCGGGGCTGACGGGGATCCAGTCGGAGTCGACCGGGGCCGACCGAAGCTGGCCGTGGGTCGACGGTCCGGCTCAGATCGGTCCGGGTGGCTGCCCGGGTGAGGCGGCGCCGGGTGGGCCTGCCGCCCGACCGTCGACGTCGGCTCCCTGACTGTCTACGTCGGCCGCCCGGCCATCGACATCGGCCGCCAGGACATCCGCGTCAGCCGCGCGGGTGTCCGTGTCGGCTCCGTGGGTGTCTGTGCGAGTCGTTCGGGTATCGGCATCCGTCGTGCGGGCGTCGGCGTCGGGCGCCGTCGGGGCGCCCGGCGTGAAGTGCCGTACCGCCGGGACCGCAGCCGTCACCGCTCCGGCGGCTGCCAGAACGGCTGCCACCGTCAGCGGGACTCCGGAACCCCACCGGGACGCCGCCCACGGGCCGAGGGTGTAGCCGACCGGCATGGCGGCCAGCGAGAGCAGCCAGTCGTAGGAGGTGACCCGGGCCAGCGCGGTCGGCGGGACGGCGTTCTGCACCGTCGTCTGCCAGGTCGGGTTGAGGTAGCCGAGGCCCGCCATGGCCACCCCGTACGAGGTGACGGTCCAGGGGGCGGGTGCGGCGGCGGCGAACAGGGCGAGGGGCAGGCAGAACAGCGGGCCGAGCAGGTTCACCGTCAGCACGGGGCGGCGCGGGTGGATGCGGGAGGCGCAGGCGTTGCCGATCAACAGCCCTACCCCGCCCGCCTGCACGACGGCCACCCAGACGCCCTCGCCGCCCAGCCGCTCCACCGCGACGGCCGGGCCCAGGACGAGCAGCATGGCGATGGCCACGTTGTGCACGGCGTGCGCCAGCAGGCTGGGCCAGTACCAGGCGCGGCCGACGACCTCGCTCCAGCCCTCGGCGAGGTCGGCGCGGAACGCACGCTTGGGCAGCGGCACGTGCGCCACCCGCAGCAGCGTCAGCAGGCAGGCGCTGACGGCGAAGGTGGCCGCGTCCAGCACGAAGGCCCAGCCCGGTCCTGCGGTGAGGACGAGGAGACCGGCGAGGGCGGGGCCGCCGAGTCTGGCGGCGCTCTCGGCGGTGGCGATCAGCGCGTTGGCCCGTTGCCGCCCCGCTTCCCGGACGGTGCCCGCCACCAGGGGGTACAGGCAGGGCATCGCGAAGGCGGAGGCCGCGCCGCCGACGGCCTCGGCGACGCACAGCACCGTCAAAGAGGGTTCACCGCCGAGCAGTTGCAGCCCGACCAGCAGTTGGGAGGCGCACCGCAGGAGGTCGGTGACCAGGGCGACGGTCCGGGCACGGAAGCGGTCCGCGAGGACTCCGCCCACGGGCAGCAGCACCAGTTTGGGCACCATCGCGCAGCCCATGACGAGGGCGAGCGCCGCCGTGGACCCGGTGGCCCGCAGCACGGCGAGGCTCAGCGCGGTGGGGACGACGGCGTCGCCGAGCAGGGAGAGGGCGCGGCCGGTGAACAGTAGGCGGAAGTCGCGGGTGCGCAGCGGTCGGACCCCGGAGGCGGGGGCGGCGGCGTCGGCTGCGGCGGCGGAGGCGGAGGCGGGCGGCATGAGGCGCACGCTAGGCGCCCCGCCGTGCCGGCGGCGGGCATATCGCCGATGGCGTATCCGGTCCCGTCCCCGTGCGGCGCACGACGAGGCGTGCCCCGCCCGTCCGCGCCGGCGAGGCCCGCCCGTGACCTGTGTGGGGGCGGTTGGCGGGTGGTTGCCCGGTGACGGGGCGCTGTGGCAGGGTACCGGAAAAACGTCAGGCTACCTGACATGTGATCGTCCGTGCTGTCCGTCCCCGCCGCCGGAGGCCCCCATGACCGCCGAATTCGCCACCCGCCACCGCCGCGCTTCCGCCATCCCGCCCGACCCGGGCAGGCCGTACGTCGTCGAGCAGGGCGAGGGGGACCGCGCCCACCTGTTCGGTGACCTGATCACCGTCTACGCGGGCGCCGAGCAGACGGAGGGCCTCTTCAACTTCTTCACCGTCGAGGGGCCCAAGGGCGACCTCATCCCTGCCCACGTGCACTCCGACACCTACGAGGTCTTCTACGTCACCCACGGCGCGGTCCGCCTCTTCGTCGAGGACACCGAGGGCGAGCAGCAGGAACGCGTGCTGACGCCGGGCGACTTCGGGTTCGTGCCCAGGAACTGCCCGCACGCCTACCGGATGGAGCGCCATCACACTCGGATCGTCGGCGTCGCCGCGGGCCCCGGCGGCACCTTCGAGCGGTTCTTCGAGACCATGGGGGAGCCCACCGAGCGCCATGGCGTCCCGCACGAGCCGGTCGTACCGGCACCGGAGACCTTCCACACCGTGCCCGAGCAGTACGACGTGCGCTTCCTGCCCGACCACCAGTGGAGAACGACGTGAGCCCCCTCGACCCGGCCCTGCTCGCAGCGATCCAGGCCCCGCACCCGGACAGCGCCCCGCTCCCGCCCGGCGCGGTCCTCGACGACGGCGTCCGGCTGCTGCGCGGCGTCCCCTACGCCGTGCCCGACGGAGGCCGCCCGCTGGAGGCCGACCTGTGGCTGCCCGCCCGGGCGGCGGACGACGGCGCCGGGCCCGTACCCGTGGTGCTCTTCGTGCACGGAGGGGCGTGGCTGCGGGGGCGGCGGGACGACATGGGGCTGCGCACCCGTGACTGGCGGCCGGGCCCGTTCGCCCGGATCGCGGCCACCGGGTGCGCGGTCGCCTGCGTCGACTACCGGCTCAGTGGCGAGGCCCGCTTCCCCGCCCCGCTGGAGGACCTGCGGACCGCCCTGCGCTGGCTGACCGTCCGCTCCGCCGAGCTCGGCATCGACACCGCCCGCACCGTGGCCTGGGGCGACTCCGCGGGCGGGCACCTGGCTTCGCTGCTGGCGCTGACCCACCGTGAGCCGCCCTTGGCGGGCGCCGTCGTCTGGTACGGCCCCGCCGACCTGACCGCCGCGCGGGGCGGCTTCTCCCCGGAGGCGCCCGCGACCCCCGAGGCCCGGCTGCTGGGAGCCGCACCGGCCTCGGTACCCGAACTCGCCCGCGCCGCCAGCCCGTTGCGGCAGGTGCACGACCAGGCGCCGCCGTTCTTCCTGGTGCACGGCGCGCGGGACGTGATGGTGGACCGCACCCACAGCGAGGACCTGACAGCAGCCCTCCACCAGGCCGGCGCCTCCGCCGAGCTCCGCCTCGTCCCCGACGCCGACCACGCCTGGTACGGCGCCGCCCCGGACGACGTGGAAGACCTCTTCACCGCCTCCCTGGCCTTCGTCCACCACCAGGTCTCCTGACCCCCGGGCACCCTCCTGCCTCTTCCCTCACCTCCGACACCCCCGCCCCGGAACGGGCGCGCCGGACACACGGCAGTTGCAGCGGCACACGGCTGAGCGCCGGGCCCCGAGAAGCGGGCCCGGCGCTCAGCCGTGATGTGTGGAAGCTCAGAAGCGGCGCGTGATCAGCGCTCGCTTCACCTCCTGGATGGCCTTGGTGACCTCGATGCCGCGCGGGCAGGCGTCCGTGCAGTTGAAGGTGGTGCGGCAGCGCCACACCCCGTCCTTGTCGTTGAGGATCTCCAGCCGCTGCTCACCGGCCTCGTCGCGGGAGTCGAAGATGAACCGGTGGGCGTTGACGATGGCCGCGGGGCCGAAGTACTGGCCGTCGTTCCAGAAGACCGGGCAGGACGACGTGCACGCGGCGCACAGGATGCACTTGGTGGTGTCGTCGAAGCGTTCGCGGTCCTCAGCGGACTGGTAGCGCTCCCGGGTCGGCTCGTTGCCGCTGGTGATCAGGAACGGCATGACGTCCCGGTACGCCTGGAAGAACGGGTCCATGTCGACCACCAGGTCCTTGAGGACCGTGAGGCCCTTGATGGCCTCGACGGTGATCGGCTTCTCGGGGCCGATGTCCTTGATCAGGGTCTTGCAGGCGAGCCGGTTGCGCCCGTTGATCCGCATGGCGTCCGAACCGCAGATGCCGTGCGCGCAGGAGCGGCGGAACGTCAGCGTCCCGTCGATCTCCCACTTGATCTTGTGCAGCGCGTCCAGGACGCGCTCCTTCGGGTCGATCTCCAGGGTGAAGTCCTGCCACTGCGGCTCGTCGGACACCTCCGGGTTGAACCGGCGGATCCGCAGCGTCACGGTGATCTGGTGCGTGGCACCGCTGTCCGCGGCGCCCGAGGGAGAGCCGGAGTCGTTCTTTTCCAGCGTTGCGGTGCTCACGCGTTCCTCCTGACGACGTGTGGCGATGCGGAAGTGCCGACGCGGGGCAGCGGAGCAGCGGGCCGCGCCGCCGCCTCCGGCCGGGGGTCCGGGGGATGTCCCCCGAGGGGTTGCAGCATCAGTACTTACGCTCCATCGGCTGGTAGCGGGTCTGCACGACCGGCTTGTAGTCCAGCCGGATCGACTCGGCACCGTCGTCGCCCACCTCGCGGTACGCCATGGTGTGCCGCATGAAGTTGACGTCGTCGCGGTTGGGGAAGTCCTCGCGGTAGTGACCGCCGCGCGACTCCTTGCGGGCCAGCGCGGAGACCGCGGTGACCTCGGCCAGGTCCAGCAGGTTGCCCAGTTCGAGGGCCTCCAGCAGGTCGGTGTTGAACCGCTTGCCCTTGTCCTGGACGCTGATGTCGCGGTAGCGCTTGCGCAGGGCGCCGATCTCCTCGACGGCCTCCTTCAGCGTCTGCTCCGTACGGAAGACCATGACGTTCTTGTCCATGCACTCCTGGAGCGCCCGGCGGATCTCGACCACGCGCTCGCTGCCGGTGGCGTCCCGCAGGTTCTCGATCTCGTCCAGCACGAACTTCGCCGGCACCTCGGGCAGCTCGACGTGGTCGGCGGTCGCCGCGTACTCGGCGGCGGCGATGCCCGCCCGGCGGCCGAAGACGTTGATGTCCAGCAGCGAGTTGGTGCCCAGCCGGTTGGCGCCGTGCACCGAGACGCAGGCCACCTCGCCCGCCGCGTACAGGCCGGGGACCGGCGTGGTGTTGTCCGACAGCACCTCGCCCTGCACGTTGGTGGGGATGCCGCCCATCGCGTAGTGCGCGGTCGGCTGGATCGGCACCGGGTCGGTGTACGGCTCGATGCCCAGGTAGGTGCGGGCGAACTCGGTGATGTCCGGCAGCTTGGCATCCAGCTGCTCCGGCGGCAGGTGGGTGAGGTCCAGGTAGACGTGGTCGCCCTCGGGGCCGCAGCCCCGGCCCTCGCGGATCTCGGTGTAGATCGCGCGGGAGACGACGTCGCGGGAGGCCAGGTCCTTCATGACGGGCGCGTACTTCTCCATGAAGCGCTCGCCGTCCTTGTTGCGGAGGATGCCGCCCTCACCGCGGGCGCCCTCCGTCAGCAGGATGCCCATCTTCCAGATGCCGGTCGGGTGGAACTGGAAGAACTCCATGTCCTCCAGCGGCAGCCCGCGCCGGAACGCGGCGGCCTGCCCGTCACCGGTGAGGGTGTGCGCGTTGGAGGTGACCTTGAAGAACTTGCCGTTGCCGCCCGAGGCGAAGACCACGGCCTTGGCCTGGAAGATGTGCACGTCTCCGGTGGCCAGCTCGTAGGCGACGACGCCGGCGGTCTTGCGGACGCCCTCGTCCTCGTTCAGCAGCAGGTCCAGGACGTAGAACTCGTTGAAGAACTCCACGCCCTCCTTGACGCAGTTCTGGTACAGCGTCTGGAGGATCATGTGGCCCGTGCGGTCCGCCGCGTAGCAGGAGCGGCGCACCGGGGCCTCGCCGTGGTTGCGGGAGTGCCCGCCGAACCGCCGCTGGTCGATCCTGCCCTGCGGGGTGCGGTTGAAGGGCAGGCCCATCTTCTCCAGGTCGAGGACGGAGTCGATGGCCTCCTTCGCCAGGATCTCGGCGGCGTCCTGGTCGACCAGGTAGTCACCGCCCTTGATCGTGTCGAAGGTGTGCCACTCCCAGTTGTCGTCCTCGACGTTGGCGAGGGCCGCCGCCATGCCGCCCTGCGCCGCACCGGTGTGCGAGCGGGTCGGGTACAGCTTGGTCAGCACGGCGGTGCGGCTGCGCTTGGTGGACTCGATGGCCGCACGCATGCCCGCGCCGCCCGCGCCGACGATGACGGTGTCGTACTTGTGGATCTGGACGTTGTTCACGTTGCTCATCGGGAAAACCTCAGCCTTCAGCCCCGGTGCGTCAGCGGATGTTCGGGTCGAAGGTGAAGATCACCAGCGTGCCCAGCAGGACGGTGAAGACGGTGGCCACGTACAGCAGCATCTTCAGCCAGAAGCGGGTGTTGTCGCGCTCGGCGTAGTCGTTGATCACCGTGCGCAGCCCGTTGGCGCCGTGCAGCATGGCCAGCCAGAGCATCGCCAGGTCCCACACCTGCCAGAACGGCGAGGCCCAGCGGCCCGCCACGAAGGCGAACCCGATCTTGCTGACGCCGCCGTCCAGCACCAGCTGGATCAGCAGGTGGCCCAGCACGAGCACCACCAGCACGATGCCCGACAGGCGCATGAACAGCCACGTCTGCATCTCGAAGTTGCCGCGGGACGCCTTGGGCGTCTTCGCGGTCCGCTTGCGGGGCGGCTCGATGACGGGGGCGGGGTGGTCCACGTCGAACAGCGCCACGTCGTCGGTGGGCTCGGTGGTCCCACCGTTCGCGGTCTCGGTCGTCTCGGTCGTCGACATCACGCATCAGCTCCCGAACAGCTCGCGCAGCGTGTGCTGCAGGACCGGGTAGAAGGCAGCGGCCATGAGGATGATCCACACGGTCATCACGGCCCAGAGCATGCGCTTCTGGTTCCTCGCACCCTTCGACCAGAAGTCCACGGCGATGACCCGCAGGCCGTTCAGCGCGTGGAAGAGGATGGCGGCCACCAGGCCGTACTCCATCAAGTTGACGAGGGGCGTCTTGTAGATCGCGATGGTGTCGTCGTACGCCTCGGGCGACACGCGGACGAGCGCGGTGTCGAGGACGTGCACGAACAGGAAGAAGAAGATGAGGACGCCGGTGACTCGGTGAGCCACCCAGGACCACATTCCTTCCCGGCCGCGGTACAGCGTTCCAGCCGGCACGGAAAAACCCTCCGGGAGCGGACATTGGGGCCTGCCGGCTTTGGGAGGTCGGGCGGGCCCGGCCGGGTACGGTCCTCCGGCCTCAGTCATCGTAGCGACGCCGTGTCGGCACCTTCGCCCAGGGGTGTGCAGGTGTGATCAATCAGGCACGGACGGCCTACCTGCGGTGTGAGCGGCGCCACGTCCGCGTGGTGCTGCCGCTGGTCGCCAGCCGGCCCAGCCGTCCCCGGGCCAGCCGGCGCAGCTCCTCCGCGGTGACCGCCCACTCCTCGTCCATGTCGTTGTCCAGCCGTGTCCTGATGCCCGCCAGAACGTGATCGAGCCGCTCCTCCACCGCGAACCCGTCCAGGCAGAAGAGAAAGGCGTGCCCGAACTTGCGCTCGTACGCGCGGTGGGCGGCCCGCAGCGCGGTGTGCGCGGCGAGGACTCCCGGTTTCGGTTCGGCCTCCAGCGGGTGCGCGGCCGGCTCGCCGGCCAGGGCCTCGCGCAGGTCGGCGGGGGACAGGTCGTAGCTGGCCTCGTCGGCCGCCGCGAGGAGTGCCTCCACGTCCGGATACGGTCGGTGGGCGGTGAGGCGCCGGGCCCAGCGGCGGCTGCCGCAGCAGCTCAGCAGGACGGTTTCGGCCTTTCGGGCGGCCGCCCGGTTCAGCCGGTCCAAAGGCGTACGTACCTGCGTCTGCTGGGGCGTGGGAAGACTCATGCGCTCCGTGGAGTCCGAAGGATCCCGGGTTGGATCGCGATGTCGGTGGTCTGGATTTCGACACCGTAGTGGCGGACGGGGAAAGATCGACCGTCCCGCCCGTGTTTTTCACCCGGAAGGGAACGCGCGGGAACGCATAGCTGACGGGGGACAGCCGGAAAGGGGAAATACCGTATTCGTATGGGACGAAACTGGCGAAGAAAGCTCGAACGGTCCGCCGCTGGAACGGCCGGTGCCGCCACCGGTACCGCGGCCGCCGGCGCCCGCGGCAGGGCGCTGGCCGTCGGGCTCGCCGTCGGCCTGCTCGCCCTGACCGGCTGCGGCGGGGGCGACGGCGGCGGGAGCTCGCCCTCCCCGTCCGGCGGCGGCTCCCAGCCCCCGCCCCCCAAGGGCCCCGACCGCGTCGGTCCCGCCCCCGTCGCCGTCCCCTCCGTGAGGGAGTGGAAGGCGGTACGCGGATCCGGCTGGGAGCGCACCAAGTACACCCGGGTGGTCACCTCGACCGACTCGCTCAAGGACGAGGCCGCGCTGCTCGCCGACGCGCTGGATGTGAAGGTGGCGGACGGTCCCGCCCGCACCGGCGACGTCGAACTCAAGCGCGGCAAGGATGTCAAGGGCGGCGGCGAAGCCTACGCCCTCACCAGCCGCGACGGCACGGTCACCGTCACCGGCGGCGGCGACGCGGGCGTCTTCTACGGTACCCGCACCCTGCTGCAGACCTACCGCGCCCAGCACCGCTTCGCCGAGGGCACCGTCCACGACGCCCCGGACCGCGCCCAGCGCGGCTTCTCCCTCGACATCGCCCGCAAGGACTTCAGCGCCGACTGGATCAAGGCCCGCATCCGGGAGATGGGCGACGAGAAGCTCAACCAGCTCCAGCTCCACCTCTCCGACGACCAGGCCTTCCGCGTCGAGAGCGACACCCACCCCGAGATCGTCTCCGACCCGCACCTGACCAAGGGCCAGGTGCGGGACATCGTGAAGCTGGCCGCCTCCCGGCACATCACCGTCGTCCCGGAGATCGACTCGCCCGGCCACCTCGGCTCCGTCATCCGCGCCCACCCCGACCTCCAGCTGCGCGGCGCGGGCGGACAGAAGCCGGCCGGCACCGTCGACATCAGCAAGCCGGAGGCCGCGAAGATCGTCGACGACCTGCTCGGCGAGTACGCCGACCTCTTCCCGGGCAAGTACGCGCACGCCGGCGGCGACGAGTACATCGCGCTGATGTCGCAGAACCCGGAGGAGACCTACCCGGGGCTGGCCGAGGCGGCCCGCGACCGGTTCGGCAAGAAGGCCAGGATCCAGGACCTGACCACCGGCTGGCTCAACGACCGCGCCGCCACCCTGCGCAAGCACCACAAGATGCCGCAGGTGTGGAACGACGGAATGTACCGCGGCGGTGTCGCCAAGCCCTCCAAGCCCCGCCAGGTCGCCTACTGGACCGGCCGGGAGGAAGGGGAGCGGGACCCCGCCGAGTACCTGAAGGAGGGGTGGCAGGTGGTCAACCTCAACGACGAGTACCTGTACTACGTCATCGGCCAGCCCAACAACTTCACCTACCCCACGGGCGAACGCATCTACACGAGCTGGACCCCGGCCGTGGTCCGCGGCACCGAGCCGGTGCCTGACAAGTACGCCGGGCCCGACCGCATCGTCGGCGGACGCTTCGCCGTCTGGGGCGACCTCGCCGACGCGCAGACCCCCGCACAGGTCGCCCGCGGTATCCGGCTGCCTCTCGCCGCGACCGCTCAGAAGCTGTGGGACCCGCGGAAGCCGCAGCGCTCCTGGAAGGACTTCGTGAAGCTGGTGGACCAGGTCGGCTGAGCAGCCGCGCAGGCGGCCGCCCGCACCGCCACCGGGTGGACGGAGACTGTCCTCACCGGACGACGGAGACGAGGGGGCCGCCTCCCCGGCTCGCGCCGCTACCGCGCGCCCCGCCCGCCTCCCTCGGTGGCGGGTTCTGCGGGCTCAGTCCCCTGGCCGCCAGCCGGAGCAGCCGCTTTGCCGAAGCGGCGGGGTCGGGGTGGTGTTCGGTGGCCATCGCGAGTCCGACGACCAGCGTGATCAGGTCGGCCGCTGTGACATCCGGGTCCATGGCCCCGTCCCGCACGGCGTCGTCCAGCAGGGGCCCTGCTGCCTGCTGGAGGGTCGTCGCGCAGCTGTTGTCGTGCGCGGAACCGTCGTAGGAGAGGGCGATCGCCAGCTCGCGGGCTCGCACGCAGTAAGCGACGACCTCTTCGAGCCAGGCCACCAGCACGGCCTGCCGGTCGGTCCCGGGGCTGTCCGCCAGGTCGCGGGCGCGCGTGTGCAGGGCCTCGACCCGTTCGCGGGAGACCGCCTCCAGCAGCGCCCGGCGTGAGGGGAAGTGCCGACGCACCGTGGCCGAGCCGACCCCCGCGGTGCGCGCGATCTGTTCGAAGGACGCATCGGCGCCGCGTGCGGCGATCTCCTCCTCCGCCACCGCGAGGACGCGGAGGTAGTTGCGGCGGGCGTCGGCGCGCCTGTGCGCGGGCATGGCAGCATCTCCGGACTCGTTCACAAAACGGCGGGGCCCGCCATATCGTAGCGGGCAAGAAACGGCGCCCCCCGCCGTTTCACTGTCCCGGGAGTGACCATGCCGATCCCGTCCGCAGCACCCGTGCTCGTCACCGGCGCCACCGGCAAGCAAGGGGGCGCGACCGCACGCGCCTTGCTCGCCGCGGGGAGTCCCGTCCGTGCCCTGGTCCGCGACGCCACCACAGCACGGGCCGGGGCCGTCGAGGAGTTGGGGGCCGAACTGGTCACCGGCGACCTCGACGACCGTGCGTCCCTGGCCCGCGCCGCCGCGGGCGCCCGTGCGGTGTTCTCCGTGCAGATGCCCGCGGCGACCGGGGACGGCTTCGACTTCGAGGGCGAGGTGGCGCAGGCGCGCCACCTCGTCGAGGCCGCCCGGGAGGCCGGTGTGGCGCAGTTCGTGCACACCTCCGTGACCGGAGCCGGGCAGCACGTCGAGACGCCCGGCTGGGCCGAGGGCCGCTGGGCCTCGATGGAGGGCACGCTGGGGGCCAAGGCCGCGATCCAGGAGCTGGTCCGCGCGGCGGGCTTCCCGTACTGGACGCTTCTCAAGCCGGGCTTCTTCATGGAGAACTTCCTCCCCTCCAGCGCCTTCCTCTTCCCCCGTGGCGTCGAGGGCGGCCTGGTCAGCGTCCTGAACCCAGAGACCCGGCTGTCCCTGGTCGCGGTCGACGACATCGGAGCCGCAGCCGCGGCAGCCTTCGCAGACCCGCACACCTTCCACAAGGTCGAACTGGAGCTGGCGAGCGACCATCTGTCGATGACGCAGATCGCCGAGGTCCTCTCCGCGGCCCTGGGCACGCGCCTGTCAGCACCTGACATGACCGAGGCGCAGGCCAGGGCAGCCGGGATGCCCGGGCCGGGCGCCCACCACGAGTACCTGAACGTGGCCGGCCAGCCCGGCCGCCCCCGGTACGCGCGAGACCTCGGCATCCCCCTCACCACCTTCGAGACGTGGGCCCGCACGTACATGAGCCCCACCGCGTGACGTCGGCGGCCCCGCGCGGCAACGGGCGGAACAGTCCGGCAGGACGGGTCTGAAGCGTTCGCGCGTCAGTTCCCGGCGTCGAGTGCGATGCGCTCGATGTCCTCGTCCAGGAAGGCGGCCAGGCCCTGGGCCTCCGCACGGACGGCTTCCTGCTCCGCGGCGGTGAGGCGCCGGAGGGGGGCTGATGCGCAGCCGGTGAGCACGGCCCGGGCGGCGGTGACGCGCCCTTCGACGAGGACGGTGCGGTGGCCCGCGACGGACAGGCCGAGGTGGGGGCGTCGATGATGCGGCTCCCGTCGCGTAGCCGAGGATCGCGTTGCCGAGGCGGGGAGGAACCGCGCCGGGGCCGGCGTACCGGGGTCCGGGCGGGGGCGTCGGGCAGGTCGAGCAGTTCGCGGCCCTGTTCGTCGCGGAAGGCGAGCAGTTCTTCCCGTGCTGCCTCGACGGCGGCGGGCAGCCCCGCGAGGCCGCACCAGGCGCGGAGGTCCGAGCTGGTGGCGGGCCCGTAGGCGGCGAGGTACCGGCGGAGCAGCTGCTGCCCGACAGGGTCGTCGTCGGCCCAGTGCAGGGGCGGGGTGAGGCTGCTGCCCCAGCGGCGTGGAGGAGGTGCCTTACGCCTTGTACTCCGCGGTGGCGCTCGAAGTGCGGCGTGAGGTTGCTGATCTGCTGGGTGCAGCCGGTGGCACCGATGCGGCGGGCAGGAGTGCTACGCCCTGGGTGATCTGGTGGAGCGCGGGTCCGGGCTCTTCGAGGACGCTGAAACAGCGGCCGGAGTCCACGGAGAGGCCGGCGGTCATGTTGCTCCCTATTTGTGTCTCAGCAGCCTTGTGGCCGGGTTGAATGAGTCTTCGAGCGCCTGGCCCTCTACCCCGCCCAGTCCTGCGCCGCTGTCTCGGGGACCAGGAGCATGCGCACACCGATCCGTACGGCGTCCCAGTCAGTACCCGGCTCGCGGTCCCGCGCACGCTGCAGCCAGGTCGCCCGGTCCCGGTGCTCACGGCGCAACTGCTCGACGGCCGATTCGACACCAGACGCAGGACCGGACTCCTCCATTTCGTTGATGCGTCGGTCCATCGCGGCCAACAGCGCCCGGTCGAGTTCAGCCACCGCCGCGAGGAACTCGCTCGTCGGCATGGTCACCCGGCCCGTCTGCGGGCCGACGAACTCGATCACGCCTTCCGGGTCAGCCTGATGCTCCCAGGTGACGGTTACGGTGTCGTCCTCACCGACGACGGTGCGCAAGCAGCGGATGTGCGGGGCGATTCGCAGATAGCTCGTGTACAGGGAGCCCGCGCTGTACCAGGTCAATGCGGCCTCAGCCTCCGGCGTGTCGAGCCACGTCCAGTCCGGCGAGAGGTCGGCCGCGACATCCACCAGGTCCGGCGGCACCGGTTCCATCGCCTCGGACACGAGTGCGATCATGTCCTCCCACAGGCGGACGACGTAGTAATCCACATACGGATGCGGTTGCCCGCCGTCGTTGCCGTTCCGCAGTTCCTGGACAGTGCGCTCGGAGTAGCGCAGCACCTCATGGCCGTCGAGGTCGATGCAGTACCAGCCGTCGGTGAGCCCGAACCAGTGCGGGGGATGTTCGCGGCCCCACGGCCCGAGCCTTTTCAAGGGAGTCAGTCCGAAGCGGAAGCGAATCGGGGGGTCGGTGCGGATCACCGATCCAGTGTCCCAGTTCGATCACCTGACCGTGCCCCTCGAGGCAGGACCCGTCTGCTGGGCGGGCTCCCTCCTGAGACGCTCAGGGTTGAGGCGACTTGGCAGATCACATAACCGCGGGGCTCATCCATGAGCACCACGCGGGTGGGGTTGTGGTGGCGGTGCTGAGGGCGTGCTCGGCTGCGTCCAGGGCGCGTCGGCAGGCGCGGTCTTCGCCGTCCATGGCCAGGGCGCGGGCGGTACGGTCGTGGGTGCCGCTGGGGCCCTCGCTCATCTGCCCGCTGAACTTGGTTGCCCCCACGACCTCGTCGCGGCGCCCCTTGAGGGCCTTTCCGACGATCACCCCGGTCTCGCTGCAGCCGTAGACATCAGCGGTGTCGACGACGTCGATGCCCGCCCCGAGCGCACGGTGCCTCATCCGCACGCAACCGTCGTGATCAGGGTTGCCCATCTTGCCGAACATCACGGTGCCCAGGCAGTAGGCACTGACGTCGATGCCGGTCCGTCCCAGCTTCCTCCTCCGCACGGTGGCCCGCCTTCTTCCGCTTCTCTACGTGCTGCGTACTTCGCGCCTGGTACCTGCGCCGTCCGGAGCGCCGGTGAGGCCCTCCGGACGGCGTTAGGCGCCTCGGGCCGGCCGGATCAGCCGTTGTACGGGGCAGCGACGTCCAGGACCCAGGTGACGCCGAACCGGTCGGTGAGCATGCCGTACAGCGGCGCCCACTGCGCAGGCTCCAGCGGGCGCACCACGGTCGAGCCCTCGACGAGCCTGCCCCACAAGGTGCTGATCTCCTCGGCGTCGTCACCGCGTACGGAGACGAAGAAGGGGTTCTCGCCCTGGTTCCAGGGCAGTTGCGAGGGCACGTCGTAGGCCATGACGTGGAAGCCGTCGGCGCCGACCACCTCACCCCACATCACCCAGTCCGCCTCGCTCTCGTTCTGCACGGCGCCGGTGTCCTTGTAGGTGACCATGGCAGTACGCCCGCCGAAGACGGACTGGTAGAAGCCGAGCGCCTCACGTGCGGCGCCCCGGAAGTTCAGATGAGTCGTAGTCGTGACGGACATGACCTGCTCCTTGCCTCGAGGTGACGGATACGCCGCTGACCGTCCACGTCGGCGGCTGCCGCGACCAGGCGCGATGCGTCCCCGGGCGGCTCGTGTGCCACCCTGGCAGGGGTAGCGGACAGGTTGTGTCCTGTACTCGGTGGAGGGTGGTGGCATGCAGAAGACGTCCTCCCGCCTGCTCGCGCTGCTCTCGCTGCTTCAGACGCACCGTGACTGGTCCGGCGACGACCTCGCCGAGCGCCTCGGCATCACCTCACGCACCGTGCGCCGCGACATCGACCGGCTGCGCGAACTCGGCTACCCGATCGACACCGTCAAAGGACCGGCCGGCGGCTACCGGCTGGAGGCGGGCACACGCATGCCCCCCATGCTGTTCGACGACGGCCAGGCCGTCGCCCTGGCCGTCGCGCTCCGGACCGCCGCCACCGGCACCGCAGTCGCTGAGGACGCCGCCCGCGCTCTGGCCACACTCGGCCAGGTCCTGCCGCCCCGCCTGCGGCACCGCATCGACCTGTTGCGCGTCACGGCCGTCCCGCCGCCTGCGGCCGGTGACACCCCGCAGGTCGACGCCCGACTCCTGACGGACCTGAGCCGCGTCATCCACGCTCGCGAGGAACTGCGCCTCGACTACGCGTCGGGCCCGAGCGCCTCTGCCGCAGACCCCCGCCGCGTCCACCCCCACCACCTGGTCGCCCGGCACCATCGCTGGTACCTCGTGGCCTGGGATCTCGACCGCGAGGACTGGCGCATCTTCCGCGTCGACCGCATCCACCCCCGCACCCCCACCGGTCCGCGCTTCACCCCTCGCGAGCTCCCCGGCGGCGACGTCTCCACCTTCGTCACCAGCCGGTTCCGCGGCAACGACGGCACCGCCACCGACTGGCCCTGCCTGGGCCAGGTCGTTCTCCACCTGCCGGCCGCCGACGTCGCGCCCTTCGCCCAGGACGGAATCGTCGAGGAACTCGGCCCCCACCGCTGCCGGCTCACCCTCGGCTCCTGGTCCTGGACCGGGCTCGCCGCGGCCCTCGGCAGCTTCGACGCCGACATCGAGGTCATCGACCCACCCCGGCTGGCCACCGCGTTCGCCGACCTCGCCGCCCGCTACGCCCGCGCCGCAGGACCACGAAGCGGTCCGACGCCGTGAGAACGACGCCCACCAAGTCGATGCCGGCGAAGCTCGACGCTGCGGCCCGTCAAAGCAAGTACGGCGGCTGATCGGCGGTCTGGTCCCGCAATATCTCCTCGCGGCGCAGCGAGGGGATGTCGCGGTAGTCGGCCGCGCACTTCGCCTACCCCGCCAGCTCTTCGGCGAGGTCGGCCTCGAAGCCCTCGCACACGTCGTTGTTCTTCGTGCTGAAGCCCGGCTGACCTTTCTTGAGCCCGACGGGCAGCGTCTTCTGGTCGGCGAGCGACGGGGCATGCTGCGCGGTGGAGCCGGCTTTCCCGGTGGCCGGCCGCGAGCCCTTGCCGTCGTCGCCGCCCGAGGTGCAGGCGGGCGGCGCGCCGAGTACGGACCGGCGGCCCAGTGGTGCGCGGGCTCGCGCAGAGAAGACATCGGGCCGGGAGGCCGGACGGGGAGGGGCGGTTCGGGCGGTGCCGGGGCTGGGGCGGGGACCGGGGCCAGGGCTGGTCCCCTCGGCTCGGTTGCGGCCTGGGCCGGGGCCGTCGTCAGACGTAGACGGCGCGTTCCGGCTCCAGGGAGACGCGGCAGCCGGCCGCGAGGGGCTGGCCTTCGGCTCCTTGCAGGCGGAGCGTGAGGGAGACCTCGGGGTCCGACTCGTCGACGGAGACCGTCACTTCGGTGGTCTTCTCCAGTTCGGCGAGGTATACGTCGGAGCCGTCGCTGACGGCGAGGGTGCTGATGGACAGGCAGGGCGTGCCGGACGACTCGTTGGTGACGGTGAAGCGCAGCCGCAGTTCGCCGCTCGTCGGGCGGACGGGGACGGTGGCCTTCGCCTCGTCGCCGGGACCCATGCTGTCGCCGCCTCGCAGCCGGGCCTCGACGTTGACGTCGTCCGGCCGGGAGTCCATGCCGAAGTGCAGCGCCCCTCCTGCTCCGGCGGCGACGGCGAGTGCCACGGCGGTCGCGAGGAGGAACTGGGAGAGCGCGTAGTCCCGGATCGCGTTGAGGGCGACGAGCAGCGTGGTCAGGCAGGTGACGACGGCGACGACCAGCGAGCCCGTGTCCCAGCCGGGGGCGGCCTGGACGCTGAGGACGAAGGCCAGGCTCAGGAGGGTGCAGAGCAGGGTGAGGATCACCGCCAGCATTCCCGTCGAAGGCCGCTGCCCGTCGCCGTCCGCGCCCCCGTCGGGATCCTGAGCACGCCGCCTTCTGCTGAGGCGAAGCAGTTGAGACCACATGGAACGGCGTACTCCCCCCGTGACAGCTGTGACGATCAACCCCAACAGCATGCCTCACACGAAGCCTTCCGAGTACCACCTGTCGCGTCAACTCACCTGCCCTCGGCACCTTCTTGGGTCGTGCGTCCGGGTGCCGTCCTGCCGTGTGCCAGGTCGGCGACCGTCCAGGCCATCGCCACGGCGCCGCCCAGCAGGCGCGTTCGGCGGCCGGGCCCACGGCCGCCTCGGCGAAGGCGGGTTCGTGCGGTGCGCAGGTGTCTGCGCTGCTGTCTGCGCCCGTGTCTGCGCTGGTGTCGAGAACGTGGGGGACGTCGAGCAGGGTCAGGACCGGGTGCGGGGAGGGTACGGCGTGGGAGACGTTGCCCATGTCCGTGCAGGCGAAGGGCTCGCGGGTCACGGGCTCGGGGCGGCCCAGCGCACGGGAGCCGGCCTCCCACAGGGCCGGCAGCCCGGGGTCGCCGCGGAAGTCGAGGCGGTCGGGCTCGGGCCGCTCCGGGGTGACCTCGCAGCCGGTGGCCAGGGCGCCGGCGCAGAAGCACGCCTCGACGCGGGCGCGCAGCTCCCGCAGGTCCTCGGCCCGCAGCGCCCGTATCCCGTGTTCCGCCGTGGCGTGTTCGGAGACGACGTTCGGCGCGTCACCGGCCGAGATGGTGACACCGTGTGCCCGCCACTGGGCGGGAGTTGACGGCGCAGCAGCCCGAGCGCGCCCTGTGCCACGGCGAGCGCGTCCGCGGCGTTCCGGCCCTCGTGCGGGTTGAGGCCGGGGTTGCGCGGCGCGGTCCGTGAACGTGACGTCCAGGGTGCCCAGCGTCAAGGAGCGGAAGCCGGCCACATGGAACGGGGTGCACCGTCATCGCCGCGTCCACCCGTCGAAGGCCCCGGTGTCCAGCAGCAGGGCCCTGCCGCCGCCGCGCTCCTCCGCCGGGGCGCCCATCACCCGTACGGTTACGCGAGGACGGGATCACGCCCGGAGGACCGCAGGAGGCTGGTCGGGCCGGCGCCCGGTGGCGCACCACCAGGAAACGGCTGCACCTTCCCGGAAGGTTCCGTCTCCACGACTGGCGGCACAGCAAGGCCACCAACGACCTGGACGCGGGGGAGAACCCCGTGCGGGTCTCCGCGAACGTGAGGTACCGCTCGCCTGGATACACCGTGGCCCAGTACGGAAAAGCGCCGGGTCGAAGGGGCCCGCAAGCCGGCGGCCGGTACTGTCCGGCGCATCGGTCCGGAGGGGAGCGGATGAGGCGCTCGCCGCGTTGGTCACGCGGTTGGTCGCGAAGGCGGGGAGTACGCCCTGACGTCACAGGTCGAAGACCGCTGTACGACGAAGACGACCGGGGTCGCCACCCCCCACAGGAGAGACCCCGGCCGCCGTCGGATACGGGCTCACTACGCCAGCGGCTTGCCCGTACTCCCCTCAGCGTCGTGGCCCCGCAATGTGTTACGCCGTCATGTCGGGGCCGTGGCGCACCGCCCCGAACTCGGCACGCTGACCGCGGGCGACCACGCCCTCACGCACCGCGCACCGCCGCCCCCACCCCTCCCTCCGGCATGGACGAGCGTGCACACTTGGCCTTAGCGTGCTCCTCGCGCCGCGCCGGGACGACCGAACCCGGCAGCCCGATCGCGTACAGACGCAGGTGGCGGTACGCGGACCCGCGCGGTGGCGCACGGCACTGGGACCTTCGCGGAGTGGGGCGAGACACGAGCGTGCAGGGGGACGACGCGGAGCTGACCGCTGCGGTACGCGCGGCGCAGGAGGGGGACGAGACCGCCTTCCGCACCGTCTACCGCGGTGTCCACCCGCGCCTGCTCGGCTACGTGCGCACCCTCGTGCCCGAAGCCGATGCCGAGGACGTCGCCTCCGAGGCGTGGTTGCAGATCGCCCGCGACCTGCCCCGGTTCGCCGGCGACGCCGACCGGTTCCGCGGCTGGGCCGCCCGGATCGCCCGCAATCGGGCCCTCGACCACCTGCGGATGCGGGGCCGCAGGCCCGCCGTCGGCGGTGACGAGAGCGAGCTGGCCGGCCTGCCGGCGGGCGCCGACACCGCCGACGAGGCGCTGGAGGCCCTGGGCACCAGCAGCACCATGGCCCTCATATCGCAGCTCCCCCGTGACCAGGCCGAGGCCGTGGTGCTGCGCGTCGTGGTCGGGCTCGACGCCAAGAGCACCGCACAGGTGCTCGGCAAACGCTCCGGAGCGGTACGCACCGCCGCACACCGGGGCCTGCGCAAGCTCGCCGAACTCCTGGACGAGCACGCCCCCGAGGGCACCGCGGGCACCGCCGGCGGCAGCTCGGTGGAGGACCCCGTCGGCGGGACGGGTGGCCGCACCCCCAAGCCCAGGCCGGGCGGGGGAGCGGCGAAGGGCAGGGCGCGCGGTATGACGCGTGGTGTGACGCATAAAGCCACACGAACGCTGAGGGAAACGTGATGGCGGACGACCGGTACACCTGGCTGGACGAAGAGATCGCGGAGCGGTTGCTGTGCGGTCTCCCGGTCGACCCCCGGGCCGACGAGGGCGCCCGCCCGGGTTCCGCTTCCCCGCAGGCATCCACCGGGCCCGACGGACCCCCCGGCTCCGCTGCGGCCGGCCGCACGGCCGACGACGAAGGCGACGGGCCCGAACGTGCCACCGGGAGAACCGGCCGCAGCGGCGGCGACAGCACCGGCACGCCTTCCGGCTCCGGCCCGCGCGGCGGCCCTGCGGGACCGCGCCGCGCCGCGGTACGGGCGGCGGGCGGCCGGTGGCTGCGCGACGCCGACCGGCGCACCGCCGTCCGGCTGGCCTCCGCGCTCGACGAACTCGCCGCCGCCCACGCCACGCCGCCCGGCCGCACCGGCCCGGCGACCGGGGGATCCGCGCAGCCGGGTGCGGCGCCAGGCTCCGCCTCTGCCGCATCCGACGCGTCCGCCGGGGAGAACACCACCGGCTCCGCACCGTCCACGCCCGCCGGCCCGGGAGCCGCGACGCCTGCCGGGCCCGGCCCGGGAGCCGCGACGCCGGACCGGGCCTTTGCCGCCGGGGGCCCGGAGGCCGCTGGGGAAGGGGCCGGGGGTGCATCCGAACCGGTGTACGCCGCGCAGGAAGGGGAGTTGCCCGGAGAGGCCGCCGCGCTGGAAGCGTTCCGTGCGGCTCGCCTCTCGCTGAGGCGTACGGGTGCGGTCGGCGCGCCGGTACGGGCAACGGGCGGTGGTGCTCCGGGAGTTGCCGGGAACGCGTCGGGACCGAGACCCGGCCCGGGCGGCTCCGAACGCAGAGGCGGGCGTGCCCGGTACGTGTTGACGGGCAGACCCCTGCGGGCCGGATTCGCCGTCGCCGTCGCGGGCTGCGCCCTCGGCGGAGTGGCGGTCGCGGCCGGTACGGGAGTCCTGCCCACCCCCTTCTCCAGCGGTGGTTCCCCCACCGCCACCGTCTCCCCGGTGCCCGCTCCCAGCGGGGTGGGCCCCGGGACCCGCGGCCCCGGCGACCGGGGCACCGAGGGCCGCGACTCCGCGGGCGACGAGCACGACCCGGGCAAGCGCAAGGGCGGGGACAGCAGACGGGACGGCGGCGACCGGCCGGACTCCGGGAAGCCAGGCGACCCCAGGGACCTGGCCGACTCCGGCGGTGACGGCAAGCACGGCAAGCACGGCGAGCACGGCAAGGACGACGAGCACGGCCGCAAGGACAAGCGGCGCGACCACAAGTACGGCAAGGATCCGCAGGAGGGCGACGGCCGCAAGGAGGCCATCGCCATGGCCCTGTGCAAGGCCTACACCGCCGACAAGCTGAAGGCGGACGACCGCAGGAAGCTGGAGCGGGCGGCGGGCGGCCGCACCGTGGTCCGCAAGTTCTGCGCCCAGTACGGCGACTCCGGCGGCAGCAGTCAGCCGGGGGACGGCGGCGGCCAAGGCGGCCCTCCCGGCGGTGGGCCGGGTGACGGTGACGACGGTGGCGGCGACCACTCGGGCGGCGGCGGGCATCCGCAGGTACCCGGCGACGACACGGGCGGTTCGGACACCGGCGGCTCCGGTGACTCGGGCGGCGCGAGTGCATCCCCGCTCCCGGCGGACACCGGCACGGGAGGCGGCGCCGACAGCGCCGCGGGCGGCGTGACAGGTACCACATCCGCACGTTGACACACGGTGTGACACTTTTGCGGGGCCCGGCGCTGTAGGGAGTGAGCCGACTGGTCATCGGCGGCGCGGTAAGCCCGAGGTTCCCCCCGTACCTCTGGGTTCGCGCGATGGCGCGGGCGGGACACGTTCCCCCGGTCCCGCCCGCGCCCCTCTTCTGTCCGGCCGGGGGTCCGGGGGTTGCCCCCGGGAAATGCAGTCCCCGGTCCCGTCCTCGCCTCTTTCTCGTCCGGCCGGGGGTCCCGGGTTTGCCCCCGGGGAGAGCAGTCCCCGGTCCCGCCCGCGGCCCTCACTCGTCGGCTTCCTTGCGGGCAGCGGTCCCTGGTGTTCCTTCGGGGAGCGCAGTTGCCCGGCCCGCGCTCCTCACTTGTAGACGATCACCTTGTCGCCGGGGCGGATCTCGTTGAACACCTTGGCGATCTTCTTCTTGTCCCGGACGTTGACGCACCCGTGGGACGCGCCGGCGTAACCGCGGGCGG
Source organism: Streptomyces sp. CNT360 (assembly GCF_000424785.1). Lineage (NCBI taxonomy): Bacteria > Bacillati > Actinomycetota > Actinomycetes > Kitasatosporales > Streptomycetaceae > Streptomyces > Streptomyces sp. CNT360. The sequence goes on along the minus strand of NZ_AUKO01000001.1, from coordinate 904,786 downwards.
CGAAGTCCGAGGAGTAGTGCACGGCTTGGCCGCGGCTGAAGAACATCGCGTACGGCATGGGGGTGTGGTAGAGCGTCGAGACGTGATGGCGGCTCTTGAAGTCGACCTTGAACTGCCCCTCACGGGTCGGCGTGTAGGCCGATCCGAAGCGGACGTCCATGGCCGTGCGCACCGTACCCCCGACCATCCACGCCGCGGTCCGGCTGCTCTTGCTGATGCACAGCGCCCGCCCGGTCGTGCACCGCGGATCCGGTTTCGACAGGGGGCGGGTGGTGGGCGGGTACAGCTCGGTACGGGTCGGCTCGTGGGTGCGGGCACGCAGCGCGGTGAGCACCGGATCGGTGACCTTGCCGGTGGCGGCCATGCCGCGCTGCTTCTGGAAGGCGGTGACCGAACCGGCGGTCACGGATCCGTAGTACCCGGTCGGACTGCGCTGGAAGAGGCCCAACTGTGCGAGTCTGGCCTGGAGTTCGCGGACGTTGTCGCCGCGGGTGCCGGGCGCCATCCGAATGGCGGTCTGTGCGGCGGGGGCTGCGGGCCGCACATGCCCCGGTCGCTGGGTGGGCCCGGCCCGGGTGGCCGGTGTGCTCGGCGCGGCGGGCGCCGAGGAGTGCTTCGACGCGTGCCCGACGGGCGCCTGTTGGGGCGCTTCGGACACCCGGATGAGCGGTTCCTGCGCGCCGGTGCCCTTGGTCTGGCAGCCCGCGAGGGCGCCCGCGGTCAGCAGCACGGCGGTGGCTGCGGTGAGTCGGCGGTGAGCCGGTGCTCTCCTCCTGCGCATCCCCATCCCCCCCCGGACGGTTCGACGGATGTACGGCTCCATTCCTGCCCAGCGCGCGTCGCCCGCGAACCTGCCGCATGTCGCCTCGCGTGCCGCCGGGGGACGGGTGCGCGACCGGCGGCCGGTTACCGGCGGGTTTCGAACGGGGCGCCGATCGGGGACAGTAGGCGCGAGCCGTGCGGACGAACAGGGCGAGACGACGAACGGGCGCGCCGGCGTCCAGGGTGAGAGGTGTTCATGTCGACCGGTACCGGTACCGGGCCCGCCGGGCAGCCGTCCACGGGCGGCGGTGCGGCGCACCCGGCGCGCCTGCCGGGCCCGGCCGCGGCCGTGGCGGCACTGGCGGAGGGCGAGGTGAGCGCCCGGGAGCTGACCGGGCAGGCACTGGCCGCCATCGAGGCGACACAGCCCACGCTGAACGCGTTCCGCAGAGTGCGCACCGAGGCGGCGCTGGCGGAGGCGGAGGCGGCGGACGAGGCCCTGCGCCGTGGCGAGCGGCGGCCCCTGCTGGGCGTGCCGCTCGCCGTCAAGGACGACACCGACGTGTGCGGGGAGCCCACCGCGTTCGGCTGCGCCGGGGACTTCCCGCCCAAGACGGCCGACGCGGAGGTGGTGCGCCGGCTGCGGGCGGCCGGGGCGGTCGTCGTGGGCAAGACCAACAGTCCGGAGCTGGGGCAGTGGCCGTTCACCGAGGGCCCCGCCTTCGGCGAGACCCGCAACCCGTGGAACCGGGAGCACACCCCGGGCGGCTCGTCCGGGGGCGCGGCGGCGGCCGTCGCGGCCGGGCTGGTGCCGGCGGCGCTCGGTTCGGACGGGGCGGGTTCGGTCCGTATCCCGGCGGCCTGGACGCATCTGATCGGCGTCAAACCGCAGCGGGGCCGGATCTCCACCTGGCCGGACCCGGAGTCGTTCAACGGCATCACCGTCTTCGGGCCGCTGGCGCGCACCGTCGAGGATGCCGCGCTGCTGCTGGACGCCGCGAGCGGCAACCACCCGGGCGACCTGCACCGCCCGCCGCGCATCGCTGCGCGGGAGGCCGTCGGCCGGGACCCGGGCCGGCTGCGGATCGCGCTGTCCACCCGGTGGGCGTTCACGGCCACGCCCAAGCGGCTGGATGCGCGCGTGGAGTCGGCCGTGCGCGGGCTGGCCGAGCGGTTGGCCGCGCTCGGCCACGAGGTGGAGGAGGCCGATCCCTCCTACGGCCCGGTCGGGCTGACGTTCGTCCCCCGTGCGACAGCGGGCGTCCGCGCCTGGGCGCAGCGCGCGCCCGACCCCGGGCTCCTCGATCCGCGTACGGTGAGCGCGGCCCGCACCGGGCGGCTGCTGGGCGGCCCGGTGCTGCGCGCCGCGCGAGCCGCCGAGGGGCCGCTGCGCCGCCGTGCGGGACGCGTCTTCAGCCGGTACGACGTCGTCCTGACGCCGACCACCGCCACTCCGCCGCCCCGCATCGGCGCTCTGGCGGGGCTGTCCGGCTGGGACACCGACCGCCGGATGATCGCCCACTGCCCCTACGCCTGGCCCTGGAACGTCCTGGGCTGGCCCGGCGTCAACGTGCCCGCCGGCGTCACCGGCCCCGGCCGGCTGCCGCTGGGCGCCCAACTCCTCGGCCCGGCGAACAGCGAGCCGCTGCTTTTGTCGCTGGCCGCCCAACTGGAGGCCGATCTGCGCTGGTACGAGCGGTGGCCGTCGGCGGTGTGACCCGCGACTGCGCCGCGAGCCGAGGTACCGGTGTCGGTGCCGTCTGCGACGGTGAGGGCATGGACTCCGATCTGCGGGTGGACGGGTCGGCGAAGGCGGCCTGCGGTGCGGACCGGCCGCTGTGGGAGCGGCATCCCCGGTTGCTCCCGGCCCATGCACGGGCGGCCCCGTTCCAGGGCTGCCGAAGGAGCGGGGTGCCCCGCTGCGGCGGACCGAGGTGCCGTGGTGCGGGATCACGCCGGTCCTCAGCTTCGGCCACCCGATGACCGTCGCACCGGCCACCGGCACACCGGGCGCCGTTCCGCCGGGCGCCGGTCCTGGCCCGTCGTACGGGAGCTTCGTCGCGGGTTTCTTCGGCAGGCCGGTGGTCACGGAACACGCGGGCACCCAGCACGGGATGGAGGTCCGGCTGACCCCTGCCGGTGCCTACGCCCTGTTCGGGGTGCCCCCGGGCCGTTATGCGCATCAGGTGGTGCACTGCGACGCGCGTTTCACCGAGCAGGTCGGTGTGGGGCCCGCGCTCTCCAGGTGGGTGCGGCGCTTCCGCAAGGCACTGCGGCTGGTGGGCGGGGACGGCGGTGCGCGGGGCACCGGGGCCCGCGGAGACCGCCGAGGCGTGCGGTTACTGCGATCAGGCGCACCCCGACCGGGACTTCCGCGAGTGCGCCGGATGCTCCCCTGCCCCCGTGCCGCCGAAAGCGCCGCGCCGGAGGCGTTCCCACTCCTCCGGGACGCGGCGGACGCCGGCTCCTGGCAGTGCTGTGACCGTCTGGCTGACGGTCGAGTGCGCTGGAGCCGGCGCCTCGTGGCCGCCGCAGCCCCGAGTCGTGCAGCGGCTGTCTCCAGGGGGCGCAGGCGGTTGTCCGAGCGCTTGCCGTTCCAGTGGTCAGCGGGCGGTGCGCCGGGCGCGGAGATGCGCCAGCCCCGGCCGGACGGCGAGCAGCAGCAGGAGGCTGTAGTACTGCAGGACGGGCACGGCAAGCGCGATGACCAGTGCGATGGCCACGGCGAGGACGTTGAGGTAGCTCGCGGTATACAAGTCCTCGATCCTTTGACGGTCCTGTTCACCGTCCCCCTCGACCAGTCCCGGGGTGGTCTTCAGGATCCTCAGCATCGCCAGTCGGCACACCATGCTGGCCAGGAGGACCGAGTAGTAGAAAGCTCCCACGAACCGGTCGTGGCCGCCGAAGGCGCCGATCATCTCCGTCGGGAGGGGCAGCACGACGACGGAGAGCAACCATCCCATGTTCCATGCCGTCAGGGAGCGGGTCAGCATCGTGACCGACGAGAAGGCCCGATGGTGCTCACGCCAGATGTTCGCGATGACCGCGAAGCTGAGCAGGAAGCTCCAGATCTGGCTGAGGTGACCGGTGATCACCTCGCTGGCGCCCTCGTGAGCGGTCGCGACTTCCGGGACGATGTCCACCAGCGGAAGGATCAGCAGGGTGATGGAGATCGCGGTCACTGCGTCGGTGAAGAGGATCAAGCGCTCTCCGGAGACGCCCCCCTCGATTCTGTCCGACGGAACAGACGACTCCGCAGGGTTCCCTCCCGCCTCGGTTTCGTCGATGACGCCACTGGCACCCATGCGTGTGCACCTTTCCCTGTCATGCCCGCCGCGCCTGCCGTCGCTACCGGACTCCGATATTCGTGTACGTTCCAATGAACCGTACAGACTCCGTTCCTGGCGACGGCGGGGGCTTGATGGGACCGCTGATCCTCAGCACAGGGCCGTCTTGCCGCGGCGCGGCAGGAGGCGGCGGCTCGGAGGAGTTGCCGGGTGTCCTCCACCGGTGCATGGACTGCCCGACGCGTTGCCACTTCGAGCAGCGCGGCCATACGTCCAGGGGGGCCGCCCGACAAGGAACCCCCGACTCTCACCCCGGCCTGCTGGCCTTCGACCAGCGCTGGTGAGTGTATCCGGACGGAATATCGGACCAGGGGGCCGTCCCGGCCGGCTCCTGCTGTTCCGGCACGATCGATCCCACGACGCGGCTGATCACCGACGACGTGAGTGCCGGGCTCACCGGCAGCCGCCGCACACCACGCATGCCTGGTGGACGACGCAGGGAGGTGCGCGGCGCTCCGCCCGCTCCGAGGTGACCGCAGGCTCTTCGGGCGCGTGGGGCCGCATGCTCTTACCCTTTGCAACTTCCCTCTCCGGGCAGGGCCCTCTCCGCCTCGTCCTCGTTCCGCGCTGCACCGGGTCGCCGTCGAGTTCTCAGGGGGCGCATCTCAGGCGCCGGTGCCGAGAGCCCGCTCGAGCGAGTCGAGGGCGACGTCAACAACGGCGCGCAGCTCTTCCGCACTCGTTCCGGCTCTGCTCATGACGGCGAGGGACTGGTTCACGGCCGCGAGGTGGGTCGCGAAGGAACCGGCCGCCTCGTCCTGCAGGCGGCCGGCCTGCAGTGCGGCGCGCAGCCGGGTGTGCTGGAAGCCGACCGCCTCCCGCGCACGCGCCGCGACGCTCGCGCTCAGCACGGGAGTCGCCATGACGGTCTGGGCCACCAGGCATCCGTCGGGCAGAGCGGGGTCCGCAATGCGTTGCATGGTGACGTCGAAGAACGCCCGCACGGCCGCGAGGGGCTCCTCGGCGGCGCAGGACAACGCGGCGTCGTACTTGTCTCCATACCGTGCGCTGTAGCGATCCAGGCAGCGGACGAAAAGCGTGTCCTTGTCGCCCAGCGAGGAGTAGATGGAACTGCGGTTGAGCCCGGTGGCCCGGGACAGGTCCTCCACTGCCGTGTGTGCGTAGCCGGCCCGCCAGAACTGGATCATCGCGGCATCAAGCGCCGTATCGATGTCGAAGCGCTTCTTGCCTGCCACGCCGCACCTTCCTCTCGCCGGTGACCAGCTTCGCATCTTGAACCGATCGTTTCAAGATACGTTAGGGTGCAGGTACGGACATGGCCGGACGCATCGGCACGGCTCCACCGGCTGACTTGTGAAGGAGAAGCATGAAGGCTCCTGCAACCGCACCCCACGATCGGGGCAACCCGGTCCCCGACGTGCCACTGCCCGACCTGGCCGGTTTCACCCACCGCTGGGTCGACGCCGACGGCGTCCGGCTGCACACGGTCGAGGGAGGCCGACCGGACGGTCCGGCCCTCGTGCTGCTTGCCGGGTTCCCGCAGACCTGGTGGGCATGGCGCAGGGTGATGCCGCACCTGGCCGACCGATTCCACGTCATCGCGATCGACCTGCCGGGGCAAGGCCACTCCGAACGCCCGGACATCAGTTACGACACGCACACGGTCGCCGCGCACGTCCATGCCGCGGTCAAGGCGCTCGGAGACTCGGCGTACTGGCTGGTCGCCCACGACATCGGCGCATGGGTCGCCTTCTCCCTCGCGCTGAAGTACCCAAGCCGGTTGCGTGGTCTGGCACTGCTCGACGCCGGCATCCCTGGCATCACACTCCCCGACAGCATTCCGACCGACCCCGAACGGGCGTGGAAGACCTGGCACTTCGCCTTCCACCTCGTGCCCGACCTGCCCGAGACACTGCTCACCGGCCGCGAACGGGAGTACGTGGGCTGGTTCCTGCGCACCAAGACCTTCTCTCCCGACCTCTTCGACGACGCCGAGATCGAGCAGTACGCGGCGCCCGTGGCCGCCGCCGGTGGCCTTCGTGCGTCCCTGGCCTACTACCGGGACGCCGCCGAGTCGGCACGGAAGAACCACCTGGCACTGAAAGGCCAGCGCCTGACGATCCCGGTTCTCGGAATCTCCGGCAGTCACGGCTCCATCCCCGACATGGCGGCTTCCCTCAGGCCGTGGGCCGACGACGCCACCGGGGTCGTCGTGCCGGAGGCGGGACACTTCATTCCCGATGAACAGCCCGCCGCCGTCGCTGCCGCGCTGAGCGACTTCATCACCGGCAACGCTTGAGATGCGACAGAAGCAAGCGTACGGAACGGCACCCGAGCTTCGGGGGATTCTGCGGTAGCGCCAAGTGAACCCGACATGCCCGGAAACAGGCCCGGCCCAGAGACCTGGAGCGTGTCTCCTCGATGGGTTGATCACTGATCGGATGTGCCTGTCCGATCAGTGATCACAGACACGATGCGGGACCGGATCAAGCCGCTGATGCCGGCCGATCCGGTCCGCGCGGCGGTGGGCCGACCACCGCCGCACGAGCGAGGCCATCGCTTGGAAGCACCGCACCAGCTCACTCCGGCGCGACCTTTCCGACGCACCCGGACCGTTCCCCCAACGGCACACGCGCGGCTGATCGAAAGGTGCCGTCGCGTCGACGGCACCTGCGAGAGAATCCTCTTCGCGGTTCTGGCGGCGGTGGACGCTGATGACGACCTCGGACCGGACGGTGTCGCCGGACTCCACCGCCGTGCGGGCCCACCAGTACGTTGCCGGAGCGCTCGAAATCGGAGACGTACACGTCCGCGGCAAGCTGCGAGAGACACCAGGAGGACTCCATGCCGCTGCATCCCGTACTGCAATACCGCGACCCCCGCGCCGCTCTCGACTTCCTCCAGGAGGCGTTCGGGTTCGAGACCGTCCATGTGTACGAGGCCGAGGACGGTACCGTCGCCCACGCCGAGCTGCGCTTCGGGGACGGGATGGTCCTCCTCGGTACCTCCCGTGACAGCGGCGTGATGGGCGGCCTGGGACCGTGTGCGGTCTACGTGCCGGTCGCGGACCCGGACGCGCACCACGCCAGGGCGGCCGCCGCGGAGGCGGAGATCGTGATGCCGGTGACCGACATGGACTACGGCTCGCGGGAGTACGCCGCCAAGGACCCGGAGGGCAACCTGTGGTGCTTCGGCACGTACACGCCGAAGCCCTGACCGGCCCCCGCTCCGCCCTCCCGCCTTCAGTCCTGGGGCGTCTCCTGCTGGGCGCCGGCGAGTGCGGCGATCCCGTTTCCGGCCGCGGACCTGTCGACGCCCAGTCCGTGCAGCAGACCGGTTCCCTCCTGGAGCTCCTCGTGCTCCAGGAGGGCCAGCAGCAGGTGCTCGGTGCCGACGTGCTCGTGGCCCAGCCGCACGGCCTGGCGGAAGGTCAGTTCGAGAGCCTTCTTGGCCCCGGCGTCGAACGGTACGAGCGCCGGCATCGCGCCGTCCGCGGCCGGGGGCAGCGCGGCGGTGGCCGCCTCCCGGAGGACGTCGAAGGTGACGCCCTGGGCGGTGAGGGTCTGCGCGGCGAGGGCGTCCGGTTCGGCCAGCAGACCGAGCACCAGGTGTGCGGTGCCGATCTCGGCGTTGCGCGCGGTGCGGGCCTCGTTCTGGGAGGCCACGACCACGTTGCGGGCCTGCGCGGTGAAGCGGCTGAACCCCTGGCGCGCGTCCAGGTCCGCCGGCTCGCCGGGGTCCTTGGCCACGAAGCGCTTCTGGGCCGCCTGCCGGGTGACGCCCATGCTCGCGCCGATCTCCGTCCAGGAGGCTCCCGAGCGCCGGGCCTGGTCCACGAAGTGGCCGATCAGGTGGTCGGCGAGTTCGCCGAGGTGGTCGGCCGCGACCACCGCTCCGCTGAGCTGGTCCAGGGCGTCGGGATGGGTCTTCTTGATGGCCTCGATCAGGTCGTCGAGGCGGACGGGCTGCGTCATGCTCACTGTGTTCCCCATGTGGCAACCGTAGGTTGACAGTCGCGTGACGTCAACCGCCGGTTGACAGCTCGTGCGGGCGTGCGCGGTCCCGTGGGAGGGCGGGCCGTCTCAGCCGGTCAGGGTCGAGAGGTATGCGGTCACCTCCTGCGGGTCCGTGGTGACCAGCGCGAGGTAGCCGTCCGGGCGGACCAGGTGGAGGCCGTCGGCGTCGTAGGGCGGTGCGGCCGCGACCGGGTGGGTCCGCACGTAGGGCGGGAGCCCCCGGGGAGGGGCGGCCTCGCCGACGGCCAGGAGGCTGAAGTGCGGGCCCCGCAACAGGTCGAACACCCGCGCCGGGGCGCCGTCGGCCCCCGTGAGACGGGCGTCGGGGGCACGGTCGCCCGGCGCGAGGGAGCCCGGGTGAGGCGTGGCCGGGCGGCGGGTCAGCGGGCTGTCGGGGTAGGCGAGGCCGAGTTGGTTGGTGTCGGCACCCCGGCGGGCGGCCCTCCCGTGGAGGCGGGTGGAGAGGCCGAGGATGTGGGCGGCCACCGGGGCGCGCTCCGCCTCGTAGGAGTCCAGCAGTGCCGTACCGGCCTGCCCCGCCAGCACCATGCCGAGCTTCCAGCCCAGGTTGTAGGCGTCCTGCACGCTGGTGTTGAGGCCCTGCCCGCCGGCGGGGGAGTGGATGTGGGCGGCGTCGCCCGCGAGGAGGACGCGGCCGGAGCGGAAGCGGTCCGCCAGTGCGGCGTTGACCCGGAACTCCGAGGCGTGGACGACCTCTTCGAGCTGGTCGGCGGCCAGGTCCGTGCGGGTGGTGAGCAGCCGGCCGAGGGTTCGTAGGAGCCCGCCGGCCCCGCCGTCGCCGTCCGGTCCGCCGTCCAGTCCGGCGTGCTGTGCGGCGAGTTGGAAGGTGTCCGTGCCCGCCAGTGGGCACAGGGCGAGGGGTCCGTGCTGCGCGTCGTACCAGGCGTGCCAGTGGCCCCGGTCGAGTCCGGTGACGCGCACGTCCGCGACCACGGAGGGCTCGGGCTGCACCGTCTCGCCCGTCATGCCGATGCCGAGCGTGCCCCGCACGGTGCTGCGGCCCCCGTCGCACCCCACCGCGTACGCGGCCCGCACCGTGCGTGCCCCCTTCCCGCTCGCCAGGTGAGCCCTCACCCCGGTGGCGTCCTGTTCCAGGCCGGTCAGGGCCGTGCCGAACTCGACGTCTCCGCCCAGTCGGCGCAGCCGGTCCAACAGCAGCTCCTGGGTGCGCCACTGGGGCAGCATCCACACCTCGGCGTAGGGGGCGTCGGGGCGGGGTTCGGCGCGTTCGACCATGTCCCATTCGACCGGGGGCCGCCCGTCCCGGCGTACCAGCATCCGCGGGTAGGGGCCGCCCGCCTCCCGTACCGCGTCGACGATCCCCAGGTCGTCGAAGACCTCCATGGTGCGCGGCTGGATGCCTTTGCCGCGGGAGCCCGGGAAGAGGGCCTCGCCGCGCTCGACGACGTGGACGCCGATGCCCCGCCGGCGCAGTTCGCAGGCGAGCGTGAGGCCGGTGGGCCCGGCGCCCACAACAAGGACGCCGGTGGGCGGCGCGGCAGGTCCCGCTTCCTTAACGCCGTTAAATTCAGTCATGGCGGAAGCATCTGCTTAACGCCGTTAAGATGTCAACCGTGGCTGCCGAGAACGCCCCCGAGAGGGAACCGGAGAGGACGCCGCGGACGGAGCCGGCCACGAGGCCGGAGGGCGCCTCGCGGACGACCGGGACCGAGGCACGCCCCCCGCGCCGCCGCCCGGCACGGAAGAAGCCGGCACCCCCGCGGCTGGACCGCGCACAGGTCGCCGCCACCGGGCTGCGGCTGCTCAACGAGACCGGCCTGGAAGGGCTCAGCCTGCGCCGGATCGCCAAGGAACTGGACGTACAGGCGCCCGCGCTCTACTGGCACTTCGACAGCAAACAGGCGCTGCTGGACGAGATGGCCACCGCCATGACCCGCGATCTGGCCTCCGCCCCCGACCAGCTCTCCGCCACCGCCGGCTGGGACGCCTGGTTCGCCGAGAGCCTGCGGCTGCTGCGCCGGGTACTCCTTCGCTACCGCGACGGCGCGAAGGTCTACAGCGGAACCCGGCTGACCACCACCGAGCACGGCGCGGGCCAGGAGCGCTACCTGAAGCGCATGACGGACGCCGGCTTCACCGTGCACGCCGCCGCCCGCGCCTACGTCGTCGCCTTCAGCTACACCCTCGGCTTCGTCATCGAGGAGCAGGCCGTCCAGCCCGCCCCCGGCGAGCGCACGCCCGGCTACGACCCCGCCGAACGTGCCGCCCGCATGGCCGACCACCCCCTCGCGGGGCAGGCCGGCGCCGACCTGTTCACCGACTACGACGCCCGCTTCGAAGAAGGTCTCCAGGCCGTGATCGCGGGCCTGCGGGCGACGGTGCTGCGCCTGCCCTCCGACGGCCCGCCGCCCGCCGGCGTCTGACCTCAGCCCAGCGTGGCCCGCTTGAGCGCACGGGCACGGCGCGCCACCCTGCGGACCGCCGGACTGCGGGGCACGAACGCGAACTGCCGGGGCACCGCGCCCGGGAGCGCCAGCGCGGTGAGGCGGCGACGCTTGAAGTAGCGGCGGGTGGCCGGCGACAGGTGCTCGGTGAGGTAGCGCTCGGCCTCCGGACGCAGGTGGGGGAGGATCTGCGGCTGCATGCAGAAACCGACCGCACGGACCAGCCCCGACAGCTCCGCACCCGCCACCGGCCGGAACCCGGCGCCCGTGGCCGCGTCCAGGTCCGGAAGCAGCGCGTCCACCAGCGTCACCGGTATCCGGTTGCTGTTCTGGTACGGCGCCACCCGCTCCAGCAGCTGGCGGGTTCCCGTACGGGCGACCGGCAGCCCGTAGAAGGCCGACGCGGTCAGCAGGGCCGTGGAGAAACAGCCCACCACCAGCGCCGGGCGCATCCGCGCGTACAGCGTCTCGGCCAGCACGGGCGCGGTCAGAACGGTCAGGCCGACGCCCAGCTCACCGGCCTCCTTCTCCAGCGTGCGGGAGTAACGGGCCGGAGCCAGCGGATGCGGCTTGAAGACGACCTCCCCGTGACCGCGTGCGGCCGCTCCGCGCAGCATGCGCAGGTGGAGCTCCTCCTCCTCGTCACCGGTGAGGATGTCCAGCGCGGACAGGTACTGGCCCAGCAGCAGCGCCCCGCCGTGCGGCGCCCGGGTCACCGACGGCGGCACGTCACCGGAGAGGTCGGCCAGGACGGCCCGGAAGGCGTCCGTGGGCACCAGTTCGGCCGCCACCCCGAACTCGGTCAGCAGCAGCGGGGCCAGCGAGGGCACCAGGTCCAGGTGCAGAAGGCGGCGCACCCGCCCGCCCACCAGCGGGTCCAGCTTGTTGCGGGTCGGCCCGTAGCTCATCAGCCCGTCCGCGTACACGTCGACGGGCGCGTCCGCGAACAGCCGCGCCACCGCGAGCGCCGGCTCGACCTGGAGGGACTCCAGCACGAGGACGACGTCGTCGCCGGGCCCGTCGCCCAGGCCCCACAGCGACCGCAGGTACCGCTCCCACAGCGGGGCGTCGTCCGGCCGGGGCGACCACCCGGAGGGATGGAAGGGGCGGATCGTCTCGTTCCACGACAGCACCCGGTCGAAGCGGTCACGCAGCCGTGCGAACCCCGGCATGGCGTCCAGTGCCGGCGCCGTCTCGGGGTTCCCCGCGTTGTTGCTCACCAGCAGCAGCCGCTGGTCCGCGCCCTCGAAACAGCCCGCGTCCAGCGCGGCGGCGAGCGTGGCGGCCCCGTAGAGGGTGGAGGCGAAGAAGATCTGCGTACGCATCAGGCAGCCGCCTCCGTCCGCGGGCGCCCGCCCGGGGCGGCGGACCCGGACGGACCGGGGCGCCGCCGGAGCCGCCGCAGCCGGGCGGCGCGCTCGGCATCCATCGAGTCCAGGGCCTGGTCCAGCACGTCGGCCGGCAGCCGCTTGAGGGCTGCCGCGCTCCGCGCCCGCAACGTGCGGGCCACCTGCGGCTCGAACCGGCCGCTGGTCAGGTGGTGCGAGATGATCGCGCAGTAGGTGCGGACCGCCTTGGGCAGCAGCACCTCCGCGTCGCGGTCCCGCGCCGTCTCCTCCACCACCTGGTCGAAGGCGCGGATGAAGTCGAGCTGCCGCACGTCACCGATCTGCGTGAGCGACGAGGCCACCCCCCGCCGGTAGAAGACCCCCAGCAGCCCGACGGCCGCGAACGAACGCGCCTCGCGGTGCAGCCGCCAGATCCACGGCCGGTCCTCTGCGGTGCGCAGTCCGTCGGTGAAGTGCAGCAACCCCGCATCCAGCAGCCGTCGGTGATAGACACCCGCCCAGGCGTAGGCGTAGTCCACGGACGTGCTGCGCCCGGCGGGCAGGATCGCCGCGCGTGGATCGTCCACCACCCCGCGCCGGCCGTGCGGCACCCGCGCCAGCGTGCGGGCCCGGCCCGTGCACTGCACGTGGTCGGTGCGGACGAAGTCGCAGCCCAACTGCTCGATGCACGCCACCAACCGCGTGCAGTGACCCGGGGCCAGCCAGTCGTCCCCGTCCAGGAACGTGACGAACTCGCCGCTCGCCCGGTCCAGACCCGTGTTGCGCGCGGTCGCCAGCCCGCCGTTGCGGGAATGCCGCACCCGGACCACCCGCGCGACATTTGAGAGATCCTTTTCGGCGCGCTCCAGAATCGCCGGGGTCTCGTCCACAGAGGCGTCGTCGACGAGAATGAATTCGAAGTCCCGGCGGGCGTTCGCACTGAGAGACCGGAGCGTTTCTGCGGCGTATGACTGCACGTTGTAGAACGGCACGATGACGGAGAGCTTGACCACCCGACGGACGGTAGGTCCTGCGGCGCCATCCGTCGTGACCTGCGGCGGGCCACCGGGTGAACGGCGCGTGGCGGGACGGTGAACGGGGCCTGGGCGCAGCCTCGTCGGCCGTTCGGCGGCACGCTGTTAACCGTATGTTGCCTTCGCGTTGGGCCGCCCCGGCGCATCCCTTCCTAACGTCGGCGACGTGCCCTTGCGAGAAACTTCGAATCCCGTGAAAGCGCCGTCGCGGCGGACAGTCGCCGTGCTCGCGGATTCCGACACCCGGTGGAAATGGGGTGCCCTCACCGCCCGCAGGCTGATGCCCGACGCACACCTCGACGGGCTGCTGCTGCGCGGTCGCGCCACCCCCACACCGCGCCAGCTCGCCGAGGTCGGCGTGACCGTCGAGAGCCTGCGCGAGGTCACCACGCGCCAGTTCCTGCGCGCCGCCACCGCCCCCGGCGCCTACGACGTCCTCGTCCTCGCCTGCGTCGGCGGCGCCGTCCAGGCCATGCTCCACGGGCTGCGCCAGGCGGTCACGGCCACCGGCCCCACCCGCGCCACCGGTGTCACCGGTGGCACCGGCGTCACCGGCGAGGAGAGCCAGACGTCCGGGAGTGCACGGATCGGTACCCGGGACGCGTGCGTGCGACGGCCCGTGATCGTCACCGGATACGTCGGCGTCGTCTACGAGAAGCTGACCGACGGATTGCTGCTCCGGCACGGCGCCGACCTCGTCCTGGCCAACTCGGCCTACGACGCCGACCGCTTCCGCGCCGTGTACGAGGGGGTGGGCGCCGACGCGAGCGGCGTGGTCGAATGCGCCCTGCCGTTCCTCGCCGATCGCGCCGGTCCGGGTGGTGCCGGCGGACGCGGAGACGCCGTCGCCCCCGCGCCGCCCGCAGCGGGGAGCAGCGGCAGCGGGTGCGGGCCGTTCACCGTCGTCTTCGCGGCACAGCCCTCCGTGCCGGCCTCACACGCCGACCGCGCCTACCTGCTGCGCCGGGCCGTGACCCACGCCCGGCGGCACCCCGAGCGCGAGGTGCTGATCAAGCTGCGCAGCAGGCCCGGCGAACACACCACCCACATCGAGGAACTGCCCTACCAGAAGCTCGCCCGCAAGGTGCCCGGCGGCGACGGCCCCAGGAGCGGTCTGCCGCCCAACTGCCGCCTCGTCTACGGCAACATGGGTGAGCTCCTGGACCGGGTGCGCCGCACCGGCGGAATGCTCGTGACGGTCAGCTCCACCGCCGCGCTCGAATCCCTCCACCGGTCCGTACCCACTGCCGTCCTCACCGACCTCGGGATCCGCGAAGCCCTGGGCAACCACTACTTCACCGGCTCCCACTGCCTCGCCTCCTGGGACCAGCTCGACGACGGCCTGCTGCCCCGGGTGGACGAACAGTGGGCACGCAGCCAAGGAATCCTCGGCGGCGACAGGTACGCGCCCGCACGCCGACGCGTCGCCGCACTCACCGGCCTCGCCCGACAGCGCGGCCTCGCACCCCCGGCGCCGTTCTACACGCCACGCACCGCCCCCGGTTACCTGCCCGGCATCCTGCGCCGCTACGGCCTCGCCCCCGACGGCACACCACTCGGCGGGCCCCTCACCGGCGCGGACGACGCGGCCGACGGCGCCGGGGACCACCCGGAGGCGGCCACCCTCGGTGCGGCCGGGCGCGGCCTGGTGCGGCGCGCCGTGAGAGAGGCGGCACGCGGCGCCTACCGGCACGGGGTGCAACGCGTCGCGCCCCTCATCCGGAAGGCGGGCGAGCTGTGACGCCGCCGGCCCGGAAGGCGGGCGCACCGACGACTGCCGTGACCTCTCGCGCCCGGAAGGCGGGCGAACCGATGAGGCCGCTCGACCGGAGAGCGGGTGAGCGATGACGCCGCGCCCGCTGTCCTGCCCGCACGCCGGGACGCGGCCCCGGCCGCGCTCCTCGGACGGTCCCGCCGCCCCCGCCCGGCCGCCCGCGCCGTCACCCGGAGACGGCTTCCTGCCCCAGTCCCCGCCCGACCCTGGAGCCCCCATGTCGTCGACCCCCGTCGTCCTCGCGGTGATACCCGCCCGAGGCGGATCCAAGGGAGTGACCGCCAAGAACCTGGCCCCCGTCGCCGGGATCCCGCTCGTCGCCCGCGCCGCCCGGGAGTGCCTGGCCGCCCGCAACGTCACCGACGTCGTCGTCTCCACCGACGACCCCGCCATCGCCGAGGCCGCCCGCTCGGCAGGGGCCCAGGTCGTCGAACGGCCCGCGGAGATCGCCGGAGACCTGGCCAGCAGCGAGGCCGCCGTCCTGCACGCCATGGACGCGTGGACCGCGCGGCACCGTACGCCCCCGCACACCGTGCTGCTCGTCCAGTGCACCAGCCCGTTCCTGGTGCGGGACGACATCGAGCGGGTCGCCGCGGCCGTCGTCGAGGACGGTGCCGACAGTGCGCTGAGCGTGGCGCCCTTCCACGGATTCGTCTGGCGCGACGGTGCCGCGGCCGTCGAGGCGGAACCGCACAGCGCGTACGGCGTCAACCACGACCGCGCCGTACGCCCACGCCGCCAGGACCGGCCCGAGGACCTCCTGGAGACCGGCGCCGCCTACGCCATGGACGCCGCGGGCTTCCGGAAGGCCGGGCACCGGTTCTTCGGGCGGACCGCCGTCGTACGCACCGACCCCGCGCGCGTCCTGGAGATCGACGACCCGCACGACCTCGACCGCGCCCGCGCGCTCGCCCCCCTCCTGGACGCACACCGCGACGGGCCCGACACCCTGCCCACCCGCGACGACGTGGACGCCGTCGTCCTCGACTTCGACGGCACCCAGACCGACGATCGCGTGTACGTCGACTCCGAGGGCAGGGAGACCGTCGCCGTCCACCGCGGGGACGGGCTCGGCATCGCCGCCCTGCGCCGCGCCGGACTGGAAGTGCTCGTCCTCTCCACCGAGACCAACCCCGTCGTCGCCGCCCGCGCCGCCAAACTGCGGCTCCCCGTACTGCACGGCATCGACCGCAAGGACCTCGCCCTCAAACAGTGGTGCGAGGAGCGGGGCATCGCTCCCGAGCGTGTGCTCTACGCCGGGAACGACGCGAACGACCTGCCGTGCTTCGCCCTCGCGGGCTGGCCCGTCGCCGTCGCCGACGCCCACGACGCGGTACGGGCCGCCGCCCGCGCCGTCACCACGCGGGGCGGCGGTGCGGGCGCGGTACGCGAGATCGCGGGGTGGCTGGTGGGGGCGGAGTTGGGTGGGGGTGGGGGTGTGGCCGCGCCTGTGGGCCCACCCATAAAGGAAACCCGCCCGAACCCGGCGCCCACCCCCGCCGCCTCCTGACCTGCCAGAACCCTACCGCCGGTCACCCCACCGCCCCCCTCCCCTGCCACCGACCCCCTCTGTCCTCATCCCAGAAGGAAACTCCCGGAAATGGTGAACATGAGCACCCCCTCCCACGCCCAGCCGCACACCTCCACCACGGCTTCCCCCTCTGCCGCTTCCGCCGCCGCCCGTCCCCGCACCCGTGCGCTCGGTACCAGGACGGTCGGCCCCGGCCACCCCGTCTACGTGACGGGCGAGATCGGCATCAATCACAACGGTGACCTCGACAACGCTTTCGCCCTCATCGACGCCGCCGCCGAGGCGGGGTGCGACGCGGTGAAGTTCCAGAAGCGCACTCCGGAGATCTGCACCCCCCGCGATCAGTGGGATCTGGAACGGGACACTCCGTGGGGGCGGATGACCTACATCGACTACCGGCACCGCGTGGAGTTCGGCGAGGAGGATTACCGGGCGATAGGTGAGCACTGTGCCGAGCGCGGTATCGACTGGTTCGCCTCTCCCTGGGACGAGGAGGCCGTCGCCTTCCTGGAAAAGTTCGACGTGCCCGCGCACAAGGTGGCATCGGCTTCCCTCACCGACGACGACCTGCTGCGTGCCCTGCGGGCCACCGGCCGGACCGTCGTCCTCTCCACGGGCATGTCGACGCCCAGGCAGATCCGGCACGCCGTGGAGGTGTTGGGCAGCGAGAACATCGTGCTGTGTCACGCCACCTCCACCTACCCGGCGAAGGCGGAGGAGCTGAACCTGCGCATGATCCACACGCTGCACGAGGAGTTCCCCAACGTCCCGATCGGGTACAGCGGCCACGAGACGGGGCTGCAGACGACGCTGGCGGCTATCGCTCTGGGCGCGGTCTTCGTCGAGCGGCACATCACGCTCGACCGCGCCATGTGGGGTTCCGACCAGGCCGCCTCGGTGGAGCCGCAGGGACTTTCCCGCCTGGTGCGGGACATCCGCACCATCGAGGAGTCCCTCGGTGACGGTGTGAAGAGGGTGTACGACAGCGAGCTGGCCCCCATGCGCAAGCTGCGTCGCGTCAAGGGCGTGGTCGCGGAGGCCGCCGAGGGGGCCGTGGTGGCCGGGGACCGCGAGCCGGTCACTGTCTGACGGCGCCCGAGACGGCCTGCCGGGGGAACGGAGCGTGTGCGTCGATGTCCCGTAGCGGCTCCGTTCGCGGAGCACCAGCGGACGAGTCCGTGAGCGGTGCCGGGGGAGGAGCCACCCTCGGTGCCGTTTCCGGGTGCGCGGGCGGGGCTCTGGCTTTCGTCGAGAGCCCCGTCCAGCTCCTCAACGTCCTCGAATGGGCGCACAATCATCCCGCGCCGGCGGCGGTCGGCCCGTTGACCCTGGTCGTTCTGCCGCCGACCGACCCGATGACCCGTGGGCAGTTGCGCCGCATGGCCGAGCTGGCCCGGGACGAGGGCATCGCGGTGCGCTGGCAGGAGGCCCGCGACGGCGGGTTGGGGGCGTTGGCCACGCTGCTCGCCCTCGCCCGGCGGGTGCGCCGGGCCCGTGCTCTGGTCATCGGGGATCCGTTCTCGCGGTATGTCCAGCTGTTGCTGGCTCTGACGCCGGTGCGTGCGGGGCGCCGTGTCACCGTCGTCGACGACGGCACCGCCACCATGGAGTTCGTTGCTCAACTGGCCCGCGGTGAGCGTTTCGTCCGCTGGCACCGCAAGGGTGCGCGGGCCGGGGCGCGCGGGCTGCTGTTCGCTCCGGTGTCGCGCCGCGCCCGCCGTTGCCTGACTCCGCGTGCCGACGGTTCCCGTCCGGTGGAGGTGTTCAGCTCCATGCCGGTGGAGCCGCCGGAGAACGTCACGGTGACGGCCAACGAGTTCGCCTGGACCCGTGCCCGTTTCGGTCCGCCCCGCCTGACGAAGGGCGCCGACCTGGTGGGCACCTCTCTCGTGGAGACGGGTGTGGTGGACGCCGAGCGCTATGTGACGGCCGTCGCCACGCTGGCCCGCGCCCACGGTGCGACCCGCTACTTCGCGCACCGCCGGGAGAGCAGCGAGAAGCTTCAGCGGGTGAGTGCTGCGACCGGGTTGGAGATCGTGCGTCCCGATCTGCCCCTCGAACTGGTCGCCCGGCGCGGCCCGGTCGGCCGTACGATTCTCAGCTTCCCCTCCACCGTCGTCCACACCCTCCCGCTGGCCCTGGCGGGTACGGCGGTGACCGTCGCCGTCTGCGACATCGACCCCGCCTGGCTCACCACCGCCGCCTCCCCCCGGGCCCAGGGCTTCCTGTCCGGCGTCACGGGCACAGCCCGAGGCGCCCACCGGCTGCCCCCGGTGGTGCCGCAGCCGCAGCGGAGTGCTTGACCGGATCGTGCCTACCGTCCGGCTCCTGCGTGACGGGGTGCTTCGTCGGGCCGGTCCGAGACCAAGCGAACAGGCATACCCAGCCCCAAAGCGACATAACCGCCGCCTGGTCGAGATTTTCTTCCCCTGAGAGGTTGAACTTTTGTGGATCTCTCTCCAGTTGCGGCTTCGGTGCGCCTACCCTGCGACCATGAACGAACTCCTGTCCCCTGCAGCCCCGGAGGTAGACGCACGCGGAGCCGCCGGCGTACTTCCCGAGCTGCCCGGCCGCCTGACCGACCCCCTCCGGCGCGAGCTCATCGCCTTCCGTCGCGACCTCCACATGCACCCAGAGCTGGGCAACCAGGAGTTCCGCACGACGACCGCGATCAAGACCCGGCTGGAGCGTGCCGGGCTGCGCCCCAAGGTGCTGGCCATGGGTACGGGCCTCATCTGTGACATCCACCCCGGCCTGGGCAAGGACGGGGAGGCTCCCATGGAGGGGGAGGCTCCGGGCGGGGGCGCCGTGCCGTTGCTCGCGTTGCGGGGTGACATCGACGCGTTGCCCATCCCGGACACCAAGGAGGTGCCGTACTGCTCGACGGTCCCCGGGCGGGCGCACGCGTGCGGGCACGACGTCCACACCACTGTGGTGCTCGGTGCCGGTCTGGTGCTGGCGGAGCTGGCCCGCGCCGGGGCGTTGCCGCGTCCGGTGCGGCTGTTGTTCCAGCCTGCCGAGGAGGTGCTGCCGGGCGGTGCTTCGGATGCCGTGGACTGCGGGGTGCTGGACGGGGTCGGCGCGATCCTGGCGGTGCACTGCGATCCGCGCGTGGACGCGGGCCGTATCGGGCTGCGTGCCGGCCCGATCACCTCGGCCTGCGACCGGTTGGAGGTGGCGCTGAGTGGCGCGGGCGGTCACACTGCGCGTCCCCATCTGACGACCGACCTGGTCACCGCTGCCGCGAGGCTCGTCACCGACGTGCCGGCGCTGTTGGCGCGACGGGTGGACGCGCGGTCCGGGATGGCGTTGACCTGGGGCCGTATCGAGTCCGGGCACGCGCCCAACGTCATTCCGCAGCGCGCCGAGCTGGCCGGTACCTTGCGCTGCCTGGATCTGCCGACCTGGCGGGAGGCCCCCGACCTGGTGCATGCGGCGATCGACGAGCTGGCGACGATGCACCGTGCCAAGTGCGAGCTGACGTATGTGCGGGGAGTGCCGCCGGTCGTCAACGAGCCTTCGGCGACGGCGCTGTTGCGGGAGGCGATGACGGCCCGCGCGGGTGCCTCCTGTGTCGAGGGCACGGAGCAGAGCCTCGGCGGTGAGGACTTCTCCTGGTATCTGGAGCACGTGCCCGGCGCCATGGCCCGGCTCGGTGTGCGGCCTGTGGGTGAGCGGCGCAGCCGCGATCTGCACCAGGGGGACTTCGATGTGGACGAGTCCGCGATCACCACGGGTGTCGAGCTGTTCACGGCCGCAGCTCTGCTGCACCGTTCCTGATCCCCGTCCCCGACCGCCGGCCGACTGTTCCCGGCCCACGCTGCACCGCTCCCGCCGCCGCCGTGTCCGACCGGAAGCTGCTTCGGGGGCCGGTGTCGTTGCGGGGGCGAAGGCCCTCTCCTCCGCCCGGGGGAGGGGGCCCGTTCGCGACGATCCGATAACAGCTGGTTCCCGGCTTCTTCTGCTGGAAATCTACGCGCGTTAATGTGTGCCCGTCTCAAGGACCGGAACCCAACTTCGGTGCCGGAACCGGTGCTTCCACGACCACAAAGGGGACTCCGTTGCGTCGGGTAACAAAACTGGCTGCCGCGGTCGCCGCCACCGCGACTCTCGCACTGACGGCCACCGCGTGCGGTGAGAGCTCTACGGAGTCGAGCGGCAAGAAGAACAAGGGTGTCGGGCTCGCGTTCGACGTCGGGGGCCGGGACGACCACTCGTTCAACGAGGCGGCGGCCCGGGGGACCGACAGGGCCGAGAAGAAGCTCGGCGTCAAGACGAAGGAGATGACCGCCGGCAACAACGAGACGGAGGAGACCCGCGAGCAGCGTCTCACCTCTCTCGCCAAGGCGGGCTACAACCCGGTCATCGGCGTCGGCTTCAACTACGGCAAGTCCGTCAACAAGGTGGCCAAGGACTTCCCGGACACGACGTTCGGCGTGGTCGACGAGCAGTCCCACGCCAAGAACGTGGTCGGCATGACGTTCGCGGAGAACGAGTCGTCCTACCTGGTGGGCGTGGCGGCGGCCAAGAAGACCAAGTCCAAGAAGGTCTCCTTCATCGGCGGCGTGGACAACGCGCTCATCCAGAAGTTCGAGGCCGGTTACGTCAAGGGCGTCAAGGACACCGACCCCAAGATCAAGGTGGAGGTCGACTACCTCTACAAGGAGTCCGACGAGGGCTTCAACGCCCCGGACCGCGCCAAGAACATGGCCAAGGGCATGCTCGCCCGCGGCAACGACGTGATCTACACCGCCGCCGGCCAGTCCGGTGCCGGGTCCATCGAGCAGATCAGCAAGAAGAAGGGCGCCTGGGCCATCGGGGTCGACTCCGACCAGTACCGCCAGAAGGGCCTGGGGAAGTACAAGGACGCGATCCTGACCTCCTCCGTCAAGAACGTCGACGTCGCGGTCTACGAGCTGATCAAGAGCGTGAAGAACGACAAGCCGCTGAAGGGGAACCAGACCTTCTCGCTGAAGGAGGACGGCGTCTCCGTCGCGACCTCGGGCGGCTTCATCGACGACGTCATGGGCGACATCGACAAGTCCAAGAAGGACATCGTCTCGGGCAAGGTGAAGGTTCCCGCCCGGCCGTGACGTTCCGCAGGCGGCCCCGGGTGCCCCCGCGCAGTGTGCTGCGCGGCGTGGCGTGCGGGGCCGCCGCTGTCCGTCTCCTCTTCCGCACTCCGTGTGCGCCTGATGTCCGCACGTGGTGTGCGTGCGATGTCCGCATCGTGTGTGCGCCTCTGCGCGGAGGGACTGTGCCCTTCGCGCCCGCCTTTCGAGCTCAACCAGGGAGCACGTCAGTCAAGTGTCCAGCGAGTCCAGCGGCAGCAGCAGCGCGCCGTCCGGTGCGGGCCCGGGGCCCGCACCGGACGGGAGCGCGGTCGAACTGCGCGGCATCACCAAGCGGTTCCCCGGCGTGGTCGCCAACCGCGACATCGACATCACGGTGGAGCGCGGCACCGTGCACGCGCTCGTGGGGGAGAACGGCGCGGGCAAGTCGACCCTCATGAAGATCCTCTACGGCATGCAGCGGCCGGACGAGGGCACCATCGCCATCGACGGCGAGGACGACGTCACCCTGCACAGCCCCGCGGACGCCATCGCGCGCGGCATCGGCATGGTGCACCAGCACTTCATGCTGGCCGACAACCTCACCGTGCTGGAGAACACGGTGCTGGGTGCGGAGAAGCTGCACGGTATCGGCTCCCGGGCCCGCCGGAAGATCAAGGAGCTGTCGGACGCCTACCAGCTGGGGATCCGCCCCGACGCCCTCGTCGAGGATCTGGGCGTGGCCGACCGGCAGCGGGTGGAGATCCTCAAGGCCCTCTACCGCGGCGCCCGCATCCTCATCCTGGACGAGCCGACGGCCGTGCTGGTCCCGCAGGAGGTCGACGCCCTCTTCGACAACCTGCGCGAGCTCAAGTCCGAGGGTCTGACCGTGGTGTTCATCTCCCACAAGCTGGGGGAGGTGCTCTCGGTCGCCGACGCGATCACCGTCATCCGGCGCGGCACCACCGTGGCGTCCGTACGGCCGCAGGAGACCAGCCCCCGGCAGTTGGCGGAGCTGATGGTCGGCAGCGAGCTGCCGTCCGCCGAGACCCGCGAGTCGACCGTCACCGACACCCCGATGCTGCGCGTGGACGGGCTGCACCTGACGGCCGTCGACTCCGACGGGGTCGAGCGTGCCGTGCTGGACGGGGTCTCCTTCACCATCCACAAGGGCGAGGTCCTCGGCGTCGCGGGGGTCGAGGGCAACGGGCAGGCCGAACTGGTCGAGGCCGTCATGGGGATGAGCGACCCGGACGGCGGCACACTGACCCTCGACGGGGAGGACCTCTCGCACGCCCCCACCCGCGTACGGCGGGAGAGCGGCATCGGGTACATCCCCGAGGACCGGCACCGGCACGGGCTGCTGCTGGACGCACCGCTGTGGGAGAACCGCATCCTGGGGCACGTCACGGAGAAGCCGAACACCGGCGGCCCTCTCTTCGGTGTTCCGGGCGCTCCGAAGCTGCTCGCGCTGGGGGAGGCGCGGGCCGACAGCGAGCGCATCGTGGCCGAGTACGACGTGCGGACTCCCGGCATCGAGGTCACCGCGGCCAGCCTGTCGGGCGGCAACCAGCAGAAGTTCATCGTCGGCCGCGAGATGAGCCACCGGCCCAAGCTGCTGATCGCCGCGCACCCCACCCGCGGGGTGGACGTGGGCGCGCAGGCCCAGATCTGGGACCAGATACGCGCGGCCCGCCGGGAAGGGCTGGCCGTGCTGCTGATCTCCGCCGACCTTGACGAGCTGATCGGGCTCTCCGACACGCTGCGGGTGATGTACCGGGGCCGTCTGGTCGCCGACGCGGACCCGGCGCACGTCACCCCGGAGGAGCTCGGCTCGGCCATGACGGGCGCGGCCAGCGGCCACCTGGAGCACCAGCAGGACGGCCAGGAGCGCCAGGACCCGGCGGACGCCCGTGGGAACGACGACACGAACGGGGGCGCCAAGTGAGCCGCCTGAAGGAGAAGTTCGGCGCGGGAGCGGTGCTCCAGGCGCTGGCGGCGCCCGCGCTCGCGCTCGTCGCGGCATTCGTCCTCTCCTCCGCCGTCATCGCGGCGACCGGTGAGGACCCCTTCCACGCCTTCTACGTGATGATCGACTTCGGCTCCAAGAGCGACAGCCAGGTCTGGATCATCAACAAGGCCATCCCCTACTACCTGTCGGCGGCTGCCGTGGCCATCGGCTTCCGCATGAACCTCTTCAACATCGGTGTGGACGGCCAGTACCGGGTGGCGGCCTTCTTCGCCGCCGTCGTCGGCGGAGCCCTCACCCTGCCCGGCATCGTCCAGATACCGTTGATCATCGTCGTCGCGATGGCCGTCGGCGCGGTCTGGGCGGGCATCGCGGGCTTCCTGAAGACGACCCGCGGGGTCAGCGAGGTCATCACGACGATCATGCTGAACTCCATCGCGGGCTCGCTGATCGGCTACTTCCTCTCCGAGGACAAGCTCGCCGTCAAGGACGGCAACCTCTTCCACACCCCGAACCTCCCCGGCTCCAGCCACTTCTTCCTCATCCCCACCTCGCCGGACCCGGTCTACGGCACCGTCGTCATCGCCGCCGTCATCGGTCTGGCCTACTGGTTCGTACTGGGCCGCACCCGCTTCGGCTTCGACCTGCGTGCCGTGGGACGCAGCGAGTCGGCGGCGAGCGCCAGCGGGGTGAGCGTGCGCCGCATGGTCGTCACCAGCATGCTGCTCTCCGGCGCCGTCGCCGGTCTGGTCGGTATGCCGACGCTGCTGAACAAGTCCTTCAACTACGGCACCGACTTCCCCACCGGCGTCGGCTTCACCGGCATCGCCATCGCCCTGCTCGGCCGCAACCATCCCATCGGCATGGGCCTGGCCGCCCTGCTGTGGGGCTTCTTGGAGCGCACCGGCATCCAGCTGGAGTTCGAGGGCTACAAGCAGGAGATCGTCGGCGTGATGCAGGGGATCATCGTGCTGTGCGTCGTCATCGCGTACGAGATCGTCCGCCGCGTCGTGCTGCGCCGCCAGCAGCGTGAGGTCGGAGCCGAACTGAGCGCCCGGGCGGGCGCGGGCACCGCCGGGCAGGACGAGACCGAGCAGAAGGCGGGGGCCACCGCATGAGCACCACCTCCACACCGTCCACGCCCGCCGCGCCGAAGAACGCGCCGGCCGCGCAGTCGTCGGCGGGCGGCCGGCGGAAGCTGTCCTACCCCGTCGTGCTCCTGCTCATCGCCGGCGGCCTGCTGCTGCTCTCCCTCGTGCGGACCGTCACCGGTGACGAACAGCTCTCCAACAGCGGCCAGTTCTCCACCGCGATCGCCGCCGCCGTCCCCATCGGCCTGGCCGGACTGGGCGGGCTGTGGGCCGAACGCGCCGGCGTCATCAACATCGGCCTCGAAGGCATGATGATGCTCGGCACCTTCGGCGCGGGCTGGATCGGCTGGCAGCACGGACCCTGGGCCGCCGTCCTCGCCGGGATCGTCGGCGGTGCCCTGGGCGGCCTGCTGCACGCGCTGGCCACCGTCACCTTCGGCGTCGACCACATCGTCTCCGGCGTCGCCATCAACATCCTCGCCCTCGGCGTCGTCCGCTACCTCGCCAAGCTGTGGTTCGGCGTCGACGGCAGCGACGCGGCCCAGGCAGGCGGCAACGACAAGCAGTCGCCGCCCATGGACAACATGCCGAGCTTCACCGTCCCCGGACTCGCCCACGGACTCGGCAGCATCGAGAAGCACCACTGGTTCCTCGTCTCCGACCTCGCCGGCATCCTGCGCGCCGTGGTCAGCGACGTCTCCTGGGTGACGGTGCTGACCGTCCTCCTGTTCGTCGGCAGCTTCTTCGTCCTGTGGCGGTCCCCCTTCGGGCTGCGGCTGCGCTCCTGCGGTGAGAACCCCGTCGCCGCCGAGTCCCTCGGCGTCAACGTCTACACCTACAAGTACGCCGCGCTGCTCGTCTCCGGCGCGCTCGCCGGGCTCGGCGGCGCCTTCCTCGCCATCGGCGTGCACTTCTACCAGGAGAACCAGACCGGCGGCCGCGGCTACATCGGCCTCGCCACCATGATCTTCGGCAACTGGCGCCCCGGCGGTGTCGCCATGGGCGCCGGGCTGTTCGGCTTCATGGACGCCCTGCGCGTCGTCGGCGGCGGCACCACCGTGCACGCCATGCTGCTCCTGATGGCCGTGCTGCTCGTCGGCCTCGCGGTGTGGAAGTTCCGCGCCGGGCTGCGGGGCGCACGCGGCGCCCGTATCCAGGCAGCCGTCGCCCTCGTTATCGCCGTGCTGCTCGTGCTGTGGTACGCGCTGACCGACACCGTGGCGCTGGAGTTCGTCGAGATGACGCCGTACGTCACCACCCTGCTGGTGCTCTCCCTCGCGGCCCAACGGCTCCGCGCCCCACGCGCGGTCGGCAAACCGTACCGACGAGGCGAGGGAACGTGAGCGTGACGGACGCACCCACCGACGCACCTGTCGACTGGCACACCCTGCGGGAAGCCGCCCGGGCCGCCATGGCCCGGGCCTACGCCCCCTACTCCGGCTTCCCCGTCGGCGCCGCGGCCTTGGTGGACGACGGCCGCACCGTCACCGGGTGCAACGTGGAGAACGCCGCCTACGGGGTCGGCCTGTGCGCCGAGTGCGGGCTGGTGAGCGACCTGATCGCGTCCGGCGGCGGGCGGCTGGCAGCCTTCACCTGCGTCGGCGGCGACGGCACGGTCGTCGCCCCCTGCGGCCGCTGCCGCCAACTGCTGTGGGAGCACGGCGGCGGCACCCTGCTGGTGGAGGCGCCCTCCGGGGTACGCCCCCTGTCCGAACTCCTCACGGACGCGTTCGGACCGGCCGACCTGGCCCGCGGCCTGCCCCGCTGAGGGGGCACCGCGCAGGGGCCCGCCGACAAGGGCCCCGGACAAGGGCCCGCCGGCAAGGCCCGCAGCGGGCTCGCCGAGCACACCTGCCGAGCACCAACGGGAGCCCACCGGCACCCCCGGAAGGAATCAGGGAGTACGCCCATGGACGCCATCTCCGTCATCCGCGCCAAGCGGGACCGCCAGGAGCTGACCGGCGAGCAGATCGACTGGGTCGTCGACGCCTACACCCGCGGCGCCGTCGCCGACGAGCAGATGTCGGCCCTCGCCATGGCCGTCTACCTCAACGGCATGACCCGCGCGGAGATCTCCCGCTGGACCGCCGCCATGATCGCCTCCGGCGAGCGCATGGACTTCTCCGTCCTGCCCCGGCCCACCGCCGACAAGCACTCCACCGGCGGCGTCGGCGACAAGATCACCCTCCCCCTCGCGCCCCTCGTCGCCGCATGCGGCGCAGCCGTCCCCCAGCTCTCGGGCCGCGGCCTCGGCCACACCGGCGG
Organism: Streptomyces sp. CNT360; assembly: GCF_000424785.1. Classification (NCBI taxonomy): domain Bacteria; kingdom Bacillati; phylum Actinomycetota; class Actinomycetes; order Kitasatosporales; family Streptomycetaceae; genus Streptomyces; species Streptomyces sp. CNT360. The sequence goes on along the minus strand of NZ_AUKO01000001.1, from coordinate 878,231 downwards.
CACCCTGGACAAGCTGGAGTCGATCCCCGGCTGGCGGGCGTCGCTGTCCAACCCGGAGATGATGGACGTCCTGCGCGACGTCGGCTCCGTCATCTGCGCCGCGGGCGACGGCCTGGCCCCGGCGGACAAACGCCTCTACGCGCTGCGGGACGTCACGGCCACGGTGGAGTCCCTGCCCCTGATCGCCTCCTCGATCATGTCCAAGAAGATCGCGGAGGGGACGGGTGCGTTGGTCCTGGACGTCAAGGCGGGCTCCGGCGCGTTCATGAAGAACGTGGACGACGCCCGCGAACTGGCCGCCACCATGGTGGAACTGGGCCACGACCACGGGGTGCGCACCGTCGCCCTGCTCACCGACATGAACACCCCCCTCGGCCGGACGGCGGGCAACGCGCTGGAGGTCCGCGAGTCGGTGGAGGTCCTGGCGGGCGGCGGCCCGGCGGACGTGGTCGAACTGACCCTCGCCCTGGCGAGGGAGATGCTCGACGCGGCGGGCCTGTCCGACGCCGATCCCGCCAAGGCCCTGGCCGACGGCTCCGCGATGGATGTCTGGCGCCGCATGGTCGCCGCCCAGGGCGGCGACCCGGACGCCACCCTGCCCCGTGCCAGGGAGCAACACGTCGTGACCGCCCCGCACTCGGGCGTGCTGACCCGCCTGGACGCCTACGCCGTCGGCCTCACCGCCTGGCGCCTGGGCGCGGGCCGAGCCCGCAAGGAGGACCCCGTCCAGGCGGGCGCGGGCGTCGAACTCCACGCCCGCGCGGGCGAGCACGTCACGGCGGGGGCGCCGCTGCTCACCCTGCACACGGACACCCCGGAGACGTTCCCCTACGCGGAGAAGGCCCTCGAAGGCGCCTTCGAGGTGGCCGAGTCCGCCCCGTACGAACCGACCCCCCTGATCCTGGACCGCATCGGATGACAACAGGACCCCGGCGTTCGGGTGCGGGGCGGGGTGGGCGCGTCCACCGTTGCCCGAGGTAGTGCTTCTGTCACGGCACCGAGGACGGGCCCACATTCTCGACCCGCGCACCCCGAACGCACGACAAGGTGAGGGGTTGCGCCCGGAGGTCTGCCCCGCCAGTTGGAGGCGGAGGCGATGCATGAGTTCTCGAACTCCGAAAGGCCGCCTGCTTGCTGGACAGGCAGCCGAGGCTCTGCTCGCGTGGCCCCGTAACGTATCCGAGTCCGGGTGATGGGCCATCGTCGTCAGCGACGGGAGGTCCACAGAGGGCGCTTCGACTGCGGTAGTGGGTCTGGTCTCCTTTCTGCACGACGCAGCGACGGGGGAATTGCAAACGTCGATGCATTCCTGGGGCCCCGCCAGCGGGACCGCACACCTGCGCTTGGGGTAGACGGGATCGGCATACTGGTCGCTTCATCAGGATTGAGACCAGAGCGGGAGGGAACCGGAAGCTGACAGGAAGGCCAGTCATGCTGTTGGGCTGCTGGGGCCTCCCGTTCTTGGTCCTGGGGGTGCTGTTCATCACCGATTTCACAGGTTTCACGGAGAGCGCCTTCGAGTTTTCTCAAACAATCTCCCCACCTCAAGTTCAGCCCGTCCGGGAAACCTTCGAGCGGTTGGATCGATTTTCGTCGTTGGACCCCTGTTCATGATTGGTGGCGGCTTCTCAGGTTCCTGAAATGACCTGTCGCCATCGCTAATGACCTGTCGCCATCGCTCTTGAGGTGAAGGTGAGTCACGCTCGGCTGCCCGATCACAAATTCCGCTCTCGTCCAGCACGGGATCGCGCCTGCATGCGTGCGAGCGCGATCCCACCTCATCACCGTCACCGAACGCAATCTCGCACGTCGGCTGCCGACGGCAGGCGCGGGTTTCGGCCCGCCGGCGGGCAGGGCCGTCGGCGATGGCTCAGCGCCCGGTCAGGTACGGCCCCAGGAGGCGGCCCAGGTCCGCCATGGCGTGGGGGGTGCCCAGGGTGGCGTGGGTGTAGGGGAGGTCGTGGACGGTGAGGGGACCGGTGACAAGGGGGCGCCAGGACTCCGGGGTGGGTGGGGGAGTGGGGGCGTGGGCCGGGTCGGTGCGGGTGGCACGGACGTAGAGGGCCGGGCCCGTGCAGGGGGCGGGGGCGGTACAGGTCGGCAGCAGGGCGGCGTAGTGGGTCAGCATGCGGGTGACCGCGGCCAGTTGGGCGTCGTCGGCCGGGCCGGAGCCGAGGGCCTCGGCCACCAGGCGCCGGACCAGTTGCGGGTGCGCGGCCGGGTTCACGCGGACCGTCGGATCGACCGGTGCGGCGTCCAGCAGGGCCAGCAGCTCGATCTCCTCGCCCTCCGCCTGGAGATGGGCGGCGATCGCGTGGGCGAGGGCGCCGCCCAGGGACCAGCCCAACAGCCGGTAGGGCCCGTGTTCTTGTACGGCGCGGATCTGGACGACGTACGCGGCGACGAGTTCCGTGAACGTCGTCGCCAGGGGGCCGTCCGCCGTGCGGAGCCCCTGGGCCTGGAGGGCGTGGACGGGAACCGTCGGCGGCAGATGCGGGGGGAGTGTGGCGTAGCACCAGCCGAGGCCGCCCGCCGGGTGGACGCAGAACAGCGGCAGGTCGTCACCGGCCGCGCGCAGCGGCAGCAGCATGGCGTAGGCGTCGTCCGCGGCGGGGGCCGACCCGGTCGCCGTGTCGAGCAGCTTCACCAACTGGGCGACGGTCGGGGCGTGGTAGAGCGCTCCCAGGGACACGTCGGCACCGAGGTCGGCGCGGATGCGGGTCAGCAGCCGGGTGGCGGTCATGGAGTGGCCGCCGAGGGCGAAGAAGTCGTCGTCCAGGCCGACCTCGGGTACGCCGAGCACCGTGGCGAAGAGGGCACACAGGGCGCGTTCCCGCGGAGTGCGTGCCCGGCGTGCCGGGGCGTCCTGAGCGGGGACGGCCACCTCGGCCGGGGTCGGCAGGGCGGCGCGGTCCAGTTTGCCCTGCGGGGTGAGCGGCAGTGCGTCGTGAGTGACGTACACCGCGGGCACCATGGCGGTGGGCAGACGGCGGGCCGCCCACGAGCGCAAGGCGGCGGGCCGCAACTCCGTGTCGTCGAGCTCCACCTCGTCGATCGGGCCGCCGACCCCGACGCCGGTGGAGTGGGTTCCGGTCGAGCCGGTTGGGGACGGGTCGGTCGTGGCCCGGCTGATCGTGGCCGGGCCGGTCGTGGCCGGGCCGGCCTCCGGCGGGGCTGTCCCGGTCGGCTGGGCGCCGTTGAGGCCGCCGGTCCCGGTCGGATCGCCGGTCCCGGTCGCCCCAGATCCGTTCCGGTCGCTTCCGGCAGGCCCGCTGCCGGCAGGGCCGCTCCCGATAGGCCCGCTCTCGGCGGGGCCGCCCCCGGTTGAGGCGGCCCCGGGTTGGCTGCTCTCGGCCGGAGCGGCGCCGAGTCGGTTGCTTCCGGCTGGGGCGGCCGGGAGCTGGCTGCTTTCGGCTGGGGCGGCCCTGAGCCGGTTGCTTTGGGACGGGGCAACCCCGAGCCGACCGCCTCCGGTCGGGGCGGCGTCGGGGTGGTCGCTTCCGGGCTGGCCGTTTCCGGTTGGGGCGGTGTCGGGCTGGTCGCTCGCGGGCTGGTCGCTCCCGAGCTGGCCGCTCCCGGTTGGGGCCGCTCCGGGCTGGCCGCTCCCGAGCCGGTCGCCTCCGGTTGGGGTCGCTTCGGGCTGGTCGCTCCCGAGCCGGTCGCCTCCGGTTGGGGTCGCTTCGGGCTGGCCGCTCCCCGGCTGACCGCTTCCGGTCGGGGTGGCGTCGAGCTGGCTGCTCCTGAGCTGACCGCTTCCGGTCGGGGTGGCGCCGGGCTGGTTGCTCCCGGGCTGACCGCTCCCGGGCGAGGTGGCCCCGAGCTGGTCGTTTCCGGGCGAGGTGGCCCCGAGCTGGTCGTTTCCGGGCGGGGTGGCCCCGCCCGGGCCTGCGGTGCCTGTCCGGCCGTTTCCGGTCATCGTGCCGTTGCCGGTGGTGCCGGGGCCCGTCGGGCGGTGACCGGCCGGGTGGTGGCGGGTGGCGTCGCCGGGTGGCCGCGGCGCGGGGACGATGTGTGCCGCGAGCCGGAGGGGCCCCTCCGGCGAGCCCGTGCGCTGGGCCGCCACCACGACGTGGGCCACACGCGGGTGGCGGGCCAGTACGGCCTCCACCTCGCCCGGCTCGATCCGTACGCCGCGCACCTTGATCTGGGCGTCCGTACGGCCCAGGTACTCCAGTACGCCGTCCTCGGTCCACCGCACCAGGTCACCGGTGCGGTACATCCGCGCGACGGGCGCACCAGGCGCACCAGGCGCGTCGGCCCCACCGGGCCGGCCCTCGTCGAAGGGGTCGGGGACGAACCGCTGGGCCGTGAGGGTGTCCGCGTCGGCGCCCAGGTAGCCGCGGGCCACCTGGGCGCCGCCCAGGTGGAGTTCACCGCGTACGCCGGGCGGGACGAGCCGCCCGCAGCGGTCGAGAACGTATGCGTGGACGTTGTGCTGCGGCCGCCCGATGACGGGCCGGTCACCCTGCGCGTCGAGGCGGCACCAGACGGCGTCGACGGTGCACTCGGTCGGACCGTAGTAGTTGAGGACGGTGGTGTGCGGCAGGTTGCGCAGCCGCTGCCACAGGGCCGCGTCCAGCGCCTCCCCGCCGACCATGAGGGTGCCCGGGTGCGGGCCCTCGCCGGCGAACAGCCCGGCGTCGAGCAGTTGCCGCAGGTAGGAGGGGGTGACGTCGAGGAAGTCGAGGTTCCATTGCGCGATGCGTTCGACGAGCGCGGCCGGATCGTGCCGCACCCCGTCCTCGACCAGGTGCACCTCGTGGCCGGCCGCCAGGAACAGCCAGCCTTCCCACGAGGTGTCGAACGAGAACGAGGCCGTCAGGCCCGCCCGCAGCCTGGCGGCCCCTGCCGGGCTGCGCCGGGCAGCCGCGGGGGCGATGAGGGCGGCGAGGTGGTCGTGGAAGAGGTTGGCGAGCTGCCGGTGCTCGACGACGACGCCCTTGGGGCGGCCGGTGCTGCCCGAGGTGAAGGCCAGGTATGCGGCGTCGTCGGGCCGTGCGGGCCGCGGCAGTTCGCGCGGGGCGGGGTCGTCGGCGGGCTGCGCGGCGAGGGCGTGGTCGGTCTCGGTGGTGTCGGTCAGGAGGAACGGGACGCCGTCCACCGCAGGGGGGCCGCCCGGCGGGGCCGTCGAGAGGGCGCCGGTCGTGGCCCGGTCGGCCAGCACGCACAGCGGTGCGGCGTCCGCCAGCATCATCCGGGTGCGTTCGGCGGGGTGTCCGCTCTCCAGTGGCAGGCAGGCGGCGCCGGTCTTGAGGACGGCAAGGAGGGCGACGGCGTACGCCTCGCTGCGCGGCAGCGCCAGGGCGATCGTGGTGCCGGGGCCCGCGCCGCGTTCCAGCAGCAGGTGTGCGAGGCGGTTGGCCCGCGCGTTCAGTGCGCCGCGGGTGAGCACGGTCGCCTCGGCGAGGGGACCGCACACCACGGCGACGGCGCCGGGTTCCTCCCGTACCCGCTGCTCGAACGCGGCGTGCAACGGGGTGTCGGGCACCGCCAGTGCGGGCCCACGTCCCCAGGCGAGCACCTGCCTGCGCTCGGCCTCGGTCACCAGGTCGAGCTCCGCCACGCGCTGCGTGCCCGGGCAGGTGGCGAGCGAGCGCAGCAGGGTGAGGAAGCGGCGGAGGTGGGCGGCGACCTGCTCGGCCGGGTACGCCGCCGGGTCGGCCTGGAAGTCGATGCGCAGGGAGCCGTCGCTGGGCCGGTCGTAGACGTTGACGGCCATGCCGGTGACGGGGCCGTTGGACAGGTTGTGGAGGACGGCGGGGTGACGGCCGAAAGTGATCTTGGGGTCGTGGGTCATGACGTTGATGCCCCAGTCGGACCTGCCGTCGCCGCCGGCCGCCCGCGCGGCCCCCACGTCCCGCAGCAGGTACCAGAACGGGTACCGCTGGTGCCGCACCAGTTCCTTGGCGCCGGTGGCCGTGCGCCGCAGCAGTTCGTCGACGGTGCCCCGCGCGGGGGCGGGCACCCGCAGGGGGAGGACGTTCGCGAGCATGCACGGCACGTCGCGGGTCGCCCCGCCGCGCCCGGTGACGGTCACGTCGAGGACGACGTCGCCCCCGGAGCCGTCCGCGCCGCCGCCCGACGGCCCTGTCTCCCCTGCGCCCTCCGCCCCCTTGTCGCATCCGGCGTCGTCGCCGAGCCGGTGCACGTACAGGGCGAGCGCCGCCATCGCCGCCGTCGCCAAGCCCGTGCGGGCCCCGCGGGCGAGTGCGCGCAGGCCCACCGCGGCCTCGGGCTCCAGGTATCCGGTCTCCCGCACGAACGAGCGGGCCGGTCCCCGCCAGTGCCGCGGGGTGCGGCCGGGGGAGCCCCAGGCGGTGAGCTGTTCGGTCCAGTAGGCCCGGTCCCGTACGACCCGCTCCGAGCGGTGGTACGCCGCCTCGTCGTCCACGGCGTCGGCCAGGGGGCCGAGTTCCGACTCGGGGACGGGGGTTCCGCTCTCCAGTGCGGTGTAGATGCGGGCGAGCCGCGGCAGGAACAGCGACATGGCGTAGCCGTCCATGGCGATGTGGTGGATGGCCAGGTAGAGCAGGTACCGGTCGTCGGCCGTACGCAGCACCGCGAACGTGAAGACCCGGGAGCGGTGCAAATCCACCGGCTGTGAGAGGTCGGCCCACATCCAGGCGTGCGCGGCGGCGTCCGGGTCGGGCTCCTCGCGCAGGTCGACCAGCGGCAGCGGCCAGTCCTCGCACGGCTCGACGATCTGCCGGACGCACTCCCCGGTGTCTCCGACACCCCCGACGCCTCGGGGGTTCCCGGCGTCCCCAGCGCCCCCGGTCCCGCCCGCCGTTGCTGTCGTGCGGCTCGGCGCGGCGCCCCGGCTCGCCCGGTCGGCTTCCGCCTCGCCGGGCGTGGGCCCCTCGTCCTCGCCGGGTGCCGACCCTCCGCCACCGGCGCGCGTGACGAAGGAGACACGCAGAGCCTCCGTCTCGGCGACGGTACGCCGCAGCGCCCGCTCCAACAGCTCCGTGTCGACGGCCCCTTGGATCTCGACCGCCTCCGCGGCCCGGAAGCACGGGCTGTCCGGTTCGAGCTGCTGCGCGATCCACATGCCCGTCTGCGCCGCCGTCAGCGGCAGCCCTTCTCCGCTGCCGATCTGTCCCATCGAAACCAGCTCCCGATCGCACGCACACGTCCGGGAGCACAACGAGAGGGGCAGTCAGAGGGCACCTTCACAACTCGGCCCCGCCGCTTCGGGCCGGTTGCACTGCGGCTGCGCGCCCCGCTTCAGGCCCGTTCCGGGACCATCGCCGCGCGCCGGGTCGCGTACAGGGTGATCCCTCCCGCGAGCACCATGGCGCCCAGGGCCAGGGCGACGGTCGCCGTCCAGCCGCCCGCGGCGAACGCGGCGGCACCCAGCGCACCGCCCACCGAACTGCCCACGTAGTAGGCCATCTGGTACAGGGCGGAGGCCTGGGCGGGCCCGTGTGCCGCGGTGCTGCTCACCGAGCCGGAGGCGACGGCGTGCCCCGCGAAGAAGCCCGCGGTGACGAGGACGAGCCCGGCGACGACGGCGACGAGGCTGTCCGCGAGGCTCACCAGCAGCCCCACGGAGGCGGTACCGATGCCCAGGTACAGGGTGCCGCGCCGGCCGAGCCGGGCGTTGAGCCGCCCCGCGGTGGCCGAAGCGGCCGTACCCACCAGGTAGATGACGAAGACGGAGCCCACCAGGCCCTGCGAGAGGCCGAAGGGTTCGGCCACCAGCCGGTACCCGATCACGGTGTAGACGGCGCCGAAGACCACCATGAACAGCAGCCCGATCGCGTACAGCCGCAGCAGCAGCGGGTTGCCCAGGTGGGAGCGGACCGTGGCGACGACCCGCCGGGGGTGCAGCGGGACGGGGTTGAAGTGCCGGGCCTGCGGCACCAGCAGTCGGAAGGCGACGGCGCACAGCAGCGAGGTGAGGGCCACGGCGCCCAGCCCGGCCCGCCAGCCCCACGCCTCGGTCACCCAGCCGGTGAGGATGCGCCCGCTCATGCCGCCCACGCTGTTGCCCGCCACGAACAGTCCGACGGCGCCCACCAGGTGCTTGCCGCGCACCTCGTCGGAGAGGAACGCCATCGCCGAGGCGGGCACCCCGGCGACCGCCGCGCCCTGCAACGTCCGCAGGGCGATCAGCACGGGCAGGCTGGGGGCGAACGGGACGAGGAGTGCCAGGGCGACGGCCACCGCCATCGAGACGGTCAGCATGCGGCGGCGCCCGAAGCGCTCGGAGAGGGCCGCGAGCGGCAGGACCGCGACGGCCAGCCCGATGGTCGCGCCGGAGACGGTCCAGCTCGCCTGCGCGGGTGCGGCGTGCAGGGAGCGGGAGATCTCCGGAAGGAGGGCCTGGGTGGAGTAGAGCAGGGCGAACGTCGACAGACCGGCTGCGAACAGCGCCAGCCTCATCCGCCCGTGCCCGGGATCACCGGGGCTCAGCTTCGTCGCGTCCGAGGAGGCCGTGGTCCGTGCGGCGGCTGCCGCGGTCGTGTCTGCGGCGGCTGCGGTTCCGGCGGGGGTGTCGGCGGAGTGCGAAGAGGCGTCCACCGGGCCGGTGGACGCCCCGGTATCGAGAGCAGGCATGGCTCGAACGTACGAGCCCGTCTTTCATCCGTCCAATGCATGAAAGTGCGAGAATCGATCCCTGTACGCATCACCGCAGCTAGGGGCCCGGCGTGTCACCGTCACGCAACAGCAATGACACCTCCGTCACACCGTCGCGAGGCGGCGGCGTGGCGCCCCGCGACGCCGCGGCGCACCCCGCAGCGGCCTCCCCGGCGTACGTGCTCACCCCGCGGCTCGCCCAGTTCGCGGCGGTCGCCCGGCACGAACACGTCACCCGCGCCGCGCAGGAGCTCGGCATCCCGCAGTCCTCCCTCAGCCGGTCGCTGGCCCGCCTGGAGGAGGACCTGGGGGTGACCCTGTTCGCCCGGCACGGCCGTACCGTCTCCCTCACTCCGGCGGGCCACACCTTCCTGGCGTCCGCCGAGCGGGCCCTGACCGCCGTCGAACAGGCCGCCGAGGCCGTGCGGGCCGACGCCGACCCCGCCACCGGCAAGGTCGCCTTCGGCTTCCTGCACACCCTCGGCTGGGAGACCGTCCCCGAACTGCTGCGCGCCTTCCGCGCCGACCACCCGCGCGTCCGCTTCACGCTGGTGCAGAACTACGGTGACGCCATGCTCGACCGGCTCCGCGCCGGAGAGCTCGACCTGTGCCTGACCTCGCCCGTCCCGGACGCGCCCGACCTGGTCGCCCGCCGCCTCGACGAGCAGCGGCTGCGGCTGGTCGTCCCCGACGACCACCGCCTCGCCGGGCGCAAGCGGGTCCGGCTCGCGGAGGCCGCGGGCGAGTCCTTCGTCACCCTGGAGGCCGGATACGGCATGCGGCGCATCCTCGACACGCTCTGTGCCGAGGCCGGGTTCACCCCGCGGATCGCCTTCGAGGGGGAGGAGGCCGAGACCATCCGCGGGCTGGTCGCCGCCGGGCTCGGCGTCGCGCTGCTGCCGCCGCCCGTCTTCCCGCGGCCCGGCGTACGGGAGCTGACGGTGACCGCGCCGCGGGCCGTCCGCGAGATCGGGCTGGCCTGGTCGGCGGGGCGGCCCGACACCCTGCCCGTCGCCGCCTTCAAGAGGTTCCTGCTCGGCCGCAGAGGCCGCCTGCTGCGTACCGAGCCCGCCCACGTCGTCCACTCCGCACCGCAGGAGCAGCCATGACATCCGCTCACACCCCCGGCCACCAGCACGGCCACGGCCACCAGCACGGTGGCGGCCACGCCCACGGCCACGGCCTCACCGGTACCGAGCCCGACTGGGAGGCCCTCGCCGAGCATCTCGAACGCGAGGCCGAACTGAGCGTGCCGTTCCTGGAGGAGGCCGCCGCCTGGCTGCACGACCTGACCGGCACCCGCCAGGTGACCCGTGTCCTCGACCTGGGCAGCGGTCCCGGCGTCAGCACCACGGCCCTCGCCCACGCGTTCCCCGGTGCGGAGACGGTGGCCGTGGACAGCGCCCCCGGGCTGCTGGCACGCGCACGGGCCCGCGCCGAACGGGAGGGGCTGGCCTCGCGGATCACCACCCGCACCGCCGAACTCCCCGACGACCTGCCCGGGCTGGGCACCGCCGAACTGATCTGGACCAGCAACGTCGTCCACCACCTCGGCGACCAGCGTGCCGCGCTGGAGACGTTCGCGGGCGCGCTGCGCCCCGGCGGTGTGCTGGCCGTCCGCGAACGCGGGCTGCCCGCCCGCTTCCTGCCCCGCGACATCGGGCTGGGCCGCCCCGGCCTCCAGGCGCGGCTGGACGCCGTGGAGGAGGACTGGTTCACCGCCATGCGCGAGGAACTGCCCGGCCACACCCGCGCGGTGGAGGACTGGCCGGCCCTGCTGGTCGCCGCCGGACTGGCCCCCACCGGCAGCCGCACCTTCCTCATCGAGCACACCGCTCCGCTCGACCCGGTGGCCCGCGCCCACGTACGCGGCCGCCTCGAACGCTCCCGCACCCACCTCGCCGACAGCCTCGACGCCGAGGACCTGGCCACCCTCGACACCCTGCTGGACGACACCTCCCCCGACGGCGTCCTGCGCCGCCCCGACGTCTTCTTCCTGACGGCGACAACGGTGCACACGGCGGTACGCGCATAGGCCCCGCCCCTCGGCGCGGCGCGCGTGCGGGACAGCCGGTCCGCTCCACGCCCCCGGCGCCCGCGTCGAGGTGACCTGCATGCCACCTCGCTGCCCGACGAGGCCGCCGCCCGCGCCGACACCGTCCGCACCGGCCGCCCGGGGAGGCCACGCTTCGTGCGCGGCCTCCCGGCCAGGACGGCGCCGAGTCCACGGACCCCGCAGCCGTCGGCCCTCACGGGCCCCGCAGCGGTTGATCCGGAAACCGGTGCCAACCGGCCGCTACCGCAGGGTCTTCCCGAATCCGCTCGCCAGCGGCATCCGCAGCCCCAGCGGCGGCGGCGCCGCCAATGCGTCCGTCAGCGGACGGCACAGGTCGCGGGCGCACAGGGTGCCGAGTACGAAGTCCTGGGCCAGGGCGGCCACTTCGGAGGCGTACTCGCGCAGCCCGTGGCCGTCGGCGTGGACCTCGAACCGGCACACCTGCGCGTTGACCTTCTTGACGCGCTCCGCGAAACGGAAGGAGAGCTCCGGGTCGGCCCGGGTGTCGTTGGTGCCGTGCACCAGCAGCACCTGGCGGTCCCGCAGGTGCCGGACCGGTTCCTCGTCCCCGGCTGTGCCCCCGCCGTCCCTGTCAGCCATGCGGTCCTTGTCAGCCCTGCCGTCCCCGCCGTCCCCGCCGCCCAGGGCGGGGCCGAGCGCCACGACGGAGACGACCGCCGGGTGTCCGGCTGCCCGGAGGGCGGCCCGGCCACCGACGCCGCTGCCCACCAGGCAGACGGGCACGTCCCCGTACCGGCGGACGACTTCCTCCACCGCCCACTCCGCGTCCCGGACGACCTCCTCCACCTCCTGGCCACCCGGGAGTGCCCCGGCCCGCACGCAACCGCTCCCCGCCTCGTCGCGGCCCGGAACCGCGTCCGCCTCCGCGTCCTGGGGGTGCCCGTCGGACGGGTGCGCACCGGCACCCGCGTCCCGGAGGGGGCCCGGCGCCCCGTGGCCGGTGCGCGCGGCCTCCCGGGTGGCTTCCTCCGCCTCGTGGAGGACCGCGTCCGTGACGGTCCCGTCCGCTTCCCGGCGCACATCCGCGCTCAGGGCGCTCGCTTCGGCAGCCGGTTCCGCACCCGTGGCGGCCGTCGGCTCCGAGGGCGGGCCGGGCCGTGTGTCCTGGTCCGGTGGGGTGGTCGGGAGGGCTGGGGAGCCGGTGGGGCGGCGGCGCTCCGCCTCGCGCCCGCGGTCGGGGGCGCGGTAGCGCACGACGTGGACGACCAGCGGGTCCGTCCGCGAGTCGGCCCGCGCCAGCCGCCGTGCCAGCGTCCCGGCTGCGGCCGCCCCGGCTGCGGCGCCCCGCCACACGCGGCCACGGGCCCGTTCCGGCAGGACGAGTACGACGGCATGCGGCGCCTGCCGCACGGCCCCGTGGGGCCGTCCCAGACGTGCTTCCCTCTCGGGCAACGCTCGCTGAGCCATGGCGCAACAATGGCACGCTCCCGCGCGGAGGGAAGGGAGTTGGCACAAGGGAGTACCGAATCCACGGGGAAAGCGGAGTCCCGGGACGCGGACGCGGCGCAAAGTGCGCGGTCCCTCTGCGTTCTACGCGCGTAGGCGCTACAGTGCCGTGATGGTAAGCGAATCCGAGAGCACCTTTCCCCGGGGGGCCGGTCCGACGAGCACCGTCCCCACCCCGGAGCAGATCCGCCGGGCGCCGAAGGTCCTGCTGCACGATCACCTCGACGGCGGGCTGCGGCCCGCGACCGTCGTCGAACTGGCCCGCGAGAACGGCTACGACGCGCTGCCCGCCACGGACGCCGGACAACTGGAGACCTGGTTCCGCGAGTCCGCCGACTCGGGGTCCCTGGAGCGCTATCTGGAGACGTTCTCGCACACGGTCGGCGTGATGCAGACCCGCGACGCGCTCTTCCGCGTCGCGGCGGAGTGTGCGGAGGACCTGGCGGCCGACGGCGTCGTCTACGCGGAGATCCGGTACGCCCCCGAGCAGCACCTGCTCGGCGGACTGACCCTGGAGCAGGTGGTCGAGGCCGTCGACGAGGGCTTCCGCGAGGGGGAGCGCCGCGCCCGTGCCGCCGGACACCGCATCCGGGTGGGCGCGCTGCTGACGGCGATGCGGCACGCGGCCCGCGCGCTGGAGATCGCGGAGCTGGCCAACCGGTACCGCGACCTGGGGGTCGTCGGCTTCGACATCGCGGGTGCCGAGGCAGGCCACCCGCCCACCCGGCACCTGGACGCGTTCGAGTACCTCAAGCGGGAGAACAACCACTTCACCATCCACGCGGGGGAGGCGTTCGGGCTGCCGTCCATCTGGCAGGCCCTCCAGTGGTGCGGCGCGGACCGGCTCGGGCACGGGGTGCGGTTGATCGACGACATCCAGGTCGGCGAGGGCGGCGACGTCAAGCTGGGCCGGCTGGCGGCGTACGTGCGGGACAAGCGGATCCCGTTGGAGCTGTGCCCCACCTCCAACCTGCAGACCGGGGCCGCGTCCTCCTACGCGGAGCACCCGATCGGGCTGCTGCGCAGGCTGCACTTCAGGGCGACGGTCAACACCGACAACCGGCTGATGAGCGGGACGAGCATGAGCAACGAATTCGCGCAGCTCGTGGGGACGTTCCGCTACACGCTGGACGACATGCAGTGGTTCACCGTCAATGCCATGAAGTCGGCGTTCATTCCTTTCGATGAACGTCTCGCCATGATCAACGACGTGGTGAAGCCGGGATACGCCGAGCTCAAGTCCGAGTGGCTCTTTCCCGCGGCTGCGCGCTGACCCCTGGTGACCAGCGGTTCCGCCGCCACCGCGGGCGATGCGGGCGGCGGCGGAACACCTCGTCGCGGCGGTCGGCACAGGCTGCGGGAGGGCGACTTACGGCACTGCCGAGGTGTTTGCGACTCCTTCGAGATCCTGGCTACGTTCGCCGGGCTGTCCGAGCCCCTCACGGGCTGCTCACTCCTTCCGGGCCGCAGCACGAAGCCCCCACTCCGAGGACGTAGACACTGATGAAGCAGGTAGCCAAGAAGACCCTGGGCGTCGCCGCGATGGGTGCGGCCGTCGTCGTGGCCGGCGCCTCCGCCGCCTCCGCCGCCCCCACCGACACGCTCGGCGGTACCCCCGGCGGTCAGGCGCTCGGCCCGGTCACCAAGACCGCGGGCCAGACGCTGGGCGCCCTCCCGCTGGAGGAGGCCACCCAGGGCCTGCCGGGCGGGCTGTCCCAGCCGGTGGGCGTGGCCCAGGAGGCGCTGTCCGGCGCCCTGACCGGTACGCCGCTGGACGCGACCGAGACGGTGGCCGACAACGCGCACAAGTCCGCCGGCAAGGGCGAGGGCAGCAGCGACGCCAAGAGCTCGGCCCCCGGCGGCGGCATGATCGGCGGGCTGCCGCTCGGCCAGGCGCTGCCGGTCGGCGGTTCGCACTGACGGAGCGTGCGGTGCTGCGCTGAGGCGGCGGGCTCGCCGTCCGCGCACGGGCGTCGCGACACAGCGGCGGCGGGCTCCCCCACCCGGGGGAGCCCGCCGCCGCTGTGTCGTGTCCGGGCCGGGCGCCCGGCTGCCGGGCGCCCGGGGCGTCTCGTCCGGGGCCCGGCGGGATGCCTCACCACGCGGACCGGTGGTGCCGGCCCTCGCTGGGCAACAGGATCCACAGCGCCAGGTAGAGCAGGCACTGCGGTCCGGGCAGCAGGCACGAGACGAGGAAGAGCACCCGCATCGTGGCGGGTGTGGTGCCGAAGCGCCGGGCGAGGGCGGCGCACACGCCGGCGATCATCCGTCCTTCTTCGGGGCGGGCCAGTGCGGTCATGGGAGCTGCTCCTTCGTCGAGGTCCATCTGCCTTCGACGGTAGAGCGGAAAGCGGGACGAAACATCCCACTAGGGTGCTGTTCCGACCCTGGTACGCCTCGGGGTGGATCCCTGAGACGCTTCCTCCCGCAGCCGTACTCCGCCCTCGCCCCGCAGTCGTACCCGGCCCTCGCCGCCCGGCCGGCTCCGCTGCACGCGGTCACCGTCGGTACGACCGGCGCCGCCGGTGCGGCCGGGGTGGTGCGCCGGGCCGCCGCTGCCGACGCCGCCGGCGTCCCAGCTCCCGTCCCGGAAGCGCAGCCGGCGCCGTACCGTCGGGAAGACGAGCCCGGCGGCCAGGGCCACCCCCGCGGTGTTCAGCAGCACCGTGTCCACGTCGACGACGTGTCCCGGCACCCCCGCCTGCACCAGGGTGACCCCCACCGACACCATCGCCCCGGCGAAGGTGGTGCGGGCCACGGTGCCCGGCAGCGCCCGGTGCAGCCGTCCGGTGGCCAGGGGCAGCAGTACCCCGAAGGGGGCGAGCAGCAGCAGTCCCGGGGCGAGGTTGCGCACCGCGGTCCACGCTCCGTCCGCGAGGTCGGAGCGGATCGTGGCGAGCGGATGCAGATTCGTGGGCGTCACCCAGGGCACCGCCAGGGGGCGCAACGCCAGCCACCCGACGAGACACAGGTGTGCCGCCAGCAGGAGGAGTCCCACGGCGCGGATTCGGGAGGCGGAGGTCGGACCGCCGGAGCCAAGGCGCTGCACACCAGCAAGGACGTCACTGTCTTCGGCCGTGGTTCCGGCGGGGTGTCCCGGGCGGGTTCCGGCTGTGTCACACCCGTGTTCCCGGGCCGGCCCCCGTCCCCGCCTCGCCGGGTCCGTGAACGGTCACCGGCCCTGTGCGGGCGCCCGCCCCGGGAGCTCTTCGCTCACACCTGGGTGCCGGCCGTGTCGGCCGCTTGCGGGCGGGTGCGCAGAGCGGTGTCGCACTCGAACCGCTTCAGCGGCGCGGCCGACGCCCGCGCGGCGTCGCGGTCCTCCGCCTCGGCGTCCGTACGGGTCGCCCGGCCGTCCTGCGCGGCCGGGCGCCCCCCGTTCGTCCGTTTCCCGTCCACGGGGCCGCCGAGGACCACCCCGTCGTCGGCGTCGGCCGCCGCGGTGTCGGCGTACGTGCACACCAGTTGCGCCAGGGCGTACGACGGCAGCTCGTCCAGCGGCCTGCTCAGTCGCAGCGCCTCGTCCGGGTCGCCGTCCGCCGGTCCCTGGACCGTCAGGCCGTCGGGTACGGCCGTCTCGAAGCCCGCCGTGCCCTCGGGTGCGGTGGGCCGCCGCTGCAGTTCCTTCAGCAGCGTGCGCGCCACCGGCAGCCGCTCCGCCGCCGAGCGTCCGCCCGGCATGTGTACCTGCCGCTCGACGGGCGAGACACGTGAGCCGCACACCAGGTAGACCCGTACCGTGCGGTCCGTCCCGCCGCCCGACAGGCTCTCCGGGCGCTCCGGGTCGGCCGGGTCCTGCGGCAGCACGCACCCCACCCGGGAGGGTGCCGCGCCCGCGTCGACCGGTACGGAGGTGGCGCGGATGCCGCATGCGGCCGTCAGCGTGGTGAGGGCGCCCAGCAGGGCGAGCGGCAGCAGCCGCCGTCCGGCGCGGCTCATCGGTCCGCTCCCTCGTCCCGGTCCCGGCCGGCGCTCTCGTCCGCTGCGCCGTTCTCGCGCTCCCACTCCTCGGCCACCCGGCGGGCGTCCCGGGGCAGGGCGAGGGTGAAGACGGCGCCGCCCTCGCCCCGGGGGGCGTTGTGCGCGGTGATCTCGCCGCCGTGGATGTGGGCGTTCTCCATCGCGATCGACAGGCCCAGACCGCTGCCCTCCGAGCGCGGCCGGGAGGCGCTGGCCTTGTAGAAGCGGTCGAAGACGTGGGGCAGGACGTCCTCGGGGATGCCGGGGCCCTGGTCGGCGACCTCGATCACCAGCTCGTCACCGTCCCCGCCCGCGGGCCGTTCCCGGGTGCGCACCGACACCCGCACCGGGGAGCCGCCGTGCTTGAGGGCGTTGCCGATCAGGTTGGCGAGGATGACGTCCAGGCGGCGCGGATCGAGCCGGGCCATGATGCCGCGGTCGGCGTCCAGCTCGACCGCGTCCAGCCAGGCGCGGGCGTCGATGCAGGCGGTCACCTGGTCGGCGACGTCCACGTCGTCCAGCACCAGCTTGGCCGTGCCCGCGTCGAAGCGGGTGACCTCCATCAGGTTCTCGACCAGATCGTTGAGGCGCCGGGTCTCGCTGACCACGAGCTGCACGGCGGGCGCGATCATCGGGTCGAGGTTCTCCTGCTCCTCCTCCAGCACCTCGGTGACGGCCGAGATCGCCGTCATGGGGGTGCGCAGCTCGTGCGACATGTCGGCGACGAACCGCCGGCTGGACGCCTCGCGCGCGCTGAGCTCGTCCACCCGCTGCTCCAGCGAGGCCGCCGCCTCGTTGAAGGTGTGCGACAGCTCGGCCAGCTCGTCCGTGCCCGAGACCCGCAGCCGCGTCTCCAGCTTGCCCTCGCCCAGCCTGCGCGCCGCCTCGCCCAGCCGCCGCACCGGGCGCAGCACGGTCGTGGCGGCTGCCTGCGCCAGGAGCATCGCGCCGATCAGCGCCAGCCCGGTGGCGATCCCCAGCGACCAGGCCAGCGAGTTGAGGTCGTCGCGCTCGGGCTTCAGCGACTTGAGCAGGTAGCCGGTGGGTGTCGGCTCGTCGCCGGTCACCTTGGCGCCGCCGACCAGGAACGGGTCACCGTCCAGCGTGATGCGCTGCCAGTACAGGTGGTAGGGGTGCTTGTTCTGCTGGGTGAGGGGCCGCTTCTTGCCGACGGCGTTGCGCAGCCGCGCGGGCACGTCCGCCAGGCTGAAGTCGTCCTGGTTGGAGGCCGCGGCACACCGCTTGCCGCTCTCCGTCTCGTCGACGAGCAGCACCTGGTAGTTCTGCGAGCTGCGCGCCATCTTCGCGGCCGCCTCCCGCAGGTCCTGGCAGCTCACCTCGCGGGGCAGGCTGCCCGCGTCGTCCTCCATCGTCTTGCGGAAGTCGTTGAGGGCCGCGTTCTGGGCGCGGGTGAGGACGGCGTCGCGGTTGAGCCAGTAGGCGATGCCCGACGCGGAGACGGCCGCGGTCAGCGCCACCAGCGCGAAGACGACGACCAGGCGCAGCCGCAGCGAGGGCAGCACGCCGGCGAGCCGGGCGCGCAGGCGCTCACCGGGAGAGGGAGCGTCGGTCACTCGGCGGGTCCGTTCTGAGCGGTCGTGCGGTTCCTCACTGCGGCGGGTCCAGCCGGTAGCCGACGCCGCGCACCGTGCGGATCAGGGTGGGGGAGGAGGGCACGTCCTCGACCTTGGCCCGCAGCCGCTGCACGCAGGCGTCCACGAGCCGGGAGTCGCCCAGGTAGTCGTGCTCCCATACCAGGCGCAGCAGCTGCTGCCGCGACAGCGCCTGACCGGGGCGCCGGCTCAGCTCCAGCAGCAACCGCAGCTCGGTCGGCGTCAGTTGCAGGTCCTCACCGTTCTTGGTGACCGTCATGGCCGCGCGGTCGATGACCAACGAGCCGAAGGTGGCCGCGTCGTTGGACTCGCGCTCGCCGCGCCGCATGACCGCCCGGATACGGGCGTCCAGGACCCGGCCCTGCACCGGCTTGACGACGTAGTCGTCGGCGCCGGACTCCAGGCCGACCACCACGTCGATGTCGTCGCTGCGCGCGGTCAGCAGAATGATCGGCAACTGGTCGGTGCGGCGGATGCGGCGGCAGACCTCGAAACCGTCGATGCCGGGCAGCATCACGTCCAGCACGATCAGGTCCGGGCGCTGCTCGCGCAGCAGTTTCAGGCCGTCCTCGCCGGACGCGGCGGTCACCACGCGGTGCCCCTGGCGGGTCAGACCCATCTCCAGGGCGGTACGGACAGCGTCATCGTCCTCGATCAGCAACAGGAAAGGCACGCGCGCCATTCTGGCCCATGCCGCACCCATACTTCGACCGGCGGTCCGCACCCGGCAGCGACACACCCCGCGGAGGGGGCGCTGTGTGGCGTCCCGTCCCTTGTGACACCGCTGTGACAGACGGGGGACCTGGTCATGAAATCAGGGCGGCAGGGTTTACGTCATCAGGCAAGCGACCGGGTCGGCTCCGAGGGGGCGCGCGAGATGAACTCACTGCACGGCACCAACACCAGCGCAGTTCTTCACACGCGTCTGCACGTCCCCGCGGTTCCCGTTTCTCAGAACCGGTCGGAGATGTCGGGTGCCGAAACGGTCTCCTCGGCCTCCCCGCTGCTGGAGCGGGGCCGGGAGCCCGGGGTCGGGCGGGGATGCGCCCGCGGCGCCGGACGGATGCGTCCGCGGACCGTGTTCGGTCCCGCGGTCGAGGGGCTGAAGGGGACGGCCCCTGGGGGGAAGACGGGGGACCGGGGGGAGCAGGAGAAGGCCGGGAACCCGGGGGGCACGGGGGAGTACGGGAGCAAGGGGGGCTCCCGTGGCAGTGGCGAGTACAGGGAGGCGGCAGCTCTCGGCGCCGTCGGGGAACCGGCCGCGTCCGGGGTGGACGCGGACGCCGAGGCGGCGTTCACCGCCTACGTGCGCGAGCGTCGCGCCTCCCTGTACGCCACCGCCTACCACCTGACCGGTGACCGCTTCGAGGCGGAGGATCTGCTGCAGAGCGCGCTGTTCTCCACCTACCGTGCCTGGGGCCGGATCACCGACAAGGCCGCCGTGGGCGGATACCTGCGGCGCACCATGACGAACCTGCACATCAGCGCCTGGCGCCGCCGGAAGCTGAACGAGTACCCGACCGAGGAGCTGCCCGAGACCGCCGGGGAGCAGGACGCCATGCGGGGCACCGAGTTGCGCACCGTCCTGTGGCAGGCCCTCGCCAAGCTGCCCGAGTTGCAGCGCACGATGCTGGTCCTGCGCTACTACGAGGGCCGCACCGACCCGGAGATCGCGGACATATTGGACATCAGCGTCGGTACCGTCAAGAGCAGCATCTGGCGCTCCCTGCGCCGGCTCCGCGACGACGAGGTTCTCAGCTTCGGCCGCAACCAGGAAGAGAGCTTCGACGAACTGGTCGCCTGACCGGCACGCCGCCGGCACGGCACCGCCACAGACGTCCACCTGGCCCCGCGGGGACACGGGGTGCAGGGGGACACGGGGGACACGGGGGAACGGGGAATAGGGAAAAGAGAGCGGTTCCGCCTGGACCGGGGGTCCGGACGGAACCGCTCTCTTGTGTTCTCCGCGCCCGTTGCGCTTGTTGTGTTTCCTGCGCCCCCACGGGGTGTCAGTCGCGCGGCGGCTGCTCGTCGAGGGCCGCGAGGTGGGCGGTCAGGTCGTCGGTGAAGCGCGCGAGAAGGTGGCCGAAGGTCTGCCGGTCCTGGGCGGACCAGTCGGCGAGGGCGCCGGTGAACCAGCCGATGAGGGTGCGCATGTAGCCCTCGGCCGCCGCCGCGCCCTCCGGGGTCGCCTCGATCAGGCGGGCCCGCTGGTCCTTCGGGTCCGGGACGCGCGCGATGAGTCCGCGTCGCTCCAGCTCGTTCACCTGCCGGGTCACATGGGGGCCCGCCACCTGCATCCGCGCGGCGATCTCGCCGATCCGCAGCGGGCGGTCCGCCATGTGCAGCATGAGCAGCACCGTCATCGCCGGCCGGTCCACGCGCACCCCGGCGCCTTCCAGGGCGCGTTCCGGCAGCCGGCCGCGGTTGAGCGCGTTGCCGAGCTGTGTCAGCCGGGGAAGCACGGCCAGCACTTCCTGCTCGCTCATTCCCGCGGTGCTGTCCGGCTGCTGGGGGTCCATCGCGATCGACTCCTCTTAGATACCTAAGTTAGGTATATAGTTTCTGCTGTGGGGCGTACGGCCGGAGCCGTCGCGCCCCGCACGAAGGTACCTAACGTACGTATGCGGTCGGGTCGCTCCGCGTCCGGCCGGGAGAGGGGCAGACATGAGCACGGCAACCGGGCGGACCGTCCTCGTCTCCGGGGCGGGCATCGCAGGGCCCGCGCTGGCCTACTGGCTCCACCACCACGGCTTCCGGGTCACGGTGGTGGAGAAGGCCGAAACGCCGCGGGACGGCGGTTACCCGATCGACATCCGCGGCACCGCGCTGGAGGTGGTGAAGCGGATGGGCCTCCTGCCGCGGCTGAGCGCCGCGCACATCGACAGCCGCCGGATCACCTTCCTCGGCGCCGACGGCGACACCGTGGCTTCGGTGCGGCCGGAGGCCCTCACCGGCGGGGTCGAAGGCCGGGACCTGGAGATACCCCGCGGGGATCTCGCATGCGCCCTGTACGACGCCGTCCGCGAGGACGTCGAGTTCCTCTTCGGCGACTCCCTCGCGGCACTCCACCAGCACCGCGACGGGGTGGAGGTGGCGTTCCGCGGCGGCACGCGGCGCACCTTCGACCTGGTCGTCGGCGCCGACGGGCTGCACTCCCACACCAGGAGCCTGGCCTTCGGGCCCGAGGAGCGCTACCACCGCTACCTCGGCCGCTGCTTCGCCGGCTTCACCATGCCCAACCACCTCGGCCTCGCCCACGAGGGCGTGATGTGGAACGTGCCGGGCAGGTCCGCGACGCTCTACGCCGTCAAGAACTCCGGCCACGTGCACGCGTTCCTCAGCTTCGCCCGCCCGCAGCCGCCCTTCGACGCCTTCCGCTCGCCCGGCGCGCAGCGCGAGCTGGTCGCGGAGGTCTTCCGCGACGACGCGTGGGAGATCCCGCGGATGGTCGCCGCGCTGCGTCAGGCCGACGACCTGTTCTTCGACGTCATCAGCCAGATCCGGATGGAGCGCTGGTCCACCGGGCGGGTCGCCCTCGTCGGTGATGCCGCCCACGCCCCGTCCTTCCTGGCGGGGCAGGGGTCGAGCATGGCGCTGGTCAGCGCCTACCTCCTCGCCGGTGAACTGGCGGCGCACGACGACCACGCAACCGCCTTCGCGGCGTACGAGGAGCGCGCACGCCCGTTCGCGGAGCTGAACCAGGCGCTCGCCACGGCGGGCGGCACCAGCGTCCTGCCGCTCACCGCCGAGGAGTTGGCGGCGCGCAACCGCGCCCTGCACGAGCCCTCCCGGCTCCCCGGCGACCAGGGGAGGGCCGCCGCTTCGTCGCTCGTCCTCCCCGAGTACGCCGCCCTGCGCTGACGCGCCCACGCGAAGGAAGGACCGCTCCTTCGCGGGCTCAGCGCAGGGGGGCCGTCGCCTCCGCGGTGGTGCGCAGGCGGGAGATGCGGGCGTGGGCCTCCTGGTGGGCGCACGGGGTGGCGCCCAGGGCGCGGTGACGGGCGACGAGGGCCGGTTCGGTCCGCATGAGGCGCCAGCCGCGGCTCAGCAGCACGGGCAGCGGCTTGCGGGCCTCGCGGACGTCGCGCAGCAGGCGCCGGCGGAACGTGGTGGCGGGGTGGCCGCGCAGACAGATGGCGTCGGCGAGCAGGCCCAGGGCGGCGCAGCGGGTGGCGATGTCGGCGGCGAAGATGCCCTCCGCGACGAAGAGGGGGGAGCCGGCCAGGTCGAGGCGGTCCGCGCCGGTGCGGGCGCTGCGGGAGATGTCGTACCGGGGAGCGGTGGTGGTGCCCTCGCGGCACAGCTGGGCGATGGCTTCCACGGCGGCCTCGGCGTCCCACGAGAGGGGGGAGTCCCAGTCGACGGCGGCCCCGACCACGGGCAGGGTGGGATCACCGGCCTCCTTGTAGAAGTCGTCCAGGCGCAGGACGGGCAGTCCGCTGCGGGCGGCCAGCCGGGTCTTGCCGGAGCCGGAGGGGCCGGTGAGGAGGACGACCCGGGCGGGGGCCGGTGCGGCCGCCGGCGTGCCGGTGCGGTGCGGGGCGTCGCAGGTGTCGCTGGAGTCGGTCACGGGCAACGATTGTCCGCCATCAGCCCGGTGTGTTCGAAGGCGCGTGCGGAAACCGGGCGAAGTGGGGAGTCCGGCTCCTGTTGCGGTGCGGGCGGGCGACGGACGGTACGCTCCGGCGCGGGGCCCGAGGGGAAGCCGAAGGAAGGCCGAGGGAATCGGGTCGTCGCAACCCGGCACGGGCCCTCCCGGAAACCGCGCCTGGACAGGGAGAATGGCATCTTCGGCAACCAGGTATCCGATGGAGGAAGGAGGCCCTCCCGTATGGCACAGGAAGTACGCGGGGTCGTCGCACCCGGCAGGAACGAACCCGTGCGGGTCGAGACGATCGTCGTCCCCGACCCGGGGCCCGGCGAGGCCGTCGTCCAGGTGCAGGCGTGCGGCGTGTGCCACACCGATCTGCACTACAAGCAGGGCGGGATCAGTGACGATTACCCCTTCCTTCTGGGGCACGAGGCGGCAGGCGTCGTCGAGGCAGTCGGCGACGGCGTCACCGATGTGGCGCCCGGCGACTTCGTGGTCCTCAACTGGCGTGCCGTCTGCGGCCAGTGCCGGGCCTGCAAGCGGGGCCGGCCCTGGTACTGCTTCGACACGCACAACGCCAGGCAGAAGATGACGCTCAAGGCCGACGGCCGCGAGTTGGAGCCCGCCCTGGGCATCGGCGCCTTCGCCGACAAGACGCTGGTGGCTGCGGGGCAGTGCACCAAGGTGGACCCGGCGGTCTCGCCGGCCGTCGCCGGGCTGCTGGGCTGCGGCGTCATGGCCGGGATCGGCGCCGCGATCAACACCGGTCAGGTGACCCGCGGCGACACGGTGGCCGTCATCGGCTGCGGCGGGGTCGGGGACGCCGCCGTCGCGGGGGCGCGGCTGGCGGGTGCGGCGAAGATCATCGCCGTCGACATCGACGACCGCAAGCTCACCACCGCCGAGAAGATCGGTGCCACCCACACGGTCAACTCCTCCACCGCCGACCCCGTCGAGGCGATCCGCGAGCTGACCGGCGGGTTCGGTGCGGACGTGGTCATCGAGGCGGTGGGTCGGCCGGAGACGTACAAGCAGGCGTTCTACGCCCGCGACCTGGCCGGCACCGTCGTCCTCGTCGGCGTACCGACACCGGAGATGCAACTGGAGCTGCCGCTGCTGGACGTCTTCGGGCGGGGCGGTTCCCTCAAGTCGTCCTGGTACGGGGACTGTCTGCCCTCGCGGGACTTCCCGATGCTGATCGACCTGCACACCCAGGGCCGGTTGGACCTGGGCGCGTTCGTCACCGAGACGGTCGGCCTGGACGAGGTGGAGCAGGCGTTCGAGCGGATGCACGCGGGCGACGTGCTGCGTTCGGTGGTGATGCTGTGATGGCGGCCCGTATCGATCACCTCGTCACCAGCGGGGAGTTCCGCCTCGACGGGGAGACCCACCAGGTCGACAACAACGTGTGGATCGTCGGCGACGACACCGAGGCCGTCGTCATCGACGCGGCGCACGACGCGGCCGCCATCGAGGCCGCGCTGGGCGGGCGCACACTGCGCGCCATCGTGTGCACGCACGCGCACAACGACCACATCGACGCGGCCCCTGAGCTGGCCGACCGCACCGGTGCACCGATCCTGCTGCACCCGGACGACCGCGTCCTGTGGGACATGACCCACCCGGACCGGGTGCCCGACGGCGAGTTGGCCGACGGGGGCACGGTGGTTGTGGGCGGCACCGAGCTGACCGTGCTGCACACCCCCGGCCACGCTCCCGGCGCCGTCTGCCTGTACGCCCCGGGGCTGGGCACCGTCTTCACCGGCGACACCCTCTTCCAGGGCGGCCCGGGCGCGACGGGGCGCTCCTTCTCCGACCACCCCACCATCGTCCGCTCCATCAAGGAACGGCTGCTCACGCTGGCGCCCGAGACCGTCGTACGGACGGGCCACGGGGACAGCACGACGGTGGGGGCGGAGACCGGCAACGTGTGACGGCCGGGCGGCGGGCTCCCCGAGGCCGGGTGCCCGCCGCCCGCCTACTGCCGGTAGCCCTCCAGGAAGCGGCCGATGCGGGAGATCGCGGCGTCCAGGTCGTCGGCGCGGGGCAGGGTCAGGACGCGGAAGTGGTCGGGGCGGGCCCAGTTGAAGCCGGTGCCCTGCACGACCTGGATCTTCTCCCGCAGCAGCAGGTCGAGGACGAAGCGCTCGTCGTCGTGGATCCTGTGCACCTCGGGATCCAGCCGCGGGAAGGCGTAGAGGGCGCCCTTCGGCTTGACGCAGCTCACCCCGGGGATCTCGTTGAGCTTCTGCCAGGCGACGTCCCGCTGCTCGTGCAGCCGGCCGCCCGGCAGGACGAGTTCCTCGATGGACTGGCGGCCGCCGAGGGCCGCCTGGATGGCGTACTGGGCGGGGGCGTTGGGGCACAGCCGCATCGAGGCGAGCATGCCCAGGCCCTCCAGGTAGTCACGGGCGTGCTGCTTCGGCCCGGAGACCAGCAGCCAGCCGGAGCGGAAACCGGCCACCCGGTAGGCCTTGGACAGTCCGCTGAAGGTGAGGCAGACCAGGTCGGGGGCCAGTGCCCCCACGTGGTGGTGGACGGCGCCGTCGTAGAGGATCTTGTCGTAGATCTCGTCGGAGAGGACCATCAGCCCGTTGCGGCGGGCCAGATCGAGGATCCCTTCGAGCAGCTCGCGCGGGTAGACGGCGCCCGTGGGGTTGTTGGGGGAGATGATGACCACGGCCTTGGTCCGGGGCGTGATCCTGGCGGCCATGTCGTCCAGGTCGGGCAGCCACCCGGCCTGCTCGTCGCACACGTAGTGCACCGCCTTGCCGCCGGCCATCGTCGTCACGGCCGTCCACAGCGGGAAGTCCGGGGAAGGGATGAGGATCTCGTCGCCGTCCTCGACCAGCGCCTGGACGGCCATGGACACCAGCTCCGAGACGCCGTTGCCCAGATAGACGTCGTCCACGTCGGCCTCGGGGAAGCCGCGCTGCTGGTAGTGCTGGGCAACGGCCCGGCGCGCTGCCAGGATGCCGCGCGACTCGGTGTAGCCGTGCGCCTGGGGGAGCATCCGCACCATGTCCTGGATGATCTCCTCGGGCGCCTCGAAGCCGAAGAGCGCCGGGTTTCCGGTGTTGAGGCGCAGCACGCTGTGTCCGGCCTCCTCCAGCGCGTCGGCCTGCTCGATCACCGGACCGCGGATCTCGTAACAGACCTCGCTGAGCTTGTTCGACTGCCGGAACTCCATGCTCGCCCGCCCTCTCCTGGTCCTCACTCGGCTACTTGGTTCTACCAAGTGCAGACTTGGAAAGTCCAATGACATGTCTAGACTGACGGACATGCCGAGCCACGCGAGCACCAGCCCCAGCGCCAGCGCACCCACCAGCGCCGGCACCAGCCGACCCCGGCGCAGCTACGACCAGTTCTGCGCCGTCGCCCGTGCTCTCGACTCCGTCGGGGACCGCTGGACGCTGCTCATCGTCCGCGAACTCCTCGCCGGCCCCCGCCGCTACACCGACCTCCACGCCGACCTGCCCGGCGTCAGCACCGACATGCTCGCGGCGCGGCTCAAGCACATGGAGGCCGAGGGTTTGGCCGAACGGCGCCGCCAGCCGAAACCGGCGTCCGGATACGTGTACGAGCTCACCGCCCGCGGCCGGGCACTGCTGCCCGTCCTGACCGCCCTCGCCACCTGGGGCGCCCCTGCCCTGGGCGGACCCGGCCCCACCGACGCCGTCCGCGCCCACTGGTGGGCGCTGCCCCTGCGCGACGCCGTGCGGCGGGCCGTCGGTCAGGAGGCCACCGGCACCGTGGACATCGCGCTGCCCGAGGGCGTCTTCCACCTGCGGCTGGGCGACGCGCAGGAGGGCCCGGTGTACGCCGAGGGCGCCGCGCCGCACCCCGGCGACCTGCGCCTCGAACTGGACACCGCCGCCTGCGCCGCCCTCGCGGACGGCTCCCTGACACTGCGGGACGCCATCCGCGTGGGGACGGTCCGGGCGGCCGGGGACGGTGCGTTGGCGCAGGCGTTGGGAGCGGGGGCCGCATGAGCCTGGGGTCCGCCGCTTGACCTTGACGCCCGTGTCAAGGTTTTAACGTCCTGACCATGTTGAAGGAGAGCGAGATGCGGATCGGAGAGCTGGCGAAGCTGACCGGCGTCAGCCCCCGGTCCCTGCGCTACTACGAGCAACAGGGCTTCCTGGCGCCCCTCCGCGCCGAGAACGGCTACCGCGAGTACGGCGAGCTGGACGCCGTACGGGCTGCGAACATCAAGGACGCCCTCGACGCCGGTCTCACCCTGGACGAAGTCCGCCCCGCGCTGGTCAACGGCTGCCTGGACGCGCCGTTGCGGCAAAGCCCGTACTGCGCCGACGAGTTGCAGCGGGCCACCGACCGGCTCGCCGCACTGGACGACCGGATTGCCGCGCTCCAGGAGCTGCGCGGCCGGCTCGCGAAGCACATCGACGAGACCGTCATCCGCCGCCCCGTGGAGGGCACCGGCTGACGGCCGCCGCCGCACGCGGGCCGGAACCCACGGCGCCGCGCCGATCAGCCATGCCCTGCTACCGCCCTCCCCGAGCCGCCCCCGCCACCGGAACGACGGCACGGCCGTCGCCGGGCTGCCGCCTGGGAGCGCCGCCGACCTGCGGATGAGCGAGCCGTCGGGAGGCCCTGGACAACCACAGGAGTACGCAGTGACACATCTTGACGCGGAACCGGGGCCCGGAGAGCCGGATATCGGTGTACTCCCGAGTCGACGCCGGTGGGCGCTCGTTCTCCTCGCCGGAGCGCTGGCACTGGACACCGGCGGGGCCGCGGTCATCAACGCCGCCTTGCCCTCCATCGGCCATGAGTACGACATCGACAGCTCCACGCTGCAATGGACGATGACCGCCTACTCCATTGCGTTCGCCGGGTTCCTGCTGTTCGGGGGCAGGGTTGCGGACGTCCTGGGCCGCCGGAAGATTTTCGCAGTGGGCGTCGCGCTCTTCGCCGTGGCCTCGCTGGGCGCCGCGCTCGCCCCGACCGTCTGGGTGCTGATCACGGCTCGGGCACTTCAGGGGATCGGTGCAGCACTGTCCGGCCCCGCGTCGCTTGCTCTGCTCACCCAGATCTTCCCCGAGGGACCGCAGCGGAACCGGGCGCTGGCGGTCTATGCGGCGACCGGCGGGTCCAGCTTCAGCGTCGCGCTGGTCATCGGCGGGGCTCTCACCGACGCCCTCGGCTGGCGTTCGGTGTTCGCCGTCAGCGTCGTCGTCGGAGCTGCGGTACTGGCAGGGGTCCGGTCGGTGCTTCCCGCGGGCCGGCGCCGGCCGCGCCCCCTGGACATCCCGGGCGCGGTCCTGGTCAGCATGGGTATCGGCCTGGTCGTGTACGGCGTGAGCGAGGGCAGTGAGGCCGGCTGGGGCTCCGCACAGGTCCTGCTCTCCCTGGCGCCGGCCGTGATCGTGCTGGCGGGCTTCGTCGTGTGGGAGAAGGGGCGTACGGAGCCGCTGCTTCCGATGAGCGTCTTCCGCAGCCCCCCGGTGCGGGCCGCCTCCCTCACCGGTGCTGTCTTCTACACCGGCGCCGGCGGGCTGCTGTTCTTCTCGCCGCTGTACGCGCAAGGGGTACTCGGCTACTCGCCGTTCGAGTCCGCAATGGCCGTCCTGCCCGTGGGCGTGGTCGTGGTCATCAGCTCGCAGATCGCCGGACGTCTGATGTCGCCGGCGGCCTACAGGCCCATGATGGCCGTCTGCCTGGTTCTCATCGGAACCGGCGTCACGCTGTGGGTGGGCACACCGGAAAACGGCTCGTACTGGGCGCACATGCTCCCCGGCATCGTGGTCATGAGCACCGGCCAGGGTCTGGGGTTCGGCGCGATGACGGCCGCCACGCTGGAGGGCCTGCCGCCCCACCGGCACGGAGTCGCCGGCGCGGTCAACGTCACCGCTCAGCAGATCGGCAACAGCGTCGGTCTGGCCGTCCTGGTCGCCGTTTCGACCGGTGTCAGCGGCGGTGCCACCGACCCGGCCGGTCAGCTCTCCGGCTTCCACGCGGCGTACTGGGTGGCGGGCGCCCTCGGTCTTCTGGGCGGGCTGACCGTGTGGCTCACCAGGTTTTCCAAGGTGGACACCGAGCCCTCAGCCCCGAAGGAGGCCACGTGACACATCCGGCCGGACGTACCTGAACACCGACCGACCCGCGACCACCGCCCTGACCTCGTCACCCTCGCCCGCGTCGCCCTCGTCCGTGCTGGTGTCCGGCTGCCCGCCCCGCATTTTCCACCGGGGCGGGCAGGCCCTCCTGTCCTGCGGTCAGGCGCCGATGGGGTGCCAGACCGTCTTCGTCTCCAGGAACGCCGAGAGGCGGTCGAGGCCCGGGGTGGCCGTCCAGTCGGCGGAGCCGGGGGAGGGGCGCAGCACCCGCTTGAGGTTCTCCGCGGCGGCGGTCTCCAGTTCGGTGGCCAGTTCGCTGTCCGCGCCCGCCAGGTCGATGGCGTCGACGTCCTGGTGGGCGGCCAGCGGGCGGGCCAGTTCGGCCGTGTCGCCGGAGAGCACGTTGACCACCCCGCCGGGCACGTCGGAGGTGGCCAGCACCTCGGCGAGGGAGAGGGCGGGCAGCGGGGCGGTACGGGAGGTGACCAGCACCGCCGTGTTGCCGGTGACGAGCACCGGCGCGAGGACGGAGACCAGGCCCAGCAGCGAGGACCGCTGCGGAGCCAGCACCGCGACCACGCCCGTCGGCTCCGGGGTGGAGAGGTTGAAGTACGGGCCCGCGACCGGGTTGGAGCTGCCCAGCACCTGGGCGACCTTGTCGGACCAGCCCGCGTACCAGACCCAGCGGTCGATCGCGGCGTCCGTCGCCGCCAGGGCCTTCGCCTTGGAGAGGCCCTCCGCGGCGGCCACCTCGGCGGCGAACTGCTCGCGGCGGCCCTCCAGCATCTCCGCGACCCGGTAGAGGACCTGCCCCCGGTTGTAGGCCGTGGCTGCGGACCAGGTGCCGAACGCCTTGCGGGCGGCGACGACCGCGTCCCGCGCGTCCTTGCGGGAGGCCAGCGGGGCGTTGGCCAGCCACTGGCCCTTTCCGTCGGTCACCTCGTACACCCTGCCGCTCTCGGAGCGGGGGAACTTCCCCGCGACGTACAGCTTGTAGGTCTTCAGGACGGTCAGCCGCCCCCGCGACGTCTCAGGCGTGCTCAAGGTAGGCCTCCAGACCGTGCCTGCCGCCCTCGCGGCCGTAGCCCGACTCCTTGTAACCGCCGAACGGGGAGGTCGGGTCGAACTTGTTGAACGTGTTGGCCCACACCACGCCGGCCCGCAGCCGGTCGGCCATCTGCAGGATGCGCGAGCCCTTCTCCGTCCAGATCCCGGCCGACAGCCCGTAGGGCGTGTTGTTGGCCTTGGCGACCGCCTCGTCCGGGGTGCGGAAGGTGAGCACCGACAGCACCGGGCCGAAGATCTCCTCGCGCGCGATGCGGTGCGCCTGGCCGACGTGGGTGAAGACGGTCGGCGCGAACCAGTAGCCCTCGCCGGGCAACGCGCACGGCGCCGACCAGCGCTCGGCGCCCTCGGTCTCGCCCGCCTCGGCCAGCTCGGTGATCCGGGCGAGCTGCTCGGCGGAGTTGATGGCCCCGACGTCGGTGTTCTTGTCGAGCGGGTCGCCGACGCGGAGCGTGGACATCCGCCGCTTGAGCGCGTCCAGCACCTCCTCGTGCACCGACTCCTGGACGAGCAGACGGGAGCCCGCGCAGCACACCTGGCCCTGGTTGAAGAAGATGCCGCCCACGATGCCCTCGACGGCCTGGTCGAGCGGGGCGTCCTCGAAGACGATGTTGGCGCCCTTGCCGCCGAGTTCCAGGGTGAGGCGCTTGTCCGTGCCCGCGACGGTACGGGCGATCTGCCGCCCTACGGCGGTCGAACCGGTGAAGGCGACCTTGTTCACGTCCGGGTGCGCCACCAGGGCCGCGCCCGTCGCCCCGTCACCGGTGACGATGTTGACCACCCCCC
Organism: Streptomyces sp. CNT360; assembly: GCF_000424785.1. Taxonomy (NCBI): domain Bacteria; kingdom Bacillati; phylum Actinomycetota; class Actinomycetes; order Kitasatosporales; family Streptomycetaceae; genus Streptomyces; species Streptomyces sp. CNT360. Next base: position 848,027 of record NZ_AUKO01000001.1, on the reverse strand, counting down.
GGGGCAGCCCCGCCTGACGGCAGATGTCCGCGAAGAACAGCGCCGACAGCGGCGTCGTCTCCGCGGGCTTGAGCACCACCGTGTTGCCGGCGGCCAGCGCGGGCGCGATCTTCCAGGCGAGCATCAGCAGCGGGAAGTTCCACGGGATGACCTGCGCGGCGACACCCAGCGGGCGCGGGTCGGGGCCGAAGCCCGCGTAGGAGAGCTTGTCCGCCCAGCCCGCGTAGTAGAAGAAGTGCGCGGCGACCAGCGGCAGGTCCGCGTCCCGCGACTCGCGGATCGGCTTGCCGCTGTCCAGCGTCTCCAGGACCGCCAGCTCGCGGGAGCGCTCCTGGACGATGCGGGCGATCCGGAAGAGGTACTTGGCGCGCTCGGCCCCCGGCAGCGCCGACCACGGCCCGAACGCGGTGCGGGCCGCGCGGACTGCCGCCTCGACGTCCTCCTCACCGGCGTGGGCGACCTCCGACAGCACCTCCTCGGTGGCCGGGGCGAGCGTCTTGAAGACCTGGCCTGCGGCGGCCTCACGGAACTCGCCGTCGACGAACAGACCGTAGGAGGGGGCGATGTCGACGACCGCGCGTGACTCGGGGGCCGGGGCGTAGGCGAAAGGCTGCGCGCTGCCGGGCGGGGTGCCGGGCGGGGTGCTCGGGTCGGTCACGGCTCAGTCCACCGTTACGTAGTCGGGGCCGGAGTAGCGGCCGGTGGTCAGCTTCTGACGCTGCATCAGCAGGTCGTTGAGCAGGCTGGAGGCGCCGAAGCGGAACCAGTCGGGGCTGAGCCAGTCCGCGCCCGCCGTCTCGTTCACCACCACCAGGTACTTGATCGCGTCCTTCGCCGTGCGGATGCCGCCCGCCGGCTTGACCCCGACCTGCCGCCCGGTGGCCGCCCGGAAACCGCGGACCGCCTCCAGCATGAGCAGCGTGCCGGGCGGGGTGGCATTGACGGCGACCTTGCCGGTGGAGGTCTTGATGAAGTCGGCGCCCGCCAGCATCGCCAGCCACGAGGCGCGGCGGATGTTGTCGTAGGTGGCCAGCTCGCCGTTCTCGAAGATCACCTTGAGATGGGCGGCACCGCACGCCTCCTTGACCGCACGGATCTCCTCGAACACCTGGAGATAGCGGCCCGCGAGGAAGGCGCCGCGGTCGATCACCATGTCGATCTCGTCCGCCCCCGCGGCGACCGCCTCCCGGGTGTCGGCCAGCTTGACGGAGAGCGCGGCCCGCCCGGAGGGGAAGGCGGTGGCGACGGACGCCACCTTGATCCCGCCCGTCTGCGCGTCCGTCTGCGCCGCCGCGCCGAGGTCGGCCAGCGCCTGCTTGGCGGTGGCCGCCATGTCGGGGTAGACGCAGACGGCGGCGACACGGGGGGCGGTCCGGTCGGTCGGGTCCGGGTTCGCGGCCTTGGCGCACAGGGAGCGCACCTTGCCCGGGGTGTCGGCGCCCTCCAGGGTCGTCAGGTCGATCATGGAGATCGCCAGATCGAGCGCGTACGCCTTGGCGGACGTCTTGATGGACCGGGTCCCCAGCGCGGCGGCCCGGGCCTCCAGCCCGACCGCGTCGACACCAGGGAGTCCGTGCAGGAAGCGGCGGAGAGCGGCGTCGGAGTGCGTGACGTCCAGGAGGGAGTCCCTCCCGGCGTCGCGAGGGGCCGCATCGGTAGACATGCTCACCAGGGCACCATATCTACGCGCGTAGCCACCTGTCACCCCTGTGGTTCCGCGTTCTGCGGGGGCGCTTTTACGGGAGGGGTTCCGGCTGCGCGGGCGGTTCCGTGAAGGGGGCGCGGTCGTGCCGGGCCGCGCTCGGTGGGTAGCCGGCAGCCCGCTTCGCATTGCCTGGCTGCCAGGCATCAGGGCTCGTCGAGCAGGGACTCAAGAGCGTGCGCCCATGAGTAGGCGGCTCCCTTGCCCTGCTTCGGGGGATGCGGCTCACCCGGGGTGAACACCACCCGCACGCCCTGCTCCCGGAGTGCTTCCACGGCTCGGGTCACTGCCGGTTGGGCTCCGAGGGCGGTGCTCCAAAACGGTGCCGCCGCGACCGGCACCCCCATGTGCACGGCTTCCGCGGGAACACCCAGCGACACGGTGTCGGTGATTCCCGCAGCCCACTTGCATGCGCTCGTCGTCGTGAGTGGAGCGACGAGCATCGCGTCCGCTCTCGGCAGCCCGCTGGACTCACCGGGCAGGGCGTACTGATGCCGCACCGGGTGCCCGGTGAGCGCCGCCAACTCGGCTGTGCGCTCCCCCCACCACTTCGCAGCCGTCGGGGAGAGAACGAGGCAGGTGTCCCATCCGGCGGCTTGTGCGGTGCGGACACCCTCGTCGATGTGCTGGGCGGGGCCTGCTGCACACGCGATCAGGTAGAGCACGGGCTGGGTCATGCGCGGAGTCCACATCGTCGGGCAAGGCCACGCAACTCGCGACCGGGTATCGGCACAAGCTCCAGGAGCCGCGCCACCAAGCGGGTCACGGAGGGGCGAGCGACCTCCTGAGGCGCGAGTCGTTCTGCTTCCAACAGATCGCGGACAGCGTCTTCCCTGCGGCCCGTCGAGGCCGACGCACGTGCAGTCGTGACGAGGTGCCGGGCCCGACGTTCCCGCCCCAGTCCCGACACGGCCACGGGATCGATTCGCTGCGCGGCCTCGACCGCCGACCCTGCGTCGTCGAGCCGCAGCAGGACATCGACCTCGTGCAGCGCGATGTTGGTCGGACCGAAGCCGGTGAAGTCACGACTGTCCCTGCCCCACCGGCCTGCCACCTCCTCGGCATCGACCAGGCGTTCGGCAGCTGTGGCGACAGCGTGCGGCGTTCGCCCGCCCCCGGTCGCGCCGACTGCGGCCACCAGGTACAGCATGCCCAGCGTGGACAGCCCGGTCGGGCCCGCTCGTTCCAGGTCGGGGCGCAGTGTGGCCGCGGTGGTCGTCGCATGGTCGACCGCGGCGGCGTGCCGCTGCTGGTACATCAGTCCGCGTGCGACGCGCCGTGCAGCGCCACCGATGGACACGGGGTCCCCGGAAGCCTCCGCGGTGGTCAGCCCCCGTTCAGCGGCAAGCACTGCGGAGGTTCGGACGAGCACTCCGTACTTGTAGAGCAAACTGGCCGTCAGTTGGTACGCGCGGGACAGGAGTACGGTGGCTTCCCCGCCGGACACAGCGGTGCGGTGAGCGTCCGCGAGTACGGCAGGCAGCTCCCGGGCGGCGGCCGCGTAGTGGCAGGATGCCCAAGCCTGGCAGCAGTACATGACGCGCCGTCTGAGGTCATCGACAGGGAGGACGGCGCCGGTCCGGGACGGAGCGTGCAGGCAGTCGGCGAGCGCGGCCACCGCGGCAGGCAGAGGCGGCACCGGTGTTTCCGGAGCAGGGTCGGTCACGAGCCGTTCCAGAGGGATGCCCAGGACTTCGGCAGCCCGCTCAAGGACGGACAGCCTGGGGTCTGTCTGCCGGTGCCCCCCTTCCAGGTCCTGCACCCAGCGGCGGGACTGCCCCATGAGGCGTCCGAAGTCCCCCTGCGTCAGTCCGCGCCGGCCGCGCCAGTAGGCGATGCGTCGGCCGATGCCAGTCTGCATGGAGACCTTCCCGCCAGGGCACGCACTTTGCGTGCTCGCTGCTGTTGTACCCGCTCTACGGTGCGCATACATACGGAACGCAGCGAAGGAGCCGTGGTGAGAATCAACGAGTCGTCAACGCTGTGCCGCCGCGGCCTTGCCCCGCGCGCTGCGGCTGCGCCGCTTGCGGCATCCCGGAGCTCACCGGGGCCGTGCCGTTGGGCGCTTGCCGGCGCCCGTCCAGGCTCCGCCTCGGCCTGCCCGGTAGCTCATCACCCGGTCGAGGCGGTTTCCAGAAGGATCACAGGAACAGACCCCTCAGGAGGTACACAGTGGAATCAACTCCGTGGCTTACGAGGGCCGACGGTGGCAACCCGCAGGATGACAGCGACTCGGGCAACAAACATGGTGGCGGCGGCTCCGACGAGGGTGGGAACACCTCGGACGGGCAGGGACCGGCGGACGGTGAGTGATCGGGTTGGACGGGCAGGGCACGAAGGGGGTCGGCCCGGCAGGGCTGGCCTCCGTGTTGAGGAGGAAAGGCGCGCTGACACCGGACTGGCTGCCCGCCTACCAGGCGGTGCCGCGAGACGCCTTCGTGCCCGACACGCTGTGGCCGGGGACGGCGGGCGGCAACCGGCAGGGTGAGGTGATCGACCGGAACGTCGACCCGGCGCGGTGGTGGCGCACCGTCTACAGCGATGTTCCCCTCACCACGCAGTGGGACGACGGCGCACATGCCGGCGCCGACAAGGGGCGGGCGCCCACCTCATCCAGCTCCATGCCGAGGATGGTCTTCTCCATGCTCGGCGCCCTCGGTGTGGAGTGCCGGAACCGGGTGCTGGAGGTCGGCACGGGTACGGGCTGGAACGCTGCGCTGCTCGCGTACCGGTTGGGGCCGGACAACGTCGTGACCATCGAGGTCGATCCGGGTGTCGCGGACGAGGCCCGGCGCCGGTTCGCTGCGATCGGGCTCACGCCGTTGTCCGTCGTCGGCGACGGCGCCGAGGGATACGGCGACGGTGCGCCGTACGACCGGGTCATCGCGACGTGTGGCATCGTGCGCGTCCCGTACCCCTGGGTCGAGCAGTGTCGGCCTGGTGGGCTCGTCGTCGCACCGTGGGGGCCGCCGTACGGTGGACAGGCCGTCGCACGGCTGCGGGTGGGCGAATGCGGCGTGGCCTCAGGGCCGTTCGTGATGTCGTCCGCCTTCATGCGCCTGCGGGACCAGCGTGACACGTTCCCCGCAACGAGCGCGTTCCCCGGGGCGGATCAGTGGCCGGGTGACGGGGAGCGGCGTACCTCGTCCTTGTCTCCCGACGACATGGGCGACTGGCATCACATGTTCACGCTCGGTGTCCAGGTGCCTGACATGTTCTGCCGGGTGTCGTGGGGTGAACGAGGTGCTTATCGGCTCTGGCTGTTGGACATGGCCGGTACCTCGTGGGCGACGGCCGACTACGCGCACGACCGGAGCGATTTCGAGGTCGTGCAGTACGGGCCGCGCCGGCTGTGGGACGAGGCCGAGGCAGTCATGTCCTGGTGGTGTGAAAAGGGCCGACCGCGGTTCGAGCGGTACGGGTTGACGGTCACGCCGCAGGGGCAACGGGTCTGGCTCGACCGCCCGGACAACCCGGTGCCTGTACGGGCACCGGGAGACCGTCCCCCTTGCCGTTCTGTTTCCCCGTGACGATCTGTGCGTGGTCAGCGCGTGAGCTCCAGAGCAGTTCGTGCAGATCTCGGGAATTCCGGTGGAACGATGGGTGGTGAGGGTGTCGGGCGTGAGCTGCCGGTCTCGTTGCTCCGTCCCCTGTGCCTCGCGCGTACTCGTCGCTCGGTTGCGGGTAGGCGAGGAGCGGGGCCGGTCAGGTGGGGTGGCCGGTCAGCAGGAGGGGCTGGAAGAAGTCGGTGTCCTCCGGCAGCCGCCACCGTGGTGCGGTCGGGCCGCCTCGACGGCGTACCCGGCCAGTTGGTCCCGGGCGAGCTCCGGGTAGGTGGCGTGCCACACCGGCGTTCCAGTCGGCGTGGACGCGGTGGTAGTCGTCCGCGAGCGCGTCGGAGAAGGCCGCGGTGTCCGCGTCGTGGAGACGGGTCATGGGCTCATGACGGGCGAAGGAACGGGTCTTCTGGGGAAGTTGTGCAAGGTGCGGCTCCGGAACGCGGTTCCGCAGTTCTCCGGAGTACGGACGGTTCCCGACCGCCACGAGCGTCCCCAGGGTGGCCGGACGGGCGCGGCTGGGGGGCGGAGACGGGCTGCGGTGGGGGTCAGGTGTGGAGCGGGGAAGGGCTGACCAGCAGGTTGCCCAGCTCGGTGTGCCGGTGCAGCACCGCCCGTCCGGCGCAGCCGTGGTGACCGGGCTCCGGCCCGGCAGGGCCGCGGTGTGGGCGGAGGCCGTGGCGTCGCTGAGGGGCGGGCGGCGGGCGATGCCGCTGGTGGTGTCTCCTCGGCGAGGAGCAGCGGAGGTGCAGGCGGGTCCCGCCCCGCAGCCGGGCCGAGGCACGGTACGAACCGCCCACCGTGCCCGACACCGACGGCAGGCCGCCGCCCACCGTGGCCGACGCCGACGCCGACGGCAGGCCGCCGTCCACGGTGGACGGCACCGGCGGCAGGACCGGTCCGGCGGGTCAGGTCACGTGCAGGGGCCCGTCAGGTGTATCGATGCCGTACCGCAATGTCCGCCATGCGGACGGTCGGGCACAATCGTGCGCATGACGAGCGAGGACAAGGGCCAGGGCGACCCGGAGGAGCGGGGCGGCCCGGAGGGGCAGGACGGGGGCGGCAGCAGCGCGGGGGAGGAGTTCCCCGACCGGGTGTACCGGTCCGCGGCAGGCATGGCGGGCGGCATCGTCCTGCTGGCCATCGGGCTGTGGCTGGCGGGCGACGCCGTCTTCGGCGGCGAGGGCCGCACCCCCTGGCTGGCGCTGGCCGGGCTGCTGTTCGCCGTACCGCTCGTCGTGGCCTTCACCCTGCGGCCCGCCGTCTTCGCGGGGGACCGGCGGCTGCGGGTGCGCAACCCCTTCCGCACCGTCGAGGCGCCCTGGGGGACCGTCGAGAGCATCCGCGCCGGGTACTCCAGCGAGGTCGTGGCGGACGGCGTCAAGTACCAGCTGTGGTCCGTGCCCGTCTCCCTGCGGGCCCGCAAGAAGGCGACCCGGCACAACGAGCGCCTCGCCTCCGGGCATCTGCCCCCGGCCGGTCGCGGCGGGATCTTCGGAGGGCGCGGCCTGCCCGCGGTGTCCGAGGCCGACACCAGTGAGCGGCGGGCCCCCTCCGACCAGACGATCGACGAGCTGCGCGGACTCGCCGAGGAGCACGGCGGGAAGGAGCAGGCGCAGGGCGCGGTCGCTGTCCGCTGGGCCTTCGAGGTCATCGCCCCGGCCGTCGCCGGTGCCGTCCTGCTGGCGATCCTGCTGGCCACCGGCTGACCGTGGGCCCTGGCCCGGACCCGCCCCCGGCCCGTCCGGGGGCGGCCGGGCGGCGGTCGGACGGGGACCGGCAGGCCGCGTGGACGGGCCCGGCGCCGCCCGCTTGCGGCACCGGCTGCCGCCGGACCTTCCACCGCCCTGTCGGCGGAGCCGCCCGCCCCCGCCGTTCGACCCACCATCCTGTCGGCGGTGCCGCCTGCCCCGCGCCGTTCGACGTCCTGTGACTCCCTCCCGTACGGCCCGGCGCCCACCCTGCGGAGCCGCACGGACCGGCGCCGTCCGCACAGGCACTCGCGTGCACAGGATTGAGTACGCGCACTCATGTCCGCCCCGCCACGGGCTCCCTAGCCTCCGTGACATGGGCATACACAGCACCGTCGCGCACGGGGCCGCACGCTGCGCGAGGGTCGGCATCCCCGGGGTCGCCGCCGCGCTTCCGGAGCGGGTCGTGGACTCCGAACAGCTTCGCCGGACCGTCGCCGGGCCCGCCGTCCGCGACCACCTCCCCGGCCGCCCGGCCACCGCCCGCGCCGCGGCCGAGGCGACCGCCCGCCTGGAGTCCCTCCTGACGCATACCGCCGTGCCGAGCGGCGCGGAGGCGCCCGGCGGTTACCGTGGCTCGGCGCTCGGCGAGGGGGCGGGACCGGGCGGGGCCGGGCCCGGCCGGAGTGCGGGGCGGGACCGGGAAGGGGCCGGACTGCGGAGCATGGTGGCGGTCGCCGCCGTCGTGACGACCGTGGCGGCGCTGCCGCGGGCCGTCGCCTGGTGCGCGGACGCCCGGCTGTGGGAGCAGGCCGCCGACGACCGTAGGCGGGACGCGCTCGTCAGCGAGCTGCTGCGGGTGACGGCGCCCTCCCCGCTGCTGCCCCGCGTTGCCGCCGGGGAGGCAGCACTGGCGGGGTGCCCGGTGCGAGGCGGTGACCGGCTGCTGCTGGTGGCGCGGCACGCGGCGCGGGCCCACCGCGACGCGCCCCGCGCCGCCGCTCCGGCACCGGCGCAGGTGGCTCAGCTCGTCTTCGGCGCGGGGCCGCACGCCTGCCCCGGGGCGCGGCCGGCCCGCAGCCAGTTCGCCGATCTGCTGGCCGCGCCGGCGCCGTACCGGCCCACCGTCGTGCGGGCCCGCGTCGACCGCCGCGCGACACTGCCCGCCTGGCGCACCCTCACGATCCGCGCCGACCGCGCCGACCGCGCCGACCGCACCGACCGCGCCCGTCGCGCCGGGCCCGGGTGCGGCCGCCACGGAACTGCCTCTGCTCGTCCTCCTGGGGAGACACCATGACCTGGACGATCGCCGTCACCGGAGCGAGCGGCTTCTGCGGCTCCTACGTCGCGCGGGCCGCCGCCGAGCGGGGCGCCGAGGTGGTGACTGTGGGACGGCGGCCCGGTCCGCCGGGCCGGCACGTGTACTGGGACGCGGCGCGCGGCGGGCCGCCGGATCTGGGCGGGGCGGACGCCGTGGTGCACTGCGCCGCCGCCGTGGGCGACCCGGCGCCGGGCTCGCCTGCCGAGGCTGCGATGCGGACGGTGAACGTCGCGGGTACGGCACGGCTGCTGGAGGCCGTACAGGACCGGCCCCTGGTGTGGGTGAGCAGCGCCGGCGTGTACGCGCCCGGCCCGGACCGCGCCCGGATACGGGAGGAGCACCCGGTGGGGGCGCAGCTCAACGCGTACGGGCGGACCAAGGCGGAGGGCGAGGCGGCGGCACTGGCGGCCGACGCCGTGGTGCTGCGGCCCCGTGCGGTCTACGGCGTGGGGACCCGCATCTGGTTCCGCGGCTGCTGGGCCGGGTACGGCGGGGGCTGTTGCTGCTGCCGGGGCGGGACGTGCAACTGAGCCTGACCGCCGTGGAGAACCTGGCGGACGCCTGTCTGGCCGCGGTCGAGGGTGCGGGGTGGCCGCCGGGCGCCTACAACATCGCCGACCCGGTCCCGTACCGCAGGGACGACGCGGTCCGCACCGTGCTGGCGGCGCACGGGGTCCACGCCCGCGTGGGCCATCTGCCGCTGCCGCTCGCCCGGGCGGCAGCGGCGCTGGTGGAGCGCGCGTCCCTGCTGCGGCCCGGCGTCGAACCGCCGCTCACCCGGTACGCCGTGGACCAGCTCGCGCACAGCGTCGTCCTCGACGTCACCAAGGCGCGCCGCCAGGGCTGGGCCGCCCCGCACACACTGGCCGACTACGCCCGCGCGGTCACCGCGCCACCGAGGAGGGGCCCCGCCCCGGGCTGACCGGCTCTTCCGCCCGCCTGTCCCACCCCGGCCCCGCCCTTACGCGGCCACGGCCTCCCCGGTGTCCTTCTCGACGCGTTCGACCAGGAGGCGGGCCTGAGCAGCGGGCAGGTCGACGCCGAAGACGCCGGCCAGCAGCTCGGGCAGCTCGTGCGGTGCGACGGTGCGCTCGGCGTCGGGGGAGAGGCCGGTGGCCGGCGTCGTCGTCCAGGTGAGGCCGTCGAGCTGGTCGGTGCGCTCGGCGCGGACCCGCTGCAAAAAGGGGCGGCGGTTGAAGGGGGAGTGGGAGCTGGTGGCGATGAAGTGGTTGCCCAGCGCGTAGTCCGCCGGGTACTGCGGGTCCTCGGTGAAGGTGTGCCGCGCCATCCAGGCGCCCTCGCCGTCCTGCTGGTGGAGGGCCCAGCCGGCGGCGCCGGGGGTGACCTCGGTGTGCCGCAGCAGGAACCGGCGGCCCTCGACGGTCGCCTCGCGACCGTCGGCCAGGTCGAGCACGTCCAGCGGGCTGGTGCCGAAGCCGATGTCGCTCAGCAGGCGGCGCCCGTCCACGGTGACGAGCAGCATGGCGTGCGTCGCCGGGCGTATCGCCGCCGAGCCCATCCGGATCCGCCCGGAGACGGCGGTGAAGTCGAACCCGAGGCGCTCCAGCGCCGCCGCGTACAGCACCACGTGTTCGTAGCAGTAGCCGCCCTGGCCGCGGCGCACCAGCTTGCCCTGGAGGTCGTCCAGATCGAGCGAGACCGACCGGTGCAGGTAGCTGTCCAGGTTGCCCCACCGCACCGACAGCACGTGCGCCCGGTGCAGCGCCCGCAGCGTCTCCAGCGAGGGGGTGCGCTCGCCCTGGTGTCCCAGCCGCGCCAGATACGCGTCGAGGTCCAGTTCCTCACCGTGCCACATGGTCGGTCCCTCCCTTTCCGGTGCAGCGGAGCCACGGAGGCGTCCATCGGCGCCAACCGGCGGGTGGAGGCAGCTATTCCGGTGTCCGGACGCCGAACGACGTAGCGTCCGCCCCCGGCGGTGCCGCTCGTGCGGCCGGTGCGCACCTCCCCCGGAACCGTCCGTGGTCCGCGCACGGAGGCCGCGGCCCCTACAGGCCCGTGGCCCGCTTCAGGTCCGCCTTGAAGCCGGCCAGGACGCGGGCGGCCCGTTCCCTGGCGGCGGGCAGGTCCGCGGCGTCGCGCACCGGGACGACGACCTCCAGGTAGCACTTGAGCTTCGGCTCGGTGCCGCTGGGACGGGCCACCACGCGCCCGCCCCCGACCCCGTCGCCGCCGGCGAGCCGGTAGCGCAGCCCGTCGGTGGGCGGCAGGCTCTCGGTGCCCTGGGTGAGGTCGTCCGTGCGGGCGACCTCCAGGCCGCCCAGCGTCGTCGGCGGCTCGGCGCGCAGCCGCTCCATCGCGGTGCCGATCAGCGACAGGTCCACCACCCGCACCGACAGTTGGTCGGTGGCGTGGACGCCGTACTCGACCTCCAGGTCGTCCAGCAGGTCGGTCAGCGTGCGCCCCGCCTGCTTGAGCTCGGCGGCCAGCTCCGCGACCAGCAGCGCGGCTGTGATGCCGTCCTTGTCGCGGACTCCCTGCGGGTCGACGCAGTAGCCCAGCGCCTCCTCGTAGCCGTACCGCAGCCCCTCGACGCGGGCCAGCCACTTGAACCCGGTCAGCGTCTCCGTGTACGGCAGCTCGGCGGCCTCGGCGATGCGCTCCAGCAGCGAGGAGGAGACGATCGTCGTCGCGAAGGTGCCCTTGGCGTGCTTGCGGATCAGATGAGTGGCCAGCAGCGCGCCCACCTGGTCGCCGCGGAGCATCCGCCAGCCGCCCTCGGCCACCGCGTCGGGGACGGCCACCCCGCAGCGGTCCGCGTCCGGATCGTTGGCGATGATCACGTCAGGGCGCTCGCCGTGCTCCGCCTCCCAGGCGCGCGCGGTCGCGTACGCGCACTCCATCGCGCCCGGTTCCTCCGGGTTGGGGAAGGCCACGGTGGGGAAGTCCGGGTCGGGTTCGGCCTGTTCGGCCACCGCCACGGGCGCTGCGAACCCCGCCCGCTCGAAGGCGGCCCGCGCCGTGCCGTGCCCCACCCCGTGCATCGCGGTGTGCACCACCCGCACCCCGCGCGGCGAGCCCTCGGTGAGGACGGCGCCGGTGCGCGCCAGGTAGGCGTCGAGCACGTCCCCGCCGAGCACCTGCCAGCCGGACTCCGCGCGGGGCACCTCGGTGAGCGGGCCGACGGCGGCGATCTCGTCCGCGATCTGCCCGTCGGCGGGCGGCACGATCTGCAGCCCGTCGCCCAGGTAGACCTTGTACCCGTTGTCGCGGGGCGGGTTGTGGCTGGCGGTCACCATGACCCCGGCAGCCGCGCCCAGGTGCCGCACCGCGAAGGCCAGCACCGGCGTGGGCAGCGGCGACGGCAGCACGGCCGCGCGCAGCCCCGCGCCGACCATCACGGCCGCCGTGTCGCGGGCGAAGTCGGTGCTCTTGTACCGCGCGTCGTAGCCGACGACCACCAGTGGCTGCTCATCCGCCTCGCCTCGGCGCCGCCGCAGGTGGGCGGCGATGCCGGCGGCCGCGCGGACGACCACCGCGCGGTTCATCCGCATCGGCCCCGCGCCCAGCTCCCCGCGCAGCCCCGCCGTCCCGAACTGGAGGGTGCCGGAGAACCGGTCCCGCAGCTCGTCCACGGCCCCGGCCCCGATCAGCTTGCCCAGCTCCTCGCGGGTGTCCGGGTCCGGGTCCTCGGCCAGCCAGTCACGGGCCCGCGCGAGCAGCGCCTCGTCGCTCTCGGGTACGTCGTCCCGCCGGCCGTCGCTCATGCTCTGTGTCCTGCCTTTCGGGGAAGCTGGGGAGGGTACGGGTGCGGTGCGGCCGACCCGGTGCGGCCCGGCCGGGTCCGGCTGCAATCCGGATCCGGGGCGCCGGATCAGAGGCGCTGGAGGACCTGGGCGAGCAGCGAGCCCATCCGGGTGGCCGAGTCGCGGCCGGCCTGGAGGACCTCCTCGTGGTTGAGGGGCTCGCCCGTCATCCCCGCGGCCAGGTTGGTGACGAGGGAGACGCCGAGCACCTCGGCACCGGCCTCGCGGGCCGCGATGGCTTCCAGGACGGTGGACATGCCCACCAGGTCACCGCCGATGGTGCGGACGAAACCGATCTCGGCGGGCGTCTCGTAGTGCGGCCCGGGGAGCTGGACGTAGACGCCCTCCTCCAGGGTCGGGTCGATCTCCTGGCACAGGGCGCGCAGCCGTGGCGAGTACAGGTCGGTCAGGTCGACGAAGGTGGCGCCGACGATGGGGGAGGCGGCGGTGAGGTTGATGTGGTCGCTGATGAGGACCGGCTGGCCCGGGCGCATGCCCTCGCGCAGGCCACCGCAGCCGTTGGTCAGCACGACGGTCTTGCAGCCCGCCGCCACGGCCGTGCGCACCCCGTGCGCGACGGCCGCGACACCGCGGCCCTCGTACGCGTGCGTACGGCCGAGGAAGACGAGCGCACGCTTGTCGCCCACGGCGTAGGAGCGGATCTTGCCGGCGTGCCCCGCGACGGCCGGCGGCGGGAAGCCCGGCAGTTCGGTGACGGCCAGTTCGTGGTCGGGCGCCCCGAGCGCGTCGGCCGCGGGTACCCAGCCCGAGCCCATGACGAGGGCCACGTCGTGGCTGTCCTCGCCGGTCAGGGCCCGCAGCCGGGCGGCGGCCTCCTCGGCGGCGCGGTAGGGGTCGTCGGGGGAGTGCGTAGTGGCTGAAGCGTTCACGCGACGAGGGTAGCCTTTTCTCGCCTACGCGCGTAGACGCGGGGCGCAACTCCGGACGAACACACGGACGAGAAGTGTGTGCGAGGGCCGCGATGTGTGCGTTCCGTGGCAACGGCCCGGTCTGCGGCAGCGCTCCGCCCGGTGCGGAGCCGCTTTGCGGGCGGCTGCGCTGTCCCTGTTGCCCGGGGTGCCCGGGTGGTCGCCTCGGAGCGGGGCCGGTGGTCCCGCGGGAGCCGGGGCGCGGACGCGCGGACGGCTCTACAGGAGCGCGGACGGCTTGCGCGGACTGCTGCGTGGAGCGCCGCTGCTCTTCCGCCATCTCGGACCGCCCGCTCCACTGGCACGACCCGCCCCTCCCGGACCCCGGTGAGGCGGTGACAGTGCTGGAGGCCGCGCTCACCGACCCCGCACCGGGGGCTGCCCGTGCGGCGGCCGAGGCGCTGATCGGGCTCGCCCTGCACGGCGACGACCCCGCCCTCACCGAGTGCTGCTGCCTGGCTGTCGGCGTCGGCGCTCCCTACGGCAGCCCCTGCTCGGGGCGGCCGGACGGTGCCTGGGTCACACCGCACGCCGGTTCGGGCGGCTCGGCGGCCGGCCCGCGCCCTCGCCGAGGAGCCGGCTGCCCGCGCGGGGCCGATCCCCAGGATGTGGACGGCCGGGCCCTGGACGGCCTCGACGAAGTCCGGCAGTACGCGCCGGTGCGGCCCTGAGACGGCGACCGGAGACCTCCTGCACCCGGGAGGGGTTCCGGGCGGCGCGGGCGCGCTCTAACAGGGGCGCTTGCGGAGCTCCATGACGTAGTCGTGCGGCGCTCCGGCCGACTCCGCGGCGTCGGCGACGTCGCCCAGGTAGCGGGCCGAGGGGAGGCCGCCCTCGTAGCCGTTGAGCACGTAGCACCAGGCGGGCTCCTCCCCGTCCAGCGTGTGCACCCGTACCCGCATCCGCCGGTATATGTCGAGGCCGACCCCCTCCCACCGGTCCATGGAGTCCTCGTCCATCGGGGCGATGTCGTACAGGGCGACGAAGACCTGCGACCGGGGCGCCTCGGCGAGGGTGGCCAGTGCGCCGTCCCAGCCCATGTGCTCGCCACCGAAGGTCAGCCGCCAGTCGGTGAGCCAGCCGGTGCCGCGGAGGGGGGAGTGGGGGGCGCGGCGGGCCATCAGGCGGGCGTCGAGGTTGCCGGCGTAAGCGGCGTAGAGCGACATCCCACGAGGGTACGGGACCCCCTCCCGGCGGGGTCCGGTCCGGGATCCGGTGGCGGCCCGGGCAGCCCCAGGTGCCCCGCGCGGGGCGGGTGCGGGACAATGGGTGCCGTGACTCGGATCGTGATCATCGGTGGCGGCCCCGGCGGATACGAAGCGGCCCTGGTAGCCGCGCAACTCGGCGCGGAGGTGACCGTCGTCGACTGCGACGGACTCGGCGGCGCCTCGGTGCTCACCGACTGCGTGCCGTCCAAGACCCTCATCGCCACCGCCGAGGTGATGACGAACTTCGACTCCTCCTACGAGGAACTGGGCATCCGCGTCGAGGACAAGACCCACGACCCCGACGACCCGGCCCGGGTCGTGGGCGTGGACCTCGGCAAGGTCAACCGGCGCGTCAAGCGGCTGGCCCTGGCGCAGTCGCACGACATCACCGCCTCGGTGACCCGGGCGGGCGGCCGGGTGATGCGGGGCCGCGGCCGGATCGAGCCGGGGCAGGCCACGGACGGCTCCCGGGCCGTGACGGTGACGGCGGCGGACGGCAGCCAGGAGAAGCTCACGGCCGACGCGGTCCTGGTTGCGACGGGCGGGCACCCGCGCGAGATACCGGACGCGCGCCCCGACGGCCAGCGCATCCTGAACTGGACGCAGCTCTACGACCTGGAGGAGCAGCCGGAGGAGCTGATCGTCATCGGCTCCGGCGTGACCGGTGCCGAGTTCGCGGGCGCCTACCAGGCGCTGGGCTCCCAGGTCACCCTGGTCTCCTCGCGGGACCGGGTGCTGCCGGGTGAGGACCCGGACGCCGCGGCCGTGCTGGAGGACGTCTTCCGCCGCCGCGGTATGGATGTGATGAGCCGGTCCCGTGCGGCCTCCGCCAAGGTGACGGACGACGACCGGGTGGAGGTCACCCTCCAGGACGGCCGGACGATCACGGGCACGCACTGCCTCGTCGCGGTCGGCGCGGTGCCCAACACGGCCGACATGGGGCTGGAGGAGGCGGGTGTCCGGCTCAAGGAGTCGGGCCACATCTGGACCGACAAGGTCTCGCGGACCTCGGCGCCCGGTGTGTACGCGGCGGGCGACTGCACCGGCGTCTTCGCGCTGGCCTCGGTGGCGGCGATGCAGGGCCGGATCGCGATGTACCACTTCCTGGGCGACACGGTGAATCCGCTGGACCTCAAGACGGTCTCCGGGAACATCTTCACCGACCCGGAGATCGCCACGGTCGGCTACTCGCAGGCCGACATCGACAAGGGCGTCATCGAGGCGCGGGTCGTCAAGCTGCCGCTGCTGCGCAACCCGCGGGCGAAGATGCAGGGCATCCGGGACGGCTTCGTGAAGCTGTTCGCCCGGCCCGGGACGGGCATCGTGGTCGGCGGTGTGGTCGTCGCGCCGCGGGCGAGTGAGCTGATCCATCCGATCGCGATCGCCGTTGACAACAATCTGACCGTCGAGCAGATCGCCAACACCTTCACGGTGTACCCGTCGTTGACGGGCTCGATCGCCGAGGTGGCGCGCCAGTTGCACACCCGCAAGCTGTCTGAGCTGCACTGAGTACGTCCGAGGTCGCCGGACCTGTCCCAAACGAACCCCTATACCACGTTCGGTGCCGCCGTACGAACAACTTCTGTTAATCGGCGCATACCGCTGAAACGAGACGGTCGTTGGCGTTACTGTCAGTTTCGTGTTCGCTGCGGAACGTCGTCAATTGATCCTTGAAATGGTGCGGGCCAACGGAGCGGTTTCGCTCCGGGAGCTCGCCCGCGTCGTCCAGACCTCCGAAGTGACCGTACGCCGGGACGTACGGGCCCTGGAGGCAGAAGGGCTGCTCGACCGTCGGCACGGCGGCGCCGTGCTCCCGGGCGGCTTCACCCGGGAGTCGGGCTTCCCCCAGAAATCCCAGTTGGCCACCGCGGAGAAGACGGCCATCGCCGACCTCGCCGCAGGGCTGGTCACGGAAGGCGAGGCCGTCGTCGTCGGGGCCGGTACCACCACCCAGGAGCTGGCCCGCCGGCTCGCACGGGTCCCCGGGCTGACCGTCGTCACCAACTCGCTGCTGGTGGCCCAGGCGCTGGCGCACGCCAACCGGGTGGAGGTGGTGATGACAGGCGGCACGCTGCGCGGCTCCAACTACGCGCTCGTCGGCAGCGGCGCCGAACAGTCCCTGCACGGGCTGCGGGTCTCCCGCGCCTTCCTCTCCGGGAGCGGACTGACCGCCGAACGCGGCCTGTCCACCTCCAACATGCTCTCCGCGAGCGTGGACCGGGCGCTGGTGCAGGCGGCCGGCGAGGTCGTCGTCCTCGCCGACCACACCAAGCTGGGGGCCGACACCATGTTCCAGACGGTGCCCACCGACGTGATCACCCGGCTGGTGACGGACGAACCCCCGCCGCACGACGACCGTGCCGAGACCGAGTTGCAGGCGCTCGCCGACCGCGGCGTCCAGGTCGCCGTCGCCGGTACGGGAGGGGCCGGGGCCCCGCCGCACACCGAGCGGGCCCGCCACGACGTGCCCATGCCCACCCCGCGGCGGGCCACCGCCCAGGGAGGGGGCCCGGGCTCTCCCGCGGCCCCCACCCACCTGCGGCCCACCCCGGCGCCGGGCAACCGCGTCGCGGACCTCGCACCAAGACGCCGCTAGCCCCGCCCTGCCACGGGCGCACCGCCCCGGTACGGGAGACGGCGGCGGGCCCGCACCTGCGGGCCCGCCGCCGTCTCACCGTTCTCGGCGCCTGCTCAGTCCTTGAGCTCGCAGATGACGGCTCCGGAGGAGACGGAGGCGCCGATCTCGGCCTTGAGGTCCTTGACGGTGCCGGCCTTGTGCGCGTTCAGCGGCTGCTCCATCTTCATCGCCTCCAGGACGATGACGAGTTCACCTTCCTCGACGACCTGCCCCTCCTCCACGGCGACCTTCACGATGGTGCCCTGCATGGGGGAGGCGAGGGAGTCGCCGGAGGCGGCGGAGCCGGACTTCTTGGCGGCCTTCCGCCGGGGCTTGCGGGCACCGCCCTCGACGGCGGCCCGCGCCAGCGGCATGCCCAGCGACGAGGGGAGGGAGACCTCCAGCCGCTTGCCGCCGACCTCGACGACGACCGTCTCGCGGGAGGCCTCGGTGTCCTCGTCCTCGCCGTCCTCGCCCGCCGGTGCCGCGAACGGCTTGATCTCGTTGACGAACTCCGTCTCGATCCACCGGGTGTGGACGTCGAACGGCTCGCCCCGGCGCCCGCTGATCTCGGGGGCGAACGCCGCGTCGCGGACCACCGTGCGGTGGAAGGGGAGGGCGGTGGCCATGCCGGTCACCTCGAACTCGTCCAGCGCCCGGGCCGCCCGCTGGAGGGCCTGGCCGCGGGTGGCGCCGCTGACGATCAGCTTGGCCAGCAGGGAGTCCCAGGCCGGGCCGATGACCGAGCCGGACTCCACACCGGCGTCCAGCCGCACGCCCGGACCGGAGGGCGGTGCGAAGGTGGTGACGGTGCCCGGGGCGGGGAGGAAGTTGCGGCCCGGGTCCTCGCCGTTGATGCGGAACTCGAAGGAGTGACCGCGCAGCGGCGGGTCGTCGTAGCCGAGCTCCTCGCCGTCGGCGATGCGGAACATCTCGCGCACCAGGTCCAGTCCGGTGACCTCCTCGGTGACCGGGTGCTCGACCTGGAGGCGGGTGTTGACCTCCAGGAAGGAGATCGTGCCGTCCTGTCCGACGAGGAACTCGCAGGTGCCGGCGCCCTCGTAACCGGCTTCCCGCAGGATCGCCTTGGAGGCGCGGTACAGCTCGGCGTTCTGCTCGTCGCTCAGGTAGGGGGCCGGGGCCTCCTCGACCAGCTTCTGGTGGCGGCGCTGCAGGGAGCAGTCACGGGTGGAGACGACGACCACGTTGCCGTGCTTGTCGGCCAGGCACTGGGTCTCCACGTGGCGGGGGCGGTCCAGGTAGCGCTCGACGAAGCACTCGCCGCGGCCGAAGGCGGCCACCGCCTCGCGCACCGCCGAGTCGTACAGCTCGGGGACCTCCTCCAGGGTGCGGGCGACCTTCAGGCCGCGGCCGCCGCCGCCGAAGGCTGCCTTGATGGCGATGGGCAGCCCGTTCTCCTCGGCGAAGGCGACGACCTCGTCCGCGCCGGAGACCGGGTCCTTGGTGCCGGCGACGAGAGGGGCTCCCGCGCGCTGCGCGATGTGCCGGGCGGCGACCTTGTCGCCCAGGTCGCGGATGGCGTGCGGGGGCGGGCCGATCCAGTTGAGGCCCGCGTCGAGCACCGCCTGGGCGAACTCGGCGTTCTCCGACAGGAATCCGTAACCGGGGTGGACGGCGTCCGCCCCCGAGTCGGCGGCGGCCTTGAGGACCTTGCTCATGTCCAGGTAGCTGGCCGCGGGGGTGTCACCGCCCAACGCGAACGCCTCGTCCGCCACCCGGACGTGGAGTGCGTCCCGGTCCGGCTCGGCATAGACGGCGACACTCGCGATTCCGGCGTCCCGGCACGCGCGGGCGACGCGGACGGCGATTTCGCCGCGATTGGCGATGAGCACCTTGCGCACGATGGCTCCCTCCTTGAAACAAGCTGAGTTTAGGTACTGGCGACACCTGACGCCGAGCCGCCAAAGGGGGTGAGCTTGCCCACACGGAGTGTCATGCGCGCCTCGCGCGGAACCGGATCTCCCCTCGTCATCCCACGGTACGCCGCATCCGGCCGCCGGATGTCCGCCTGCCGGATGTGGGCTAACTCTCTGTCGGAGTCGCACGGAAGAAGCCGCTGTCTTTGTGGAAACTCCACGAGACGGCGGGGGAATCTTTGCTTCGGTCGTTTCCCTTGCCCCCGCTTGTACCCGCCAGTAGCGTTCGCTCTGCCGCGCGCACGCGTACCTGGAGTAACCCGGGCGCGTGCAGCGGTGGGCCGCGCAACGGGCGGTCCCTGCACGGTAGATGCAAGCCTTGGGAAGGGGTGGGCGCGGTGGCAGGGCGCAGACGGGCGGTGGCCGCGGTGACGGCGTTGGTGCTCACGCTGGAGGCCGCCGTGCTCGTGGGTCTCAATCTCTTCCTCGGCAAGGTCGCCGACGCCCAGCAGATGTCGCTCGCCGGTATCGACCCGCGCGCCATGACCGTCTCCGCGGTGATCGGCGCCGTCCTCGTCGGCGGCTACGTGCTCACCTGCGCGCTGATCCTCGCCCGCACCGCGCTCCGTGACCTGCCGCCGCGCGGCTTCTGGCGCATCGTGCTCATCAGCTGCGCCGTCGTGCACGGCGTCCTCGGCGCCTTCTGCATCGGACTGGTCGGCTGGAGCGCGTTCGTGGTGCTGATGGTCGTCCTCGGCCTCATCGTGTGGTCCCTGACCTGGTACGGCGAGGCCACCGGGCGCCCCGCCCGGCAGGACGCCGACCGGCCGGAGGCCGACCAGCCGGAGGCGGGCCCGCAGCACCCCGCCCAGGGCGGGATCAGCGCGCCACCCACAGGTCCGTGACGGGGACCCCGAGAACGGCCAGCAGCCTGCGCAGCGTCGGCAGCGAGAGGCCCAGCACGTTGCCGTGGTCGCCCTCGATGCCGTCCACGAACGGGGCCGAGCGGCCGTCCAGCGTGAACGCCCCCGCCACGTGCAGCGGTTCGCCGCTGGCCACATAGGCGGCGATCTCCTCGTCCGACGGGTCGCCGAAGTGCACCGTCGTGGACGCCGTCACCGAGCAGCGCTCCCGCGCAGTACGCGTGTCGACGGCATCGACGACGCAGTGCCCGGTGTGCAGCACGCCGGAGCGGCCCCGCATGTCCCGCCAGCGGGCGGTCGCCTCGGTGGCGTCCGCCGGCTTGCCCAGCGCCCGCCCGTCCAGCTCCAGCACCGAGTCGCAGCCGACGACGAGCGCCCCCGCGGCCTCCGGGCGCGAGGCCACCGCCTCGGCCTTCGCCTCGGCCAGCACCCGGGCCAGTTCCGAGGGGGTGGCTGCCTCGACCGCGTCCTCGTCCACGCCGCTGACGACGACCTCGGGCGCCATGCCGGCCTGCCGCAGCAGCGCGAGGCGGGCGGGGGACGCGGAGGCCAGGACGAGGCGCGGTGAGTTCATGCGGGCCATCGTAAGGACCCGCCACGGCGCCTGCCCGCCCGGCCGGGGACGGGACGGGGCGCGTGCCCGCCCGGGTACGGCGTGGTCAGGAGTACGCCACCGACAAGAGCAGCAGCATCGCCAGCGCGGTGGTCACCAGCAGCACCCAGCCGAGGCGGTGCACCTTCTCCTGCGTCCTGCGCAGTTCCGGCGGCGGCTCGTCGTGGGGGTCGGACCACAGCATGCGGTCCATGGTGGGACGCCACCGGGGCCCGCGCCTGAGTACGCGTACTCAGATGTACGCGCACTCAGCCGCGGGCCCCGGCGAGGCGAGGGCGGCGCCGGTGCGCCGCGGGGGTTCAGGCGGGCCAGAACGTGCGGCGCCAGGCACCCGGTCCGGGCGCCGGCAGGGGGCGCGGCACCGTGCGGGCCGGGTGCGACCAGGCGTCCGCCTGCCGCTGCCCCTCCTCTTCGGGGGGTGCGGCCGTGGCCCGGACCCGCACCACGGCCAGCGCCGCGGCCAGCTCCTCCGGCGTCGGATTGCCCCGCACCACCCGGATGGGCGGCTCGGCGGCACCGGCGGACGTCTCCAGGGGCTCTGTCATCGCGGCCTCCTCACAGCGGGATGTTGCCGTGCTTCTTCGGCGGAAGCTGTTCCCGCTTGTTGCGCAGGGTGCGCAGCCCGCGGGTGATGTGGCGGCGGGTCTCGGCGGGGCGGATCACCGCGTCCACGTAGCCGCGCTCGGCCGCCACGTACGGGTTGAGCAGCGCGTCCTCGTACTCCTGGGTGAGCCGGGCGCGCAGCTCCTCCGTCTCCTCCTCGCCCTCGGCGGCGGCCAGCTTCTTGCGGTGCAGGATGTTGACCGCTCCCTGCGCACCCATCACCGCGATCTGGGCGGTCGGCCAGGCGAAGTTCAGGTCCGCGCCCAGGTGTTTGGAGCCCATCACGTCGTAGGCGCCGCCGAACGCCTTGCGGGTGATGACCGTGACCAGCGGCACCGTCGCCTCCGCGTACGCGTAGATCAGCTTGGCGCCGCGGCGGATGATCCCGTCGTACTCCTGGTCGGTGCCGGGCAGGAAGCCGGGCACGTCCACGAACGTGAGGACGGGGACGTTGAACGCGTCGCAGGTGCGCACGAAGCGGGCGGCCTTCTCGCTCGCGTCGATGTTCAGACACCCCGCGAACTGGAGCGGCTGGTTCGCCACGACGCCGACCGACTGCCCCTCGATCCGGCCGAACCCGGTCACGATGTTCGGCGCGAACAGCGCCTGCGTCTCCAGGAACTCGCCGTCGTCCAGCACGTGCTCGATGACCGTGTGCATGTCGTACGGCTGGTTCGCGGAGTCCGGGATCAGCGCGTCCAGCTCGCGGTCCTCGTCCGAGGTCTCCAGGTCCGCGTCCTCCGGATAGGCGGGCGGCTCGGAGAGGTTGTTCGACGGCAGGTACGACAGCAGCGCCTTGACGTACTCGACGGCGTCCTTCTCGTCGCCCGCCATGTGGTGCGCCACACCCGAGGTCGCGTTGTGCGTACGGGCGCCGCCCAGCTCCTCGAAGCCGACGTCCTCACCGGTCACCGTCTTGATGACGTCCGGGCCGGTGATGAACATGTGCGAGGTCTGGTCGACCATCACCGTGAAGTCGGTGATCGCGGGGGAGTAGACGGCGCCGCCCGCGCACGGGCCGAGCACCAGGGAGATCTGCGGGATCACTCCGGAGGCGTGCGTGTTGCGGCGGAAGATCTCCGCGAACAGGCCGAGCGCCGCGACGCCCTCCTGGATGCGGGCGCCACCGCCGTCGTTGATGCCGACGATCGGGCAGCCGGTCTTCAGCGCGAAGTCCATCACCTTCACGATCTTCTCGCCGTAGACCTCGCCCAGGGCGCCGCCGAAGATCGTGAAGTCCTGCGAGAACACGCACACGGGGCGGCCGTCGACGGTGCCGTAGCCCGTGACGACGCCGTCGCCGTACGGGCGGTTCTGCTCCAGGCCGAAGTTGGTGGACCGGTGCCGGGCGAACTCGTCCAGCTCGGTGAAGGAGCCCTCGTCGAGGAGGAGTTCCACGCGTTCGCGGGCGGTCAGTTTGCCCTTGGCGTGCTGTTTCTCCACGGCGCGTGCGGAGCCCGCGTGGACGGCTTCGGCCGTGCGGCGTTCGAAGTCCGCGAGTTTTCCCGCGGTGGTGTGGATGTCGACGTCGTCGATGTCGGGGCTGTGCGGGGACATCTCGGAGGGGCTCCTTACCTTCGCGGCGGCGCGGGGCGGATGGGCTACCGGGGCGTAGGGTATCGGCGGTCGCGGGGTTGCGGGGTGCGGCGTTGTGCGGCGTTGGACACATCCGGTCAGTGGTCGGGACCCGGCTTCGTGGCCGTCCCACCTGTGAGGGCTGCGACCCCGGGCTCAGGAGCCCCCTTCCGGCAAGGCTTGATCCCGTTGACTTCGCGGTGACGCCCCGGTGGTTGACCACCTTGGTGCGTCCGGCGGCTTTCCTGCGGGTCCGAGTCGGGCCATAGCCTGGGGGGATGACGGGTAATCGTTGGTCCGATCTCAGTCGTCCGCCGCTTCGTGAGGGGGCCCTTCGCAGGGCGCTCGTCGGGGGGGATTCGCTGTGGACGGAGGTGGAGGTCGCCGAGACGCTCGAATCGACCCATACCGAGTTGGTGGCGCGGGCCCGGGCGGGGGAGGCCGGGGACGGGGCGGTTCTCGTGGCGGAGGGGCAGACGGCGGCGAAGGGGCGGCTGGGCCGGGCGTGGAGTGCGCCGCCGAGGTCGGGGCTGTTCTTCTCGGTGCTGCTGCGGCCGGACCCGCCGGCCGAACGGTGGGGGTGGATCCCGCTGCTCGCGGGGGTGGCGGCGGCGGGGGCTCTCGCGCGCACGGCGGGGGTGGACATGGGGTTGAAGTGGCCGAACGACGTCCTGGTCACCGTGGGCGAGGAGGAACGCAAGGTCGGCGGGATCCTCGCGGAGCGGGTGGACGAGGAGCAGGTGGTGCTCGGCATGGGGCTGAACGTGACGCTCGCCGAGGACGAGCTGCCGGTTCCCACCGCCGGGTCGCTGGCGCTGGCGGGAGCGCGGGGTACGGACCGTGATCCGCTGCTGAGGTCGGTCCTGCGGGCCTTGGAGGACTGGTACGGCCGGTGGTCCGCCGCGGACGGCGACCCTTCGGCGAGTGCCGTGCTGGAGGCGTACGCCGCGGGGTGCGTGACGCTGGGCAGGACGGTACGGGCGATGCTGCCGGGCGGGGACGACCTGGTGGGGGAGGCGGTCGCGGTGGACGGCGACGGGCGGCTGGTCATCGCGACGGAGCAGGGCGTGCAGCGTCCGGTCGCGGCCGGTGACATCGTCCATCTGCGTCCCGCAACCGGTAAGTGAGGTAGCGCACAACTGCCGTATGGTGGGCAATCGGCGGTGACATCGGGTGCCACCGGGCACGGGTGTCCCCCCCGGCGAGCGGGCCGGGGCCGCCGTGAGCAGGATCGGCAAGAGGAACGGAAGGGCTGTGCGCAGGGACGACGCGAGGCCGCGACACCACGCCGCGGAGGGTGTGGGGAGCCGCCGGTGACCGTGGACGAACCGGGCATGCCCGAGCCGGAGCCGGCGGGCGGCACGGATGACGCCGGGCGGGCCGGAACTTCCGACCCGGACGGCGACCCGGAGCACATCGGGCTCGGGGATCCGGGCCCGGCGGCGGGCGGCGGCCCGGAGGACTCCCACGAGGAGTCGGACGTCCCGGTGGACGACACCGACCCCAGCGCCCTGCGCATCGAGGAGCTGATCCTCGGCTCCGAACGCCAGTACACGCCCTTCCAGGCGGCCCGCGCCGCGGGGGTGTCGATGGAGCTGGCGTCCCGGTTCTGGCGGGCGATGGGCTTCGCCGACGTCGGTCAGGAGCGGGCGCTGACGGAGGCCGACGTGCTGGCGCTGCGGCGGCTGTCGGGTCTGGTGGAGGCGGGGCTGCTGAGCGAGCCGATGGCGGTGCAGGTGGCCCGCTCCACCGGGCAGACCACCGCGCGGCTCGCCGACTGGCAGATCGACTCCTTCCTGATGGGGCTGACCGAGCCGCCCGAGCCGGGGATGACGCGCAACGAGGTCACCTTCCCGCTGGTGCAGTTGCTGCTGCCGGAGCTGGAGGAGTTCCTGGTCTACGTCTGGCGCCGCCAGCTCGCCGCCGCGACCGGGCGGGTCGTCCAGGTCAAGGACGACGACGAGATGGTCGACCGCCGCCAGGCCATCGGCTTCGCCGACCTGGTGGGCTTCACCCGGCTGACGCGGCGCCTGGAGGACGAGGAACTGGGCGAGTTGGTGGAGGCGTTCGAGACGACCGCGGCGGACCTGGTGGCCGCGCACGGCGGGCGGCTCATCAAGGCGCTGGGGGACGAGATCCTCTACGTCGCGGAGGACGCGGGCACCGCCGCCGAGATCGGGGTGCGGCTGATCGAGACGATGGCGAACGACGAGACGATGCCCGAGCTGCGGGTCGGGATCGCGTTCGGGACGATGACGACCCGGATGGGCGACGTCTTCGGCAACACCGTCAACCTCGCCAGCCGCCTGACCTCGATAGCGCCGAAGGACACCGTGCTGGTCGACGGCGCCTTCCGCGCCGAGCTGACGGCCTCCGGCGCGGCGCCGGAGTCGGAGAAGGAGAGCGAGGACCTGTCCGGGTACCGGTTCGCGCTGCAACCCCTGTACCAGCGGCCGGTGCGTGGTCTGGGCGTCGTCGAGCCGTGGCTGCTGCGGCGGCGCGTCACCGAGAGCTGACACCCCTGGGGAGGGCTGCCGCGACCGTTATCGTGACGGCCATGGCGAACAGCGAGCAGACGTTCGGGGAGTGGGTGCGCGTCCGCAAGGACGGGCACGTCGCGGAGCTGGTGATGGACCGGAAGGGGGCCATGAACGCCGTCTCCACGGCGTTCGCGGGGGCGCTGGCCGACGCCTGCGCCGCCCTGGCCCGGGACGGTGACGTACGGGCCGCGGTACTGACCTCCACGCACGAGCGCGCGTTCTGCGTGGGCGCTGACCTCAAGGAGCGCAACGCGCTGAGCGACGCGGAGCTGGGTGCCCAGCGCCCGCACACCAGCGCGGCCTACCGGGGTGTGCTGGAGCTGCCGATGCCGACCGTCGCCGCCGTGCACGGGTACGCGCTGGGCGGCGGGTACGAGCTGGCGCTCTCCTGCGACCTGATCGTCGCCGACCCGAGCGCCGTGGTCGGGCTGCCGGAGGTCTCCGTCGGCGTGGTGCCGGGCGGGGGCGGTACCCAGTTGCTGCCGCGCCGGGTGGGCGCGGCCCGCGCCGCCGAGCTGATCTTCACGGCGCGCCGGGTGGAGGCCGCCGAGGCGTACGCACTCGGCATGGTCGACCAGCTCACCGAGGCGGGCGCGGCCCGCGAGCAGGCGCTGGCGCTGGCCGCCCGGATCGCGGGGAACTCGCCGGTGGGGCTGCGGGCCGCCAAGCGGGCGCTGCGCACCGGCTGGGGCATGGACCTGCGGGCCGGGCTGGAGGTGGAGGAGGCCGCCTGGCGCACCGTCGCCTTCTCCGGGGACCGTGCCGAGGGCGTCGCCGCGTTCAACGAGAAGCGGAAACCCGACTGGCCGGGTGCCTGAGCCGCGCGAGAGGCGGCGAGAAGGTGGCGCGAGTTGTGCCAAGAGACCCCCGCGACGCACGCGACGTACGTAGAGTGAGGCTCTCCGTAGGGGGCCGTGCGGCAGAACAGGGCGAAGACTTCTAATCTTGGCCGTATGGGCCGAATACCTCTCAGCGGGGACGCGGACGCGCGCTTGAGCGCCGTCGTCGGGCTGTCGCAGGCCATGGCGGCGGCGCAGACGTCCGCCCCCGCCCCGGCCCGCACCTCCGCCGCACCCGACCCCGAGACGGCCGCCGCCCTCTCGCACCGGGACGTCGCCCACGCGGCGGCGCAGGGCGCCTGCGAGGCGATGGGTGGCGCCTTCGCCTCCCTCTCCGTGTGGGAGCGCGCTCGCGGGCGGTTGCGGGTGCTGGTCAACATCGGGTCCCTGGCGCCGCAGGGGGCGGAGTTCCCCGAGGACGAGGCGTACTTCGTGCCGGGCTTCCTCCAGGCCGCCGAGGCGCCGCCAGGACGCCCGGCGAAGGGCGGCCGGGCCCCGGCCTGGGTGGCGGGGACGGAACCCGGCGACGGCGAGGAGGCCCCCCGCTACCGGAGGCCGGCCGCGGCACGGCGCCCAGGGCTCGGCTCCGGCGTGATCGCCCCGGTCGTGCTGCACGGGCGCGCCTGGGGCGAGCTGTACGTCGCCCGCGCCGAGGGGGAGCCCCCCTTCACCCGGGACGACGCCGACTTCGCCGCGGTACTGGCCGCACTCATCGCCTCCGGCATCGCCCAGAACGAACGGCTGGAGGAGGTCCGCCGCCTCGCCTACACCGACCCGCTGACCGGGCTGGCCAACCGCCGGGCCGTCGAGTCCCGGCTGGAGGAGGCGGTGGAGATGCACCGGGAACTGGGCACCGTCGTCAGCCTCGCCGTCTGCGACATCAACGGGCTCAAACGCGTCAACGACCAGCAGGGCCACGAGGCGGGTGACCGCCTGCTGGAGCGGTTCGCCGACGTCCTCTCGGCCTGCGCGGGCACCCTCCCCGGCGCCCTGGCCGGGCGGCTGGGCGGGGACGAGTTCTGCCTGCTGGCTGTCGGGCCGACCGCCGACGAGGTGGTACGGGCGGCCGAGGAGCTGTGCCACGGCGCGGCCGAACTGGAGCTGGGGGAGGGCGCGGCCTGCGGCGTGGCCTCCACCGGCGACCCGGTCGGCGACGTGCGCAGCGCCCACCGGATCTTCCGGCTCGCGGACGCCGCCCAGTACCGCGCCAAGGCGCTGCGCTCGGGCAAGCCGGTGGTGGCGGGCCGGGAGGGCGGCCCCGACGACCCGACCGTGCAGCTGGCCGCCGCCCCCGATCCACTCCGCACCTCCGTGGAGCGTCGCCGCTTCCGCCGGCACTGAGCGCGAGGGGGCCCGGCGGACCCGCGCCGTCGGCGGGTCGCCGGGCCGGACCGGTGCCGGGGCCGGGGCTCAGCCCTCGGTTCGGGACCCCGTCCGCTCCACGTCGGCAGCGGCGGGGGCCGCGTCCCGCTCCGACAGCGTCGCGCCCAGCGTCCGGGCGAAGGCGGCCGGGTGTTCGACGCACCCCAGGTGGCCGCCCGGGAACTCCCGCACCTCAGCGCCCACGGCCTGGGCAAGGGCGGTGGCGGCGGTGTGCTGGAGCTGGCCCCGGGAGGTTCGGCCGACGGCGACGACCAACCGGTCCGCGGCCGCCTTCAGCTCCGCGAGGTCCGGGCGGTGGTGGCTGAAGGACCGCAGCACGTGGCGGAGGAAGTGTGCGCTGCTCGCTCCGATCGCGGCCCGCAGCCCCTCGGTCGGCGCCGCGGGCTCCCCTTCGTCCCCGGCCGGGGCGACGGGCTCCGCCTCGCCGAGCACGGCCCCCATGCGCGCGTAGGCAGGGCCGACCCCCTCGCGCGCGGCGATCCCGCCGATCTCCGCGAAGGCGGCGAGCGCCGGGGCCGGGTCGGGCAGCATCCGCAGCAGCGGCGGCTCGTGCGCGACCGCGAGCCGCACCCTGGCCGGATGCCTGCTCAGCAGCTCGACCGCGGTGACGGCCCCGGAGCTGGTGCCGGCCACGTAGGCGGGCGCGTCGGGCGAGAGCAGGTCGAGCAGACGGCGGGCGTCGGCCGCGTGCACCTCGGGCTGCTGCTCCTCGCCGGGCACGTCCAGGGGGCTGCCGCTGATGCCACGGGGCGCGTAGGAGGCGACCGTGAACCGGCCGGCGAGTGCGGGGGCGACCCCGTGAAAGACCTCGGCGTTGCCGGCGCCGCCCGGTATCAGCAGCAGCAGCGGGCCGCCGCCGCGCACCTCGTAGTGGAGGGTCGCGCCGGGGACGGGCAGGGCACCGGTGCGCGGGGCGGGGTCGGCCGGCAGGTCAGTCATGGTCGTCGTTCTCCTCGTGGGTGGTGTCGGCCCGCGGCCAGCTGGCCAGCAGGAAATGGAGGGCGTCCAGGGAGCGGTGCCAGGAG
Source organism: Streptomyces sp. CNT360 (assembly GCF_000424785.1). Classification (NCBI taxonomy): domain Bacteria; kingdom Bacillati; phylum Actinomycetota; class Actinomycetes; order Kitasatosporales; family Streptomycetaceae; genus Streptomyces; species Streptomyces sp. CNT360. The sequence goes on along the minus strand of NZ_AUKO01000001.1, from coordinate 819,860 downwards.
GCGGCCGGTGCGCGCGGGTGGCTGAAGCCGGCGCGGGCCTCCAGGTCGGCGTAGCCGTGGAAGGCGCTGCGCAGCAGGCGCCCGGCGTCGGTGAGGTCGGGTTCGTCGAGGCCGTAGCCGCGCAGCATGGCGTAGGTGAGCTCGACGCTGCGGCGGTGTCCGGGCGACTCGGCGGCGCGTGCGGGCTCAAGCTGGAGCTGCCCCGCGGCGTAGCGGCCGGGGTGTTCGAGCGCGTAGGCGCGGAAGGCGTCGGCGAAGGCGACCAGCGCGTCCTTGCCCGCGCGTCCGGCGACGGCAGCGGAGATGCGGTCGGTCATCTCCGTGGCGGCCAGCATGCACAGCCGGACGCGCAGGTCGGCCAGGCCGCCCAGGTGCGCGTACAGGCTGGCGTCCCTGACGCCGAAGCGGCGGGCCAGTGCCGAGAGCGTGAGGTTGTCCAGGCCGCCCTCGTCCGCCAGTTCGGCTGCGGCCGTCACCAGCCGGTCCACTGTCAGTCCCGCACGTACCATGCGCACCCCTCCGTCGCCGCCGTGAGCGGGACCCTATGCCTAGGGGTCCTAGGCACTCACCTGGTTTTCCTAGGCAGGGGTCTGCAGGGGTCTACCGGGGTGGCCGTGACAGATGGCAATTCACTCATTAGGGTTCGTGAATATGAATATGCACACCGTGGTGGTGGGAAGCTCGGGCACCACTCCCGAGGAGGTCCTCGCCGTCGCCAGGGACGGCGCCCGCGTCGAGCTGAGCCCCGAGGCTGTGGAGGCGCTGCGCACCGCCCGCCGCTTCATCGACGACCTCGCCGCCCGGCCCGAGCCCGTCTACGGCGTCTCCACCGGGTTCGGCGCCCTGGCCGTCCGCCACATCGGCCCCGACCTGCGCGCCCAGCTCCAGCGCAACATCGTCCGCTCGCACGCCGCGGGCATGGGCCCCCGGGTGGAGCGCGAGGTCGTACGGGCCCTGATGTTCCTGCGCCTGAAGACCCTCGCCTCCGGCCGCACCGGCGTACGGCCCGAGGTCGCCCAGGCGATGGCCGACGTCCTCAACGCCGGCATCACCCCCCTCGTGCACGAGTACGGCTCCCTCGGCTGCTCCGGCGACCTCGCACCGCTCTCCCACTGCGCCCTCGCCCTGATGGGCGAAGGCGAGGCGGAGGGCCCCGACGGAACGGTGCGGCCGGCCGGCGAACTCCTCGCCGAGCACGGCATCACCCCCGTCGAGCTGCGCGAGAAGGAAGGGCTGGCGCTCCTCAACGGCACCGACGGGATGCTCGGCATGCTGCTGATGGCCTGCGCCGACCTCGCCCGCCTGTTCACCAGCGCCGACCTCGCCGCCGCGCTGTCCCTGGAGGCGCTGCTGGGCACCGACCGGGTGCTCGCGCCCGACCTGCACGCCGTACGGCCGCACCCGGGGCAGGCCGCCAGCGCCGCCAACATGCGCACCTTCCTGGCCGGCTCCGGGCTGACCGGCCACCACCAGGACGATGCGCCGCGGGTGCAGGACGCCTACTCGGTGCGGTGTGCCCCGCAGGTCGCCGGTGCGGGCCGGGACACCCTGGCGCACGCCCGTACGGTGGCCGAACGCGAGCTGGCCGCCGCCGTGGACAACCCGGTGGTGCTGCCGGACGGCCGGGTCGAGTCGAACGGCAACTTCCACGGGGCGCCCGTCGCCTACGTCCTCGACTTCCTCGCCGTGGCCGCCGCCGACCTGGCCTCCGTCGCCGAACGGCGTACCGACCGGCTGCTGGACAAGAACCGCTCGCACGGTCTGCCGCCGTTCCTCGCACACGACGCCGGAGTGGACTCCGGGCTCATGATCGCCCAGTACACGCAGGCCGCCCTGGTCAGCGAGCTCAAGCGGCTGGCCGTGCCCGCGTCGGTGGACTCGATCCCCTCCTCCGCCATGCAGGAGGACCACGTCTCGATGGGCTGGTCGGCGGCGCGCAAGCTGCGCACCGCGGTCGACGGGCTGGCCAGGGTGATCGCGGTGGAGCTGTACGCGGCCGCCCGCGCGGTGGAACTGCGGGCGGGGACGGTGGGCTCGGAACCCGGTGAGGCCGCACGCGCGGTGATCGCCGCGCTCCGGGAGGCGGGGGCCCAGGGGCCGGGGGAGGACCGGTTCCTCGCGCCCGACCTGGGGGCCGCGGAGGCGTTCGTCCGGTCCGGGGCCCTGGTGGCCGCCGCGGAGTCCGTCACCGGACCGCTTGCCTAGATACCGGGGGTCCTCGCCTGCTCGGCGCCCCGGTCGTGTTCCAACCGCGTCACAGTGTCGCCGTGACGGGTGGGATGGTCTGGTTTTTCGGGGGTAGCGTTGGCGGTGGGGACGAACCAGAGGGCGAACAGCACTCCGCCGGCCGCCGCTGCGGTCGCCAGAGGACGGCGGTGGACTGACAGCTTCGAGGGTCCGGCCTCGGACACGAAATGGCCTTCCTGGGTGCGCGTCGGTGCGGCGTACGGCTCGGGGGGCCGGCGTGAACCGGCGTGAACCGGCCGTACGCGGGCCGATGTTACTGACTGGTGGAGGCGAGGGGGAAGGCATGCTTCCGCTCATCCTGGGAACCGGAGTGGTTCTGCCCCGGAAAAACGGGACACGAGCCCGGACGGTGCGCGAACCGGTCGGACGCGTGTCCTAGACCACAGTTTTACCGAAAGTGGAACCGGTCATAGTCCCTCGTGCGTTCATATGCATGGAGCTGGAGCGCACATGTCCGACAACGGGCGCTGTGGGGGCTGAGCAGCTTTACCGGGAGACATGGGGTTCCGAAGGCAAATGGAGAAGCCAGTGATGACGGTGGGGAAGCACCGCAGGGGTCTCGCGGCCACGGCCGTGCTGCTCGGTGGGGTGCTCGCGCTCAGCGGATGCAACGGTGACGAGGGGGGCGACACCGAGAAGTCCGGCGCCAAGAACGACATATCCGCCGAGAAGGATGCTTCGCAGGCGCGAATAAAGATCGCCTCCAAGGACGGCGACACCAACGCGAGCATCAACAACGGCGGCAACGTCTCCGTCAAGGGCGGCAAGCTCACCAAGGTCACCATGAAGGCCGCCCAGAGCGGGACGGCCGTCGAGGGCACCCTCTCCGCCGACGGTGCGACCTGGAAGCCCAAGGAGCAGCTGGAGCGGGCCACCAAGTACGAGGTCACCGCCACGGCGAAGGACAGCGAGGGCCGCAAGGCCGTCGAGAACTCGGCCTTCACCACCGTCTCGCCGCAGAACAGCTTCATCGGTACCTACGCCGGCGAGGACGGTTCCACGGTCGGTGTCGGCATGCCGGTCTCGATCACCTTCGACAAGCAGGTCCAGAACAAGAAGGCCGTCGAGTCCGCGATCAAGGTCAGCTCCACCAGCGGCCAGAAGGCGGTCGGCCACTGGTTCGGCAACGACCGGCTCGACTTCCGCCCCGAGGAGTACTGGAAGCCCAACTCCAAGGTCACCCTCGACCTCGGGCTCGACGGCGTGAACGCGGGTGGCGGCAACGTCGGCGTCCAGGACAAGAAGGTCACCTTCGACATCGGCCGCCAGCAGATCAGCACCGTCGACGCGAAGAGCCACCAGCTGAAGGTGGTCAGGGACGGCAAGACGATCAAGACCATCCCGATCTCCTCGGGCAGCGCAGCCAACCCGACCTACAACGGCAAGATGGTGATCTCCGAGAAGCACAAGGAGACCCGGATGGACGGGGACACCGTCGGGTTCGGCCGCAAGGGCGCAGAGGGCTACGACATCAAGGACGTCCCCCACGCCATGCGGCTGTCCACCTCCGGCACCTTCATCCACGGCAACTACTGGGGCGCCCCCTTCGGGACGGGCAACACCAGCCACGGCTGCGTCGGCCTCAAGGACGCCAAGGGAGCCGGCGACCCGAACACCGACGGTGCCTGGTTCTACGAGAACTCGATGATCGGCGACGTCGTCGAGGTCAAGGGTTCCCCCGACAAGACCGTCCAGCCCGACAACGGCCTCAACGGCTGGAACATGGACTGGGCGAAGTGGCAGGAGGGCTCCGCGCTCTGACGCGGCCCTCGGCTTCGAACCGATGAGGGTGGCTCCCCGGCCGGGGAGCCACCCTCTGTCGTGTGCGCGCGCACGCAGGGGCGTACCCGTGAAGCGGGCGTGCTAGGCCAGCCCCAGCAGCTTCGGATCGGTGGCCAGCTCCCGCAGCGCCGCGCCCGGGTCGGCCACCAGACGGCGCGCCTCCAGGTCCATCACCCCGCCCACCCCGGTCAGTTCGGCGGCGAGCGTGCCGTCCACCCGCTGGATGAGCTGCCGCACCCGGAACGTCTTGCCCGCGCCCCACTCGAACGCGCAGCTCACCGTCGCCTCGTCACCGGCGCGCAGTTCCCGCAGATAGCGCACCGTCTGCTCCAGAACCACCGGGCCGACGCCCCGCGCCACCATGGCAGCCTGCTCGATCCCGGCCGCCTTCAGCACCGACCAGCGCGCGTGCTCCCCGTACTGGAGGTACACGGCCTGGTTCAGGTGCCCCTGGGTGTCGATCTCGTACCCCCTGACCGTCACCGGGACGGTGAACGGCTCCTCGGCGGCTGGCGGTTGGGACACGGTGCTCCTCCGTCTCACGCATGGGACCGGTGCCGGCCGCCCCTGCCCGCGAGGACATCGCCCGCCGCGGCACAAGCGGCAACACCGGCCACGCTATCCGCAATCCCGGCGCCGCGCGCCGGGGTCCCGAACCGGAGGGAGTACCCGATGGCCGCGTACGCCGTCCCCCGGCTGGAGAACCGGGAGGCCCACTCCGGCCTGACCGAGCAGGTGGAGCGCATCCGGCCCGCACTCGCCCCCTTCCGCGGCCGTTTCCTGCCGCACGGCGGGCAGCCGCAGACCCTGGGCACCTGGCGGGGCGGCGTCGTCCTCCTCTCTTTCCCCGACCTGGCGCCCGCCCCCCCGGCCTGGTAGAACTCACCGGCCTATCAGGAGCTGATTCCCCTCCGGCAGGCGCGAACAAGTCCACCATGTGAAAGCGGATTTCCGTTATGCGCCTACTTGGTGGCGGAGGACTGGCCCTTCCGGCGCCTCCGGGGTTTGCCCGCCGGTCTTTGCGACGGGGTGAATCGCGAAGGCGCCGACTGCGGGTCCGGCCGTCGACCGCCGTGTGTACCGGTGCGAACCGTCCCGCCTCCGGGGCGGGGCCGCCCTTCCGGGAATACCGCTGGCCGAAAAATGCTCTCCGTATGACGGAAGGGCTCTGGGTGGGTGCGTTCAGTGCCGGGCGGGTGCGCTCAGTGTTCCGGCGGGGCGGTGGCGATGCCCACCGGGCAGCTCACGCCCGTGCCGCCGATGCCGCAGTACCCCGCCGGGTTCTTGTCGAGGTACTGCTGGTGGTAGCCCTCGGCCGGGTAGAAGGGGCGGTCGGCGGCGGGAAGGATCTCCGTGGTGATCTCCCCGTGGCCGGAGGCGGTCAGAACCTGCTGGTACGCGGCGCGGGAGGCCTCCGCGGCGGCGGCCTGGGCGGGGGAGTGGGTGTAGACCGCGGAGCGGTACTGGGTGCCCGAGTCGTTGCCCTGGCGGAAGCCCTGGGTGGGGTCGTGCGCCTCCCAGAACCGCTTGAGGAGGGTCTCGTAGGACACCTTCGCCGGATCGAAGACGACGCGGACGACCTCGGCGTGCCCCGTGAGACCCGAGCAGACCTCCTCGTACGTCGGGTTCGGGGTGGGCCCGCCCTGGTAACCGACGAGCGTCGTCCAGACGCCGTCCGTCGTCCAGAAGACGCGCTCGGCGCCCCAGAAGCAGCCCATACCGAAGTCGGCGACCTCCAGGCCCTCCGGGTAGGGGCCCAGCAGTGCCGTACCCAGCACGGTGTGACGCTCGGGCACCGTGAACTCCCGCTCCGGGCGGCCCTGCAGGGCTTCCTCGGGTGTGGGGATCCGGTTGTTGAACCTGCCGAACAGCATGATGATCTCCGTAACGGACGTCGGAAGGGTGGAAGGGCTACCCGGGCCCCGGGACGGCCCGGCCCGGCTCCGGAAGCGGCCCGGCGCGGGAACGGCCCGCGAAGGGACAGGCCCGCGAAGCGGTCCGGCTCCCGGATCGGCCCGCAGCCGTCCGGCCCGGGGCGGCGACCCCGACCGGGGACGGCTCGCGCGTCCCGGCCCAGGGGCGGACCGGAGGGGCCCGGCCCGGAGTGGTCCGGGCGCAGCAGGCCGGCTCGCGTCTGTCCTCCAGGCCGGAAGCGCCCGCCGTCACGCGGGCGGCATCTGCCGCCGAGGTGGCCGGCGTGTGCCTTCCGGATGGCCGGCACCCGCCCGTCGAGCGGCGGGTACCCACCCGCCGGGCGGTCGGCACCTGCCGCCACGCGGGGCGCGGGTCTGTCAGCCCTGGGCGGGCTTCGAGGAGGCGGCCGGAGTGGAGGCGGCAGCCCCGTCCCCGGCGGCCTCGGCCTTCGGGGCGGCATCGGCGTCGCGGGAGGCGCCGGCGGTTCCGGCCCCGGCTTCGGTCTGCACGGCGGAAGCCGCACCGCTTCCGCCGAGCGGCGCGGAGCCGCCCGCCGGCGACTGCTCCTCGAAGTCGACCCGCTTCATGTGCTTGTTCATCGACTTCATCAGCAGCCAGACGGCGAGGCCGATCACCGCGAAGACGATGAAGCCGAGCACACCGGGAGTCACCTTGTTCTCGTCCAGGTCCTTGGCCAGCGGCAGGACCTGGACGAGCGTTGTCTGCGTGGGGCTCATGGCGTCAATTCTCGCGGATCCCCGCGAAGAGGTCGTCCTCGGGGAGGGAGGTCTCCACGAGGGACTTCGCCAGCTCGTACTCCTCGGTCGGCCAGACCTCCTTCTGGATGTCCATCGGTACGCGGAACCAGCCGCCGTCCGGGTCGATCTGGGTGGCGTGCGCGATCAGCGCCTTGTCGCGGATCTCGAAGAACTCGCCGCAGGGCACGAAGGTGGTCAGCTCGCGCTCCTTGACCTTCATCTTCTCCCAGCGCTCCAGCCACTCGGTGTACGGCGACTCCAGGCCCCGGTCCAGCATGGCCTGGTGCATCGCCAGGGTGCGCTGCCGGTTGAAGCCCTGGTTGTAGTAGACCTTCAGCGGCTGCCAGGCGGGGCCGAACTCCGCCTCCGGGTACTTCTCGGTGTCGGAGGCGTGCTCGAACGCGACCATCGTGATCTTGTGGGTCATGATGTGGTCCGGGTGCGGGTAGCCGCCGTTCTCGTCGTAGGTGGTGATCACCTGCGGCCGGAACTCACGGATCAGCCGCACCAGCGCCCCGGCGGCCTCGTCCACCTCCTGGAGCGCGAAGCAGCCCTCCGGCAGCGGCGGCAGCGGGTCGCCCTCGGGCAGCCCGGAGTCGACGAAGCCCAGCCACGCCTGCTTGACGCCCAGGATCTCCCGGGCCTCGTCCATCTCCTTCTTGCGCACCTCGTGGATGTGCTCCTGGACGTAGGTGTCGCCCTGGAGCTTCGGGTTGAGGATGGAGCCACGCTCTCCCCCGGTACACGTCGCGACCAGCACGTCCACCCCCTCGTCGACGTACTTCGCCATGGTGGCCGCGCCCTTGCTCGACTCGTCGTCGGGGTGCGCGTGCACGGCCATCAGTCGCAGTTGCTCAGTCACAACTCAATCCTCGTAAGTCGGCCATCGGCGCCCGCCTTCAGCGGAATCGCGGGCGGCTTCTATAGTGACCGAACCGGGCCCGTGATGTATTCCCGGTCCGACCCCGCGCCGCCGAGAGGAACGCGCCATGGCTGAAGTGCGCCAGAAGGTGCCCGAAGGGCGCTACGGGCGTACCACCGGGAGCTCCGCGGCACGCGGGGGGCCCGCGGGCGGCGCGGGGCGGGCCGAGGCGCGTACCGACCGTCGTCTGAAGCTCGCAGGCGGTGTGTTCGGCGTGCTGCTGCTCGCACTCGTCGGCTGGCTCGGCATCTCCTACATCGCAGGTCAGGACGTCAGCGCCGAGGTGATCAAGTACAAGGTCGTCTCCGACAGCGCGGTCGAGGTGCACCTGGAGGTGCACAAGGACAAGGGAGTCGCGGGGGTGTGCACGCTGCGCTCCCGCGCGGAGGACGGCGCCGAGGTCGGCCGCAAGACCGCGGCGTTCGACGCGGCGGCCGGCCGCGTCGACAAGGTGATCACTCTGCGTACCACCGCCCGCGCCACCAACGCCGAGCTGCTGGGCTGCGAACGGAAGCACTGAGCGCGGGCCCCCTGCGGACCACCGGGTGAACAGGGCACGCGCACCGTTGTGACCTGGGGCGAAGCTCGGTCCTTCTTCCCTTTTCTGCCGGAATTGTTAAGCTCGTGGTTTCGCCCACCAGTGAAGGCGCAGTCTTTCTGGTAGGGCGATTGCTGCATCAGCTCATCTATCCCAGTACCGACGAGGAGCACCTGTGACCCAGACCAGCGACAACGTCACCTGGCTGACCCAGGAGGCGTACGCCCAGCTCAAGGCCGAGCTGGAGTACCTGTCGGGTCCTGCACGTACCGAGATCTCCAAGAAGATCGAGGCGGCTCGCGAGGAGGGCGACCTCCGCGAGAACGGCGGGTACCACGCGGCCAAGGAGGAGCAGGGCAAGCAGGAGCTGCGGATCCGCCAGCTCCAGCAGCTCCTGGAGAACGCGAAGGTCGGCGAGGCTCCGGCGGACGACGGCGTGGTGGAGCCCGGCATGGTCGTCAAGATCGCCTTCGACGGTGACGAGGACGACACCATCACCTTCCTCCTGGCGTCCCGCGAGTACGCCAGCTCGGACATCGAGACCTACTCTCCGCAGTCGCCTCTGGGCGCGGGCGTGAACGGCAAGAAGGTCGGTGAGGACGCCGAGTACGAGCTGCCGAACGGCAAGATGGCCTCCGTCCGGGTCCTGGAGGCGAAGCCCTACCAGAGCTGAGGGGCGCCACCGGTTCCACCGGCCCCGCGCGGGCCGGGGTGGGCCGAAGCAGCGACGGCGGATGCGCGCGTGCGGTCGAGCACGGGGCGCATCCGCCGTTCGTTGTCCGCGGGACGCCTGCGGGGGCCGCCGTCCCGCCCGGCCCCCGGGCCGGCTCCGTCAGCGGGCCGGCTCCGTCAGGAGGTCGCGCTGCGGTACCGGTGCACCGCCAGGGTGCGGAAGACCGCGATGATGACGGCCGACCACAGCAGCGAGGCCCAGACGGGGTGCTGCATCGGCCAGGCGTCGGGCGTCGGGTAGCCGGGCGGCAGGTTGCCGAACAGCTCGCGGGCCGCGAGGACGGTGGAGCTGAACGGGTTCCACTCGGCGATGTGCCGGAGGAACGACGGCATGTTCTGCGAGGGCACGAACGCGATCGAGATGAACGTCAGCGGGAACAGCCACACCAGCCCTCCCGAGGTGGCGGCCTCCGGTGTCCGCACGGAGAGGCCGATCAGCGCGCCGATCCAGGTGAAGGCGTACCCCAGCAGCAACAGCAGGGCGAAGCCCGCCAGCGCCTTGGGGATGCCGTCGTGCGCCCGCCACCCCACCAGGGCCGCGACAGCGGCGAGGACGACGAGGGTGAGTGCCGTCTGCACCAGGTCGGCCAGCGTGCGCCCGGTCAGCACGGCGCCCCGCGCCATCGGCAGCGAGCGGAAGCGGTCGATGAGGCCCTTGTGCATGTCCTCCGCGATGCCGGCGCCCGAACCGGCCGTCGCGAAGGTGACCGTCTGCGCGAAGATGCCCGCCATCAGGAACTCGCGGTAGGAGGCGGCGTCCGTGCCCGAGCCGGGCACCTTGATCGAGCCGCCGAAGACGTAGCTGAAGAGCACCACGAACATGATCGGCTGGATGAGCCCGAAGACGACGACCTCGGGGATGCGCACCATGCGGATGAGGTTGCGCTTGGCCATCACCAGGGAGTCGGTGACCGACTGGAGGACCCCGCCGCGTCCCTGCGGTGCGGTGCCGGCTGTTGCCGCCTGAGCGCTCATTCCGCGGCCTCCTCGGGCTGCTGCCGCGCCGGGTCGCCGGCCGCGCGGTCGGAGTCGGCGGTCCGTGCCGCCTCCGCGGCGTGGCCGGTCAGGGAGATGAAGACGTCGTCGAGGGTGGGGCGGCGCAGGCCGATGTCGTCGATCTCGACCCCGCGGGCGTCGAGGTCCCTGATGACCTCGGCCAGGAGCTTGGCGCCGCCGGTGACGGGGACGGTCAGCTTGCGGGTGTGTTCCTCGACGGTGCAGCCCTCGTGCGCGGTGCCGCGCGACCCGAGCGGGTCGAGGATCTCGCGGGCGGTGGGGATGTCGGCCCGCTCGTGGACGACGACCTCGATGCGTTCCCCGCCCGTTCGGGCCTTGAGCTGGTCGGAGGTGCCGCGCGCGATGACCCTGCCGTGGTCGACGACCGCGATGTCGTGCGCGAGCCGGTCGGCCTCCTCCAGGTACTGGGTGGTGAGCAGCAGCGTCGTACCGCCCGCGACGAGCTCCTCGATGACCTCCCACAACTGCTGGCGGTTGCGCGGGTCGAGGCCGGTGGTGGGCTCGTCCATGAACATCACGGGAGGGCTGACGACCAGCGCAGCGGCGAGGTCGAGGCGGCGGCGCATGCCGCCCGAGTACGTCTTGGCCGTGCGGTCCGCCGCGTCGGTCAGGTGGAAGCGCTCCAGCAGCTCCGTCGCCCGCTTCTTCGCGTCCCGCGCGGACATCTGGTAGAGCTGCCCGACCATCTGGAGGTTCTCGCGGCCGGTCAGGTACTCGTCGACGGCGGCGAACTGTCCGGAGACGCCGATGGAGCGGCGCACCGCTGTGGGGTTCTTGAGCACGTCGACACCGGCGACGACGGCGTGTCCCGCGTCGGGCCGCAGCAGGGTGGTCAGCGCCCGGACCGCGGTGGTCTTGCCCGCGCCGTTGGGCCCGAGCAGGCCGAGCACGGTGGAGTCGGGGACGTCGAGGTCGACGCCGTCCAGAGCCCGTACGTCACCGAACGACTTCACCAGCCCCTCGGCGTGGATGGCACCTGGCATTGGAGGTCTCCCAGCGTATGGAGCGCGGAACTCTACGAAAAGGCTAGAACTGCCGGAAGTGTCCGGCATGTACAGCCCTACAGGTACACAGGGCATACAGGGCCATGTAGCGCAGTGTTCCGGGCCCGTGCGCAGCAGTATGCGACGACGCGATGTATCGCGTCAAGCGTCATTCGCGATACGTCGCGTCGCCTTCTGTCCGGCTCCGCTCGCGACCGTCCGGCTCGGCCCACGACCGCCCGGCTCAGCTCACGACCGTGTAACCCGCCGCGCGCAGTCCGGAGGCCACCTCGACGCAGTGCTCGGGCCCCTTCGTCTCCAGGTGCAGTTCCACCTCGGCCTCGTGGAGTCCCAGGCGCGGATCGGTGCGGACATGGCCGACGTCCAGCACGTTGGCATCGGCCACCGACAGCTTGCCCAGCAGCGCGGCCAGCGCGCCCGGCCGGTCCGAGAGGCGCAGCCGCAGCGACAGGTAGCGGCCCGCCGCCGCCATGCCGTGCCGCAGGGTGCGCTGGAGCACGAGGGGATCGACGTTCCCGCCCGACAGCACCGCCGCGACGGGTCCCTCGAAGGTGTCGGGGGCCGACAGCAGCGCCGCGACCGGGCTCGCGCCCGCCGGTTCGACCACCAGCTTGGCCCGCTCCAGGCAGAGCAACAGCGCGCTGGAGAGGGCGTCTTCGGAGACCGTGCGGACCTCGTCCACCAGGGTGCGGATGAGGGAGAAGGGGACATCGCCCGGCCGCCCGACCTTGATGCCGTCCGCCATCGTCGAGACCGACTCCAGCGCCACCGGTTTCCCTGCCGCCAGCGACGGAGGGTACGCGGCGGAGCCCTCGGCCTGCACGCCCACGAGCCGTACGTCGGGCCGCAGTGCCTTGATCGCCACCGCCATGCCCGCGAGCAGCCCGCCGCCGCCGACACCCACCAGCACCGTGCGCACCTCGGGGCACTGCTCCAGCAGTTCCAGGCCCAGCGTGCCCTGCCCCGCGACCACATGAGGGTGGTCGAAGGGGTGGATGAAGACGGCACCGGTGGCGTGCGCGTACTCCTTCGCCGCCTCCAGGGTCTCGTCCACCACCTGCCCGTGCATCCTCACCCGCGCCCCGTACTCGCGGGTGGCCGCCACCTTCGGCAGCGGGGCGCCCACCGGCATGAAGACCGTGGAGGCCACGCCCAGCAGCGAGGCGGCCAGCGCGACACCCTGGGCGTGGTTGCCCGCGCTCGCCGCGACCACCCCGCGCCTGCGCTCCTGCGGGGAGAGGCCGGCGATGCGCACGTAGGCACCGCGCAGCTTGAACGAGCCGGTGCGCTGGAGGTTCTCGCACTTGAGGTGGACAGGGGTGCCGGTCAGCGCGGAGAGGTGGCGGCTGCCCTCGACGGCGGTGGTGCGGGCGATCCCGGAGAGGGTCTTGTGGGCCCGGCGTACGTCGTCGAGGGAGACGGGCAGTTCAGGACGGGCGGTGTGGCGGGGTGGTGCGCTGGTGGACATGGCGCCAGTCTGGCAGTCGGCCCGTAACGGGCGTGGACGGTCACCCGGGGTGGTGCGCGTCACTGCTTCGTGCACAGGAGGTACGTACCGGGCTCGCTCCGCGTACTCTGTCCGCACCGGCTTCGGACTTCAGCCCCAACAAACCATCCCTAAACCGTCAAAACTCCTCAAAAACTCCCGCAGACAGACGAAGTGAGCGCACCTGCCATGCCCACGCACCCGGACATGACGACAGACACTCCAGACACCCCGGACGAGGAAGCCGAGATGCCTGCCGACAGCGGTGCCCCCTCCTCCACGGCTGTGCTCGACGCCCTGCAGCACCAGCTCGCCGTGTACGCCCGCCGCGCGGAGCAGACCCGGCTCGGCGGTCTCGGCCAGGCCCGCAACTCCATGGACCGCGCCGCCTACCTCCTGCTCAACCGGCTCGACCAGCAGGGCCCGATGGGCGTCAAGGCACTGGCCGCGGGCATGGGGATCGACTCCTCCACCGTCACCCGGCAGGTCGCCCCGCTCGTCGAGTCCGGCCTGGTGAAGCGGACCTCCCACCCGGAGGACGGCCGCGCGGTGGTGCTGCAGCTCTCCCCACGGGGTGTGGCCAGGCTGGAGGAGGTCCGCTCCTCGCGGCGCAACCTGATGCAGCTCATCACCCAGGAGTGGACGGAGGAGGAGCGCGGTACGTTCTGCAAGCTGCTGACCCGCTTCAACAGCGCGATGCTCGACCTGCATCCCGGCGGCCTCGCCCAGCCCTCCCGCCCCGCCGACTCCTGACCCGCCGGCCGTCCACCCACTCCGCTCCGTCCGGCTGCCCGGCCTGGAACGGGCCGTACAGGGGCGCGCGGACAGGTGGTTGCGCGCCTCTTGATTTGATCTGGCCGCCTGCCGTCCTATAGCTGGCACAGGAGACGCGCGGGAGACGCGCGCGGGAGGCGGCGGGGCGTGCGAGAGCGTCAGGCACGGCAGGAGCGCCTCCGCGCCCGGGAGTTCGAAGCGTTCGTCGCGGGTGCGGGTGGCCGGCTGCTGCATGCCGCCACCCTGCTGACGGCCGAACCCCCCGGCGCCGCACCCGAGGCCGAACGGCTCCTGGTGCGCGCCCTCGCCCGTACCCGGGCCGACTGGGGCCGCCTGCGCGGTGAGGACCCCTACGAACGCGCCCGGCAGGAACTGGCCGACTGCTTCGCCCGTACCGGACGGCGCCACCGGCGCTCCCGCGGCGGACTGCTGGCCGGCCTGCCCCCGCACGAGCGGATCGTGATGGTGCTGCGCCTGTACGAAGGGGTCGCCGAGGAACAGGTCGCCGCAGGTCTCGGGCTGCCCGTGGAGCGGGTGCGCACCCTGCAGACGCGGGCCATGGCGGCGGTGCTCAGCCGCCGCCCGCCCGCCCCGGTGGCGGAGGCGGCCGGTGAGTCCGCCTGACCGCAAGGAGACCGAAGTGCGGCGCCTGCTGGATCAGCACGCCCTCGACCACGTGCCCGCCGACCTCGCGGAGCGGGCCCTCGCGGACGGGGCGCGGCTGCTGCGACGGCGCCGGGCCCTGCGGACGGCACTGTGGGCTGCGGTGCTGGTGGGCGCGGTGGCGCTGCTGGCGTGGTCCCTCGCCCGGCAGCCCTGGGCGGCCCCGCCCCCGACGACGACCTCGCCGACGGTGGGCTGGTGACCGCCCTGCGGAAGAGGCCCGCCTGCCGGAAGGCGGTCATCTCCCGGCAGGCGGTCGCCTCCCGGGACCGGCCCGTCTCAGCCCAGCGCCTGGGACAGGTCCGCCAGCAGATCGTCCGCGGACTCGATGCCGACCGACAGCCGCACCAGATCGGCAGGCACCTCCAGCGCGGAGCCCGCCGCCGAGGCGTGGGTCATCCGTCCGGGGTGCTCGATCAGCGACTCGACGCCGCCCAGCGACTCGCCCAGGGTGAACAGCTCGCTCCGGTCGCACACGCGCACCGCGGCCTCCTCGCCGCCCGCGACCTGGAAGGACACCATGCCGCCGAAGCCGCGCATCTGCTTGGCGGCGATCTCGTGCCCCGGGTGCGAGGGCAGTCCCGGGTAGTAGATCTCGGACACCTGCGGGTGGGCCTCCAGGAGCTGCACCACGCGGGCCGCGTTCTCGCCGTGCCGGTCCATGCGCACGCCGAGAGTCTTGATGCCCCGCATCACCAGCCACGAGTCGAACGGTCCGGCGATGCCGCCCATCGCGTTCTGGTGGAAGGCCAGCTCGTCCCCGAGCGCGGGATCCGCGGTGACCAGGGCGCCGCCGACCACGTCCGAGTGCCCGCCCATGTACTTCGTGGTGGAGTGGACGACGACGTCGGCGCCGAGGGCGAGCGGCTGCTGGAGGTAGGGGCTGGCGAAGGTGTTGTCGACGACCAGCCGGGCGCCGGCCGAGCGGGCCACGTCCGCGACCGCCGCGATGTCGGTGATGCCCAGCAGCGGGTTGGAGGGGGTCTCCACCCAGACCGCCTTGGTGCGCTCACGCAGCGCGGCCCGTACGGCGGCCGGGTCGGAGGAGTCGGCGACCGACCACTGCACGCCCCACCGCTCGGCAACCCGCGCGAACAGCCGGAAGGTGCCGCCGTACGCGTCGTTCGGAATGACCACGTGGTCACCCGGGGTGAGCAGGGTGCGCAGCAGGCAGTCCTCGGCGGCGAGCCCGGAGGCGAAGGCGAGCCCGCGCCTGCCGCCCTCCAGCGCGGCGAGGTTCTCCTCCAGCGCGGTGCGGGTCGGATTCGCGGAGCGACTGTACTCGTAGCCGCCGCGCAGGCCGCCGACGCCGTCCTGCTTGTAGGTGGAGACCTGGTGGATGGGTGGAACCACGGCTCCGGTGGCCGGGTCGGCGGCCTGGCCCGCGTGGATGGCGAGGGTCTCGAAGCCGTGCGGCGGGGCCGAGGAGGCCGTCCCGTCCCCGCCGTCGGTGCGGTTGTCGCGCTGCTCACTCATGGAGGCGAGACTAGTGGGCCGTACGGTGGAGTGGGGCGTGCTCCTGAGAGCTCACCCCCGCGGACCGTCCCGACCGGCCTCCGCACCGTCCCGACCGTCCCGTGCACCGCCCGACAGCACCGACCGCCGCCCCGTCACAGCGTGGAGACCTGACGCCATGGAAGCCCTGTTCCTGCTGACCGCACTCGTCGCCCTCTTCGGTGTGGTGGTCTACCCGGCCATGCGCCGCAGACGGCTGGCGCGGGAGGGCAAGCAGGTGCTGAACCCGGTCCACGACCCGTCGGCCGGATACGGCTTCGTCCCCCGGGACGAGCTCGACGTCCGGCTGCCGGGCCCCGACAGGGAGCTGGTCGAGGCGCTGGAGGAGACCCAGCGCACCCAGGAGTGGGAGCCGGTGGCGCACCTGCTGGCGCTGACCGGTGACGAGTACGAGCTGCGCTGGCAGCGGGTGCTGTCCCTGGCGGGCGCGGCCGCGATGGAGCTGGCGCGGGCACGGGCGCAGGGACAGGCAGCCGGTGCCGACGGTCCGCCGGACGTGGTCTCCTTCAGCAAGGAGCGGGCCGCGGCGGCGCAGGACGCCCGGTGGCTGCGGCAGTGGCGGGCCCAGCAGCCGCGCGACCACGGCGGGGCACAGGTGTACGCCCAGTTCCTGGTCTTCCAGGCGCTGGCCGAGCCGGACTCGGCCGACCACCGCATCATCCTGGAGGAGGCCCGCACCGTCGCCCGGGACGCTGCCGCGCTCGCCCCCGACGACCCGACGCCGCACATCACCGAGCTGCTCATCGCCCGCCATCTGCACTACACCGAGGCCGACTTCGTGTCCCTGTGGGGCACCGTCCGCCGCTTGGCCCCGGACCACATGGGCGCCCACCTGGCGGCGCTGCCGTACTGGTCGGCGCAGTCGACGGGCTCCAAGGACAGGGCGGACGGTTTCGCCCGCGCGGCCGCCGCCGGTGCCCCCGAGGGCAGCCTGCTCGCGGCCCTGCCGCTGTTCGCGACGTACGACCACCTGCCCGACGTGAACATGGTGCGGGGCCTCTACCGGAGCGAGGACATCCGCCACGCCATCGAGGCCGCCGAGTACGCCGTCGACCAGGTCGAGGACGATCACCCCGTCCGGCCCCACGTGCTGCACCTCCTGATCTGGTTCCTGGTCCGCGCCGAGCGCTACGGCGAGGCCATGGAGGCTCTCGCCGCCGTGGACGGCCACGTGGGCGCCGTCCCCTGGGTCGACGAGGGCGACCCGGCCCTCGCCTACACCGCCTACCGGGCCCTGGCCGTCACCGGCTGGGAGTCCACGGGCGGCGCACGCGCCCCGCACTCCTGAGCGGCGTGTGCACCTCCGGGTCGCGATCACGGTCTCCGCGCCGCTGCCGGGAAGAGGCGTGCGGGACCCCGTCCATGGCTGGACCCACGACGCGGTCGGCATCGTTCCCGCGGCGTCTCCGAGCGTGTACGCGGCGCTGACCCACGACGACATGCCGTGAATGCGGCGGTTTCGCGACAAGAGCGCGCGGGCATGACAAGCGGATCCGGGTACTGAGCGCTGCTGTGGATGATGCACGCGGCGCACTGCCGAAAACGGGGAGTCCGTGGTTGATCCAACGTCTCCGGGATCCAGGTGCTGGTGCGCTCCACGGGGGGACGACGCATGCTCACGGGCCCCGCGAACCGGCTTCGGTTGAGCGATGAGATCAGTGAGGCCGCGCGCCGTGATCCGCTTACGCGCTCACGCGCCGCTGCCCTGGTACACCGCTACGGCCCTGTCGAGTTCGAGGTCGCTGTGCCGTACATGCTCGCCCGGTGGCCGCAACGAAGGTCCGACAGCAGATCGAGGCTCATCGCCGCTGGTGGGTCGGGATGGGGTGAGCCTGAAAGCATCCCCCGTGGTCGCCCGGGGTGGCCACGTCGCTTCCGGCCCTGCGGACAGCCGCCGCGGGAGCGGAATCGAGACCTCCCCGAGGGTTCCCGGCCAGCCTGACCTGAATGACTGGCCTGGCGGGACGTCAGGCCAGCGCCAGGCCCACGGTGACGGGCTTGACTGCCTTGACGAGGCCGGGAACGCGCGCCGGTGCCGCTCGGTTCAGCGGACATCCCCTCCGGTCCAGGGCGTCGAGCCCGAGCAGGTGCCGGTGGCGTGGGACCAGGAGCGTACGAACTGGCTGGCGGGTGTGGCCTCTCCGTACCTGGTCCCGGGCAGCCCGGTCGACTGATGGCCTCGGAAGCTTGAGGCTCTCGGGGAGGCGCGGCGCCGCAATGTGACGGTGCTGCTCAGTGTCGGATGCGCAGGCTGCTACTGGTGCCAGTGCACTTGGACGGTCAGGCATTTCTGACCCGGTGTGCTCAGCACCAGCATGGACACGTACGGCGAGAAGCTGAACCACAAGATGGGCGCTCGGGTCCGGGAGCAACGGACGGCTTCGCCGGAGTGGGAGCCTGAGCAGTACTTCAGCATCTGGCAGCGCCTTGGGGCGGCGTCCCGCCCCGGGGAGCGGGCGCGTAAGGCCCCGCCCCGGGGAGCGGGCGCGTAAGCACAGAGCTTCGACCCCGGTCCCGCTCAGGAGCGGTGTCGCACGCCAGGATGGAGAGGTCCGTGTGTCCGGCATCGGGACCGTGTTTGGCGTGACCAAGCAGTGCGGGTGCAGGGCGCCGTCCACGACGCGGCGGCGATCTGCGTCCAGCCTTCATCAGTACGTGCGCCGGTTCGCGCGCCAGCTGCGACCGCGAGCCCGTTGCCTGTCCAGGTGCTGGGCGGCTTGTTCCCTGGCGAGCACTGGCACGTTGCCGCTGATGGCGATCAGGTGCCGCCCCGGATCGTCGGGGTGCGCCACGGTCGGGACGTCCGAGGGTCCGAGGCCGGTACGGGGCCCCGCCACGACTGCGCGGTCAGGGCCGTTGACCGACATCGTCCACCGGCCGAGACAGCCGGAGATCTCGGCGTTGTACGACGACGGCATGCCGCAGCGGCTGGGGTGCGCATCGAGCACGAGGCCACTCCTCTGACACGTGCACGCTTGCGTCCTGCGGCGGAATATTTCGACCATGAGGGACAGGGGTGAGGCGCCTTGTGCCGCGGTGGTCGGCAGGGGTGTCACCAGCGGTGCAGTGGCCTACCCGCCGCGGAAGCTGCCTTGCTGCGGGCGACGACTGCGGGCTCACCTTCACGTTCCAGGCCGGCGCGGGTGGCGGCACATCGAAGCTCCGTGGGGCGAAGGCGACTTGGCGGGGTGACCTGCACAACTGAGTTTCGTTGCGTGAAGTCGCACCCCCACAGGCATCGTCACATGCCGTGCCCCGCGCACCTGCAAGACCACCCCGGCATCGCAAATCACCCTGCTCACCCCACCCCACCGTGACCTGCAACTTTGCAACGTCATTCGGACTTTGCAACAGCCCTGTCCATGGTCCTCAGCGCGGGTGGACAGTTACCGGCACTCCGTGCCAGGATCGTGTATCAGGGGTCAAAACTTCCTGATTTCAACGCGACGTAACGGGGGGTCGCTGGTTGATGTGGCGAAAAATTTCTAGCAATGAATATCGCGAAAACTTCAGCAGTCAGATGCGCTATTTATCGCCTGGAATGTCTGGCAGGCAATCCTATCCGCAGGCTGGGCGATCCCTGATGCAGACTGAAATAGCGCTGATGATCGATGACGGCATTCGTCGATACAGTATCGAGGGGATGCTTCGTTCACTCGACATCCAGCTGTCAGTGCAATCCATCACGGGCGTCGAGGATCTCTCGCGATGCCGCGACGGTCAGCTGGTCATTTCTGACAGCAATACTTTGGGATCTGTGCCTGGTGAGATCACTGAGAAGCTGCGCGTCCAGAACATACATGTACTGATCCTGGTGGATTCGGCGGACGTTGTCGAGCAATCATGGGTCGATCATGCAAACGGTTTCCTGGACTGGGCGGATCTCTGTCCCGAGATCCTGCGCGAAGCGATCGCCGATGTGCAGGCTGGACGATTTCATGTGTCGGTGACCATGGCGCGGAGATCCGTGACGACGTCCGACAAAGCCGGTAATGACGCGACCTCGAAGCGTGCGTCGATGATTGCACTGACGGCACGTGAACACCAAGTGCTGCGTCTGATTGCCAGGGGGCTGAGCAACCGACAAGTCGCTCGGTCGCTGAGTATCTCTGAACATGGAGTCAAACGCACGGTCGGCATCATTTTGGCCAAGCTCAACTGCCCGAATCGGACCCTTGCGGTTGTTCGGGCCATCGAGTCGGGGCTCCTCGCCATGTGAGGTGCCGACCGATTGATGGATTTCTCTCCGTCGGCACGACCAGTCCGAAAGATGCACTTGTTGTTGGTTGGCGTGCGGGTGGGGGAGGTGGGCGTGACTGGACTGCCCCGGATCATGATCGAGAATGCGACAGACCGCCCCTTGGGGTCGGCCTGCCGCTGCTCGACGAGTAAGCCGTGGAGGGCGGGGTATTCGCCATGGTGCGAAGCCGCTTATGCCTACCGCAATGGTACGGAGCTCCGGCTCCAGATGATCCCCGCAAGGCGTACGGCGGTTCCTGAAACGCCATGAATGTGCGTTCCATCGGCGCGAACCTCTCCTTCGCCTGGCCGACCGATGAGATTGCCGTCATGGGCGAGAAAGGCGCGGCGAACGTGGTGTTCCGCCAGCAGATCGCGGCGGCGGACAGCCCGGAGGCCCTGCGGGCCCCAGCGGTTCAAGGAGTACCGGCAGGACCTGATGCGTCCCTGTTACGCCGCCGAACGCGGACTCGTGGACGACGAGATCGACCCCGCCGAACCAGAACCCCTACTGACTGCGGCACTTGAGGCAACGCAGCGCAGGGTGGAAACGGAAGCCCGCAGGACAGAGGGATGTCTAGGGCCTGGCAGGTATGACCAGGCGCGACGGAGCGTGGTTGCGCCGATTCGACCCGGCGCCGGATGCCGATGTCCGGTCGGGCTGCTTCCCGCACGCGGAGGCTCGGCCACCTTCTACCCCAACTCCCGTGCGGCGGCGGTGACGGAGGCGATCCGGTGGACGCCGCCGAGCCGTCGCTGACCGTCGCGCCCGGGTCGGACCGGTGACGTGAGGCCCCCTCGCACCTACTCGGCATCAGCGATCTGCACATCAGCCATCCGGAGAACCGCCAGAGCGTGGAGAACCCGTGGCCGAGGGCGGACGACGACTGGCTCCTGGTCGCCGGTGTTGTCGGGGAGCTGACCAAGGACATCGGGTGGGCCCTGTGCACGCCACGGTGCCACTTGAGGTGTGGACGCCCCGCGAGGACCCGGTGCAGCTCCGGGGCGAGGAGAGATACCGCTACCTGGTGGAGCTGTGCAGGGGGAGGGACATCCTCACCCCGGAGGACCCCTACGCGGTGTGGAAGGGACGGGCGGGCCGGTGACGGCGGCGCCGCTGTTCTTGGCCTACGACTACAGCTTCCGTACGCCGACCGCCGCCACCAGGGAGGAGCCACTGGTGCAGGCGTACGAGAGAGGCGCGGTGCGCACGGATGAGTTCTTCCTCCACCCGGACCCCTGTCCCAGCCGAGAGACCTGGTGCGACGTTCGGGTGCGGCTGAGAGAGCGGCACCTCGCCGCGTGCGACCCGACCGGCCCCACCCGGTCTCCGGCCACGAGGCGCCGACCGGATGTCGAGGATGCCGACGTCGAAGTGAGCGTCGCGGCAGTTCCCTTCACGGCACGCATCATTTCTTCCCGCGGAACGGGCGGGAAGCCGGTCATTTCAAGGGCCGTTGGTCGGCCCAGCGAGATCGTGTGTCGCCGCTGTCGCCGTACCGGAGACGGTGGTCGTGCCGAGGCGTGGCCTGGACGGACACCGGCTTTGTACGGGGAGTTCGACCGGCAGCACATGCCCAGCTGGTCCCCGCGATCGTCCTGCCCACCCACGGCCCGAAAGCACCACCCCGGACCCGCCCGACGTCGGAGTCCCGAATCCAAGCAACAAATCGGCTTTACTGGGGAGTTGGGCAGGTGGGGACAGCCGGCAGCGGGGCGCCGGTGTCCTCTGCCGGTGAAACGCGAGCGGAGCCCGCGCAGTTCGGGCGGACCAGCGAGGGGGGCGTCCCGTCGTGTGGTGGAGCCTGGCGTGGGCTTGGAACGTGCGGGTGACTGCCCCGGGGGCGCATCCGCGGCCGGTGACTGCTCTCTGAACGCGAGGTAGGCCACGGCGCGAATCCTCTGGTGAACGGTCAGTTCAGCCGGAGGAGGACGCGATGGCCGTGTCCCAGTCCGAGCTGATGCCGCTGCTGGGGCGATACGGCTGGCGGAGTAGAGACGTCAGAGCGCTGTGCGAGCGGATGCGTCCGCTTCGCACCCCCGTCCGATCAGCTCCAGCGGCAGCCGAGCCTGCCAATGCTCACCCCTCGGCCTTGGCTCCTCGACCGGCAACTGAGCCGCGTACTGCACGTCGTGGCGATCAGCCTTTGACGACGCGAGCTCACGGTTCGCTGACACCGGACAGCCGGCCCTCCCGGCCGAAGCCACTGCGGCCGCGGTCACGGTTGCCTGCAGAGCGGGAGCCCGCTGCTGGTAGCGCACCTGGATCGATCATCACCGGACGCTCGCCGGTCCTCTCGTCGGAGGCGTACCGCGCGTGCTGGCCGTGCTCCCAGGAAGACGCCTGGCCGCAGCCGAACGGACCCGGATCACGAGAACGGCGACTGCCCTGGGCAACCGTACGGCGCGCGCCCCGAACGGCTACCCCGATCGGGGCGCCTTCTGTAGCTCCGTTGTAGATAGTCGAACAATCTAGCGCTTACTTCGGCCGGGTGACCAGGATTGATTCGGTCATTGGATGACGCCGTCATGGTTGGCAATATCAAGGGAGGCTCCATGAGCCGGTCCGAGCATGGGTGGAGCGCAAGTCGAAGTTATGTCTCGGAGATCCTCTCGCTGCTCGCAGCCGAGCCGGACCGAGATGTCGTTCATTGGCGTGGCGAAGCCTTCTCTGGCGGGGACCTGATTCGATCCGTGAGTGAAGCGTTCCGTGCACTGCGCGATCGCGGAGTGGGCAAGGGTGACGTGGTGGCGGTTCTTGTCGCACCCAACAGCCCCGAGATGCTCATCGTGCGGTACGCGGCGCATCTCCTCGGCGGCGCCGTGTGCTATCTGCGCACCATCAATCCGGGCACCAGGAACACGGTCCTTCCGCTGGAACACCAGATCCAGATGCTGCAGGAGACCGAAGCCGTCACTGTCTATACCGACGCCGAAGGTGCGGAGCGCGCGACGAAGCTCGCGGAGCGTACCGGGATACCGGTAACGCGACTTGACGGCAAGGACCGCAAGGGAGCCGTCCTCGCCGACGTCACCGATGTCTCGGAACCCGCGGCATGGGACCCCGGTGCGCTGGCCGTCATCAACTTCACGAGTGGAAGTACGGGACGGCCCAAGGGCATCCGCTTGTCCGGCCGTGCGTGGGAAGCCACGATGCGCGCATGGGTGGACATCGGTCGTCAATACGACTGCGCCTCGATCCTGCTGTCGACCCCGCTGAGTCACGCCGTTGGCGCGCTGGCAGACGCGGTCTTCGCCTTGGGCGGCACCATCCATCTCCAGGAGAGCTTCGACGCCGCGAAGTTCGTGGACGCCGTCTCCGCCGCGAAGGAGATCTCGTGGTCGTTCATGGCGACGAACCACGTCTTCCAATTCGTCGACCATCTGCTTGAGCGGGGAATCCGTGACCCTGAAGGAGTGGCAGCAGCGGGCTTGTCCGGGCTGCATGCGATTGCCTATGGCGGCAGCCCCGCTGCACCCGCCAGAATCGCCCAGGCTTTTGATCTCCTCGGCCCGGTTCTGACGCAGGGGTATGCGACGAGCGAGTCCGGGCACATCACGAACCTGACACCCATGGAGCACGGCGACCCGAAGCTTGCGGGCACCGTCGGGCGGCCCTTCTCCGGGGCGGAGATCATGGTCTGCAACGCGGACTCGGGTGCGCAGCTGGCGGCAGGTGAGATCGGTGAGGTCCGCGCCCGCTCGCCCCAGTTGATGGACGGCTACAACAAACTGCCGGAGTTGACCGCCCAGGTCCTCCGGGACGGCTGGTATTCCACCGGAGACATCGGATACCTCGACGAGCGGGGATATCTGACTCTCTTGGGACGGGTGGCCGATGTCATCAAGGTGGGTGGCGTCAAGGTGCATCCCCTCGTGCTCGAGGCGGAAATTCTTGCGCACCCGGGTGTCCGGCACGCCGCCGTGTACGGCGTTCGGGACGAGGACGGCAGTGAGCACATCCACGCCGCCATGGAATGCGATCCGGACGCGGTGGTCGACGTGGAGAAGATCCGCGCGGGAATTGCTGAATCGCTGTCCCCGATTCATGCGCCCGAGAAGATGCACGTATTGGACGCGCTGCCGATGAACAACAACGGCAAGCCGGACAAGGTGCTCCTGCGATCGAAATACGTCTAGCGTGTCCCGCGTAGACCCACTGGCTCCAACTTCCATGCAACCGCTACGTCGAGAAGGCGAGTAAATGAACGCACACCTGGCTTCGTACCTGAACGGGGAAATCGCCGGCGACCTTGCTGAAGGCAAGCGCGAATTCCTGGAGATCGGACGTCGTTCCGGAAGCTACCCCCTGGCCACGGCGTGGCGCGAAGGGGTGGGTTCGGAAATAAGCGTCTGGTGCAGCAACGACTATCTGGGAATGGGTCAGAACCACCAGGCCATCGCGGCCATGAAGGCCGCCATCGACACCCACGGCGTAGGCTCCGGCGGTTCCCGGAACATAGCGGGGACCAACCACTACCACGTGTCTCTCGAAAATGAACTGGCGGATCTGCACGGCAAGGAAGCCGCGCTCCTGTTCACCTCGGGCTACACGGCCAACGAAGGCTCGCTCACCGTGCTCGCGGCGATGCCCAAGGACACCGTCGTGTTCTCCGACGCGAAGAATCACGCCTCGATTATCGACGGCCTCCGGCACAGCGGTGCGAAGAAACACATCTTCCGGCACAACGACGTCGTCCACCTGGAAGAGCTGCTCGCGGCCGCTCCCGCCGACTGCCCGAAGCTCATCGTCGCAGAGTCGGTCTACTCCATGTCGGGCAACGTGGCGCCGCTCGCCGAGATTGCCGACCTTGCGGACAAGTACGGGGCCACGACCTTCATCGACGAGGTCCACGCGGTCGGCATGTACGGCCCGCAGGGCGCCGGCATCGCCGCTCAGGAAGGCATCGCCGACCGTTTCACGGTCGTGATGGGCACCTTGGCAAAGGGTTTCGGAACGGTCGGCGGCTACATTGCAGGTCCGGCCGCTCTGGTCGAAGCGGTGCGCACCTACGCGCGTTCGTTCGTCTTCACGACCTCGCTGCCGCCTGCGGTGGCTGCTGCTTCGCAGGCGTCGGTTCAGTACCTGCGTTCCTCCGATGTCGAGCGGAAGCTGCTCTCGGAGAATGCGCGGCGGCTGCACAGCCTTCTGATCGAGGCCGACATACCGTTCCTTTCCACGGACTCCCACATCGTTTCGGCCTTCGTCGGCGACGACGACATGTGCAAGCGGGCATCCCAGCTTCTCTTCGAGAAGTACGGGATCTACGTCCAGTCCATCAACGCTCCGAGCGTGCCCGCGGGCGAGGAGATCCTCCGGATCGCTCCGTCCGCCGTGCACGAGCAGAGCGATGTCGAACAGTTCGCCCGCGCTCTTCAAGAGATCTGGAAGGAACTGGACATTCCGACCGCGAGCGCCCGGGACCGGTTCGCGTCCGGGTTCCGCAGCGGCGGCGCCGACACCACCGCGGAAGACGGACAGCAGGCCTGATGACCATGTCAGTTGCCGGCGTGCTGGCCGACACGGCGGCGCAGCGACCGGCCCACTCCGCCTTGATCCACGAGGGCGAGCACATCACCTACGGGTGGCTGTGGGAACAGGCGCGTCGCTACGCCGCCGTACTGCAGGCCAACGGGGTACGGCCGGGAGACCGGGTCGCCGTGCTCCTGGCCGACACCCCGGAGTTTCCCGTGGTGTACTTCGGCGTGCTGGCGACCGGCGCCGTCGCGGTCCCGCTGAATGCCTTGTCCACGGCGGCGGAGGTCGAGCACGTACTGACCGATGCCGACGCCGGCTTTCTGGTGTGCGCGTCCGCGCTGCTCGACCAGGCGAGGAAACCGGCGGCGTGGCTCGGCACACCGCTCCTCACCGTCGGTCCCGGCCCCGCGGGCACCGTCGACCTGGAGCATGCGGCACAGGACACCGCGCCGGTCGAGACGCCCGCGGTGCGGGAACCAGACGATGTCGCCGTCGTGTTCTACACGTCCGGTACGACGGGTGAGCCGAAAGGCGTCATGCTCACCCACCGGAACATCCGGTACAACGTCGAGCGGATGGTCACCACTCCGTACGCGTTCCGGAGCGACGACGTGTTGCTCGGGTGTCTGCCACTGGCGCACGGCTTCGGTCAGCTCTGCGGCATGCTGACGGGATTCCGCGCCGGAATATCCATCGTCATGATGCCGAGGTTCTCCGGGCGGGAGGCCCTGGCGCTGATGGCGGAACACCGGTGCACGGTGTTCATGGGCGTGCCGACCATGTATGTCAAGATGCTCGACGCCGTGGCCCAGGGAGAGCCGGTCCCTCAGCTCGACCGCGTGTACAGCGGGGGATCGGCGCTTGCGACCAGGACCCTCGACGATGTCCGAAGCACCTTCGGTTGTCCGGTGTACGAGGGGTACGGGATGACCGAGACCTCGTGCAGCGTGGCCTATCACTACCCCGGCCTGACGTTCCGGTCCGGAACCGTGGGGGTCCCGATCACCGGCATCACCGTGGGTATTGCCCGGCCGGACTCCGACGGTATCGATCTCCTGCCTGCCGGTGAGGTGGGTGAGATCGTGGTGAGCGGTCCGACCGTCATGGCCGGATATCTCGGCCGCCCGGACATGACCGCCGAGGTAGTGACCGACGGCTGGTTCCGCACGGGCGATCTCGGCAGGCTGGACGGCGACGACTACCTCTCGGTGGTGGGCCGTAAGAAGGACCTGATCGTTCGTGGCGGCTACAACGTCTACCCGCGTGAAATCGAGGAGATCCTCGTCGGACACCCCTCCGTGGCACAGGTGGCGGTGATCGGCGTTCCGCACCCCGAGCTCGGCGAGGACGTGTGGGCGATCGTGGTGCCTGCCGAGCCGGAGGGCGCCGCCTCCGGCTCGGATCAGGAAATCATCGAATGGGGCAAGCAGCGTCTCGCCGCCTACAAATACCCCCGTCGAGTCGAATTCATTGACGCACTCCCGGTAGGAAGCAGCGGAAAGGTGCTCAAGCGGGTGCTCGTCTCGCAGTACGAGCCGACCGCCGGTTCGTAGCTTCGCCCCACCCCATGCGGCTCACCGGTCAGCGCAGCAACAACTCACGCATCGTACGCAACAATAGGTAGGGCAGCTCGACCATGGTTGAATTCCAAGCGGACATGTCGATATCGGACGAGGCGATCGCCGTCGTCGGTATGTCCTGTCGGCTGCCGCAAGCGGAGAACCCCGCCGAGCTGTGGCAGCTGCTGCGCGACGGCCGCAGCGCGATCGACGCGCCCCCGGAAAGCCGGCCGGAACTACCCGCGCGGCCGGGTGGCTACCTTGCGGACGTCAGCGGCTTCGATGCGGGGTTCTTCGGGATCAGTCCGCGTGAGGCGTCGTCGATGGACCCGCAGCAGCGCCTCATGCTCGAACTCGCCTGGGAGGCGCTGGAGGATGCCAGGATCCTCCCGAGAGGGCTCGCCGACAGTCGTACCGGCGTCTTCGCCGGCATCATCGCCGACGACTATGCCGCCCTCACCCACCAACAGGGGATCGACGGCATCAGCCGGCACACCCTGACCGGGCTCAGCCGCGGTGTCGTGGCCAACCGGATCTCCTACACGCTGGGTCTGCACGGCCCCAGCGCGGCCGTGGACACCGGCCAGTCCTCCTCGCTGGTCGCTGTGCACCTGGCAGCCGAGAGCCTGCGCCGCGGCGAGTCCGCCATGGCCATCGCCGGCGGCGTCAACCTCAATCTGGTGCCGGACAGCACCATCGGTGCGGAGAAGTTCGGCGCACTTTCCCCCGACGGCCGCAGCTTCACCTTCGACGCGCGGGCGAACGGATATGTACGGGGTGAGGGCGGCGCGTTTGTGGTGCTCAAGCCGCTGCACGCCGCTGTGGCGGACGGCGATCCGATCTACTGCGTGCTGCACGGCAGCGCGATGAACAACGACGGGACGACCGAGGGGCTCGCCGCACCGAGCCCGGTCGGCCAGCAGGACGTCCTGCGGCAGGCATACGAGCGCGCCGAGGTGTCCGCGGAGCAGGTGCAGTACGTCGAGTTGCACGGCACGGGCACCGAACTGGGCGACCCGGTCGAAGCGTCGGCTCTGGGCGCGGTCCTCGGTGACGGCCGCGCGGACGGAGCTGAGCTGCGAGTCGGTTCGGTGAAGACCAACGTCGGGCACCTGGAGGGCGCCGCCGGGATCGTCGGTTTTCTGAAGGCAGCGCTCTGCCTCCGTCACCGTGAGCTTGTGCCGAGCCTGAACTTCGAGACGCCCAACCCCGATATTCCGCTCGACGAGCTGAAGCTCGCCGTGCAGCAGAGCGTCGAGCCGTGGCCGCGGCCGAACGAGCCGCTCTACGCAGGTGTGAGCTCTTTCGGCATGGGCGGCACGAATTGCCACGTCGTGCTCTCCGACTGGTGCCCTGAGCAGGTGTCGGGGGTTGGGGTTGCGGTGGTGGCGGAGCGGGTGTCGGGTGCGGTGCCGTGGGTGGTGTCGGGTGGGTCGGCTGGGGTTTTGTCGGTGCAGGCGGGTCGGTTGGTGTCGTTTTTGGAGGGGCGGCCGGGGCTGGATCCTGTGGTGGTGGGTCGTTCGTTGGCTGTTTCGCGTACTCGTTTTGATCATCGTGCGGTGGTTGTGGGGGAGACGCGGGAGGAGTTGTTGGCGGGTGTGCGGGCGTTGGCGCAGGGTGTGCCTGCGGCGGGTGTGGTGTCGGGTCGTGTGGTGCCGGGTGGTTTGGTGGCGTTTTTGTTTTCGGGGCAGGGTAGTCAGCGTGTGGGTATGGGGCGTGAGCTTTATGCGGCTGAGCCTGTGTTTGCGGCTGCTTTTGATGAGGTTGTTGCGGTTCTTGATGTGTATGTGGGTCGGTCGCTTGCCGGGGTGATCGAGGGTGAGCCGGAGTTGCTTGATCGGACGGTGTTCACGCAGCCGGCGTTGTTTGCGGTTGAGGTGGCGCTGTTCCGGTTGTTGGGGCATTACGGGGTGGTTCCGGATTATCTGGTGGGTCATTCGGTGGGTGAGTTGGCGGCTGCTCATGTGGCGGGGGTGCTGTCGCTTGAGGATGCGGCGCGGCTGGTGTGTGTGCGGGCGCGGTTGATGGAGGGTGTGGCTCGGGGTGGGGTGATGGTTGCTGTGGGTGCGGGTGAAGCGCGTGTGGCCGGGTGGCTTGAGGGGCGTGCGGGTGTGGAGGTGGCCGGTTGCAACAGTCCTGTCAGCACGGTGGTGTC
Source organism: Streptomyces sp. CNT360 (assembly GCF_000424785.1). Lineage (NCBI taxonomy): Bacteria > Bacillati > Actinomycetota > Actinomycetes > Kitasatosporales > Streptomycetaceae > Streptomyces > Streptomyces sp. CNT360. Next base: position 791,076 of record NZ_AUKO01000001.1, on the reverse strand, counting down.
GGGTGATGAGGCGGCGGTGCTGGAGGTGGTGGAGCTGGCGCGTGCTGAGGGTGTGAAGGCGACGCGGTTGAAGGTGAGCCATGCTTTCCACTCGGCGCATCTGGACGGGGTGCTGGAGGAGTTGACCGAGGTTGCTCGGTCGTTGACGTATGCGGCTCCGCGGATTCCGGTGGTCTCGAATGTCACGGGTGAGGTGGTCGAGGAGTTCACGGCCGAGTACTGGGCTGTTCAGGCGCGTTCGGCGGTGCGTTTCGCCGATGGTGTCGGTACGTTGGCCGGTCTGGGTGTGACGGCGTTTGTGGAGCTGGGTCCTGGTGGGGTGCTTTCCGGTCTGGCGGGTGAGTGTCTGGAGGGCATCGAGGGCGTTGTCGTGGTGCCGGTGTTGCGTAGGGACCGTGCCGAGGTGCGTTCTGTCCTGACCGCGCTGGCCACCGTGCACACCCATGGTGTGGAGGTGGACTGGGAGCAGTCCCTGCCCGGATCCGGTCTGGTGGAGCTGCCCACCTACGCCTTCCAACGACAGCGCCACTGGCTGAACGCGCCGCGTACCGGCGATGCTGCGGGCCTGGGGCTCACGGCTGTCGACCATCCGATGCTGGCTGCCGTGATCGCGGAGCCGGACAGCGACGCGGTGCAGTTCTCGGCCCCGGTGTCGCTGTCCTCACATCCGTGGCTGGCCGATCACGCGATCGGCGGGACGGTCGTGGTCCCGGGCACGGTGTTCCTGGAGCTCGCGGGAGCCGCGGCCGACCAGTTGGGCTACGCCACCGTCGAGGAACTCACCGTCCAGGCGCCCCTGGTCCTCCCCAAGACGTCCGGCGTTCAGCTACGGCTGACCGTCGACGGGGCCGACGCGCGGGGCGACCGTCAGTTCACCGTGTACGCGCGGACCGGCGACGAGCCGTGGACCGCCCACGCGGCCGGCCTGCTCACGTCCTCGGTCCCCGCGCCGGGCGACTCCCTGGACCAGTGGCCGCCGGCCGATTCCACCCCCATCCCGCTGGACGGTGTCTACGACCGCCTCGACGACCTGGGTTACGGCTACGGGCCGGCCTTCCACGGCCTGCGCGCCGCGTGGCGCGCCGGTGACGACCTCTTCGCCGAGGTCGCCCTGCCCGACCAGCTCCGCACCGAAGCCGCACGCTTCGGGGCGCACCCCGCCCTCCTCGACGCGGTGCTGCACCCGCTTGTGCTCGTGCTGGAGGACGCGGACTCGGCGCAGGAGGACGGCACCATCCGGCTGCCGTTCTCGTTCTCGGGGTTTGCGCTGCACGCGGTCGGCCCCACGGTGCTGCGCGTCCGCTGGACCCGTACCGGCCAGGACACGGCCCGCCTCGCTCTCGCCGACGGCGCCGGCGCTCCGGTGGCGGCGATCGAATCGGTAGCCCTGCGGCCGATCGCCCGTGACCAGCTTGCCGCCGGCCCGGATGTGGAGTCCCTGTACAAGGTGGCCTGGGAGGCCGTCCCCGCGGCCGAGCCGGTCGCGGAGCAGCGGTGGGTCCGGCTGGGCGAGGCGCCCTACGCCGACCTCGCCGATCTCCGCGCCGCCGTCGACGCCGGCGCCGCCGCACCGGAGTTCGTGGTGCTCGGCGCGCAGGAGCTTGCCACCAGCACCGGTGACGTCCTTGAGCGCACCCACGCCACGGCGGCGCGCGGCCTTGAGGCGGTGCGGGAGTGGCTGGCCGCCCCGCAGTTCACCGAGAGCCGCCTCGTCCTCGTCGTACCGGACGGCGCGCTGCATACGGCCCCGCTCGTGGGCCTGACCCGCACCGCGCAGACCGAGCAGCCCGGCCGGCTGGTCCTTGCCCACGTCGACGAGGGTGGTACGGGGCTGCTGCCGACGGTGCTGGCTTCGGGGGAGCCCGAGGTGGCGGTGCGGGGCGGCGAGCTGTTCGTGCCTCGCCTGGCGCGCGCCGCGGGTGCCGCGGCGGACGCGGCTCAGGCGCTGGACCCGGAGGGCACGGTCCTGGTGACCGGTGCCCTGGGCACGTTGGGCCGGCTGGTGGCGCGGCGGCTGGTGACGCAGCACGGGGCGCGCCACCTGCTGCTGGTGTCACGCCGTGGCGGTGAGGCGCCGGGTGCTGCCGAGTTCGTGGCCGAGCTGGCCGAGTTGGGCGCACGGGCCCGGGTGGCGGCGTGTGACGTCGCGGACTTCGACGCGCTGAGCGGTGTGCTGGGCGAGGTCGCGGCCGAGCGTCCGCTGACGGCCGTGGTGCATACGGCGGGCGTCCTGGACGATGCGACGGTCGCGTCGCTGTCGGCCGGCCGGCTGGAGCGGGTGATGCGTCCGAAGGCGGACGCGGCCTGGAACCTGCACCGCCTCACCTCCTCCCTCGACCTCGCCGCGTTCGTCATGTTCTCGTCCATCGCCGGGATCATGGGCAACGCCGGCCAGGCCAACTACGCGGCCGCGAACACCTTTCTCGACGCTCTGGCGCAGCACCGCCGAGCCCGGAACCTGCCCGCCACCTCCCTCGCGTGGAGCCTGTGGGACAGCGCCGACGGGATGGCCGGAACCCTCGCCGACGCCGACGTCGCGCGGTGGAAGCGGAGCGGGGTCGTCCCGCTGACCCCGGAACTGGGCCTCGACCTGTTCGACGCGGGACTCGCCTCGGCCGAGCCGCTGCTGGTTCCGGCCGAACTCGACCAGGGCGCCCTGCGCTCCCGGGCCGAGGAGGACGCGCTCCCCGGGCTGTTCGCCGGTCTGGTCCGGGTGCGTCGCCGGCAGGCGGCCGCGGGAGCGGGCGGCGACGACTCGTCGTGGGCCCAGCGGATGATCGCGCTGGCGGCACAGGAGCGGGCGAAGGCCGTGCTCGATTCCGTGCGGGAGACGGTGGGGCTGGTCCTCGGGCACGGGGCCGACGCCGCCCTCGACCCGGCCAAAACCTTCACCGACACCGGCTTCGACTCCCTCACGGGCGTCGAACTGCGCAACCGGCTCAACTCGGTGACCGGCCTGCGACTGCCCACCACCCTCGTCTTCGACTACCCGTCGCCCCAGGCGGTGGCGGGCTTCCTGCTGGACCGGCTCGACGCGACCGAAGCGGCCGACGCCCCGTCGGCAGCCGCCCACGCGCCGGGACCGGAGCCGGTGGCCGCCCACGCCCCGGGGCTGGACGAGCCGATCGCCGTGGTCGGCATGGGCTGCCGCTATCCCGGCGGGGTCGCCTCGCCGGAGGACCTGTGGCGGCTGGTGGCGGAGGGCCGGGACGCGATCGACGAGTTCCCGTCCGACCGCGGCTGGGACGTGGAAGGACTCTACGACCCGGATCCTGAGAAGACCGGCACGTCGTATACGCGCAAGGGCGGATTCCTCTACGAGGCCGCGGAGTTCGACGCCGAGTTCTTCGGCCTGAGTCCGCGGGAGGCCAACGCGACCGACCCGCAGCAGCGGGTGCTGCTGGAGGTCGCGTGGGAGGCGCTGGAGCGTGCGGGCATCGACCCCGCCGCGCTGCGCGGCTCCCCGACCGGCGTCTTCGCGGGTGTGATGTACAACGACTACGGGTCGCGGCTGGGGAGCGCGCCGGAGGGCTTCGAGGGACATCTGCTGACGGGCACGATCTCGAGTGTCCTGTCGGGCCGGGTGGCGTACACGTTCGGCCTCGAAGGTCCGGCGGTGACGCTGGACACGGCGTGTTCCTCGTCGCTGGTGGCGGTGCACCAGGCCGCTCAGGCGCTGCGCCAGGGCGAGTGCTCGATGGCGCTCGCCGGCGGCGTCACCGTGATGTCCACGCCGACGACCTTCGTCGAGTTCTCGCGGCAGCGCGGCCTGTCGCCGGACGGGACCTGCAAGTCGTTCGCCGCCTCGGCGGACGGTACGGGCTGGGGCGAGGGCGCGGGCTTGCTCGTGCTGGAGCGGCTGTCGGACGCCCGGCGGCTCGGGCACGACATCCTCGGCGTGATCCGTGGCTCCGCGGTCAACCAGGACGGTGCGAGCAACGGCCTCACCGCCCCCAACGGGCCCGCGCAGGAACGCGTCATCCGCCAGGCCCTGGCCAACGCGCGCCTCGCTCCGCACGAGGTGGACGCGGTCGAGGCGCACGGCACCGGCACCCGCCTCGGGGACCCGATCGAGGCCAACGCGCTGCTGGCCACCTACGGTCAGGGCCGCGAAGAGCCGCTGCGGCTGGGCTCGCTGAAGTCGAACATCGGTCACACGCAGGCTGCCGCGGGCGTCGGGGGCATCATCAAGATGCTGATGGCGATGCGGAACGGGGAGCTTCCGGCGACGCTGCACGTGGACGAGCCGACGCCGCGCGTCGACTGGTCGGAGGGTGCGGTGGAGCTGCTCACCGAGCGCCGGGCGTGGCCTGAGGTGACGCGTCCGCGGCGCGCGGCCGTGTCCTCGTTCGGCATCAGCGGCACGAACGCGCATGTGCTCCTGGAGCAGGGTCCGGACCGGGCCGCAGCCGACGAGGCGGGGGTGGCGGGGCTGCCGCTGGTGGTCTCGGCGAAGAGCAAGGCGGCCTTGGCGGCGCGGGCCGGCCAGGTGCGCGAGCTGCTGGCCGCGGAGAGCGCCGACCCGTCGCGCGTGGCTTCGGCGCTCGCCACCCGGGCCCCGCATCTCCCCGTCCGGGCGGCGGTTTCGGGCGCCGGCCGGGACGAGCTGCTGGCGGGCCTCGACGCGCTGGCCTCGGGTGGGGCCGCGCCGAACCTGGTGCAGGGTGCGGTCGCGGGCCCGGGCAAGACGGTGTTCGTGTTCCCGGGGCAGGGCTCGCAGTGGCAGGGCATGGCGCTGGAACTCCTGGAGGCCTCTCCGGTGTTCGCCGCCCGGCTGGCGGAGTGCGAGCGGGCGCTGGCGCCGTATGCCGACTGGTCGCTGACAGACGTCCTGCGCGGTGCGGAGGGCGCCCCCGGCTTCGATCGGGTGGATGTGGTGCAGCCCGCGCTGTGGGCGGTGATGGTGGCCCTGGCCGCGCTGTGGCGGTCGGTGGGCATCGAGCCGGATGCGGTGATCGGCCACTCGCAGGGCGAGATCGCGGCGGCCGCGGTGTCGGGGGCGCTGTCGCTCGACGACGCGGCGAAGGTCGTGGCGTTGCGCAGCCGGGCGATCGTGAAGCTGGCGGGTACGGGCGGCATGGTCTCGGTGGCCCTGCCGGCCGACGAGGTCGGCGACCTCATCCGCCGTTGGGACGGCGCCATCGACATCGCCGCCCACAACGGGCCGCGCTCCGTGGTGGTCGCCGGCGAGGTGACCGCTCTTGAGGAGCTGGTCGCCCACTGCAAGGACGGCAACGTGCGCGCCAAGCGCATCCCGGTCGACTACGCCTCCCACTCCGCGCACGTCGAAAGCCTGCGGGACGAGCTCCTCGACGTCCTTTCCTCGGTCACCCCGCGCGCGGTGGAAGTGCCCTTCCTCTCGACCGTCACCGGGCAGTTGCTGGACGGCACGGAGCTCGACGGCTCGTACTGGTTCCACAACCTGCGCCGGACCGTCCAGCTCCAGGAGGCCACCCGAACCCTGCTCGCCCAGGGCCACCGCGTCTTCATCGAGGCCAGCGCCCACCCGGTGCTGACCGTCGCGCTCCAGGAGACGATCGAGGACACGGCGTACGACAGCGCCGTCACCGTGGCCTCGCTCCACCGCGACGAGGGCGGACTCGACGACTTCCTCGCCTCTGCGGCGCAGGCCCACGTCTCGGGCGCCCCGCTCGACTGGGCCGCCGTGGCCGACGGTCCCGGCACGGCCGTCGACCTGCCGACGTACCCCTTCCAGCGCAGGCGCTACTGGCTGGAGGGTCCGCCGCGGGTCGGGGACGCGAGAGGGCTCGGTATGGCCGCCGAGCGGCACCCGCTCATCCATGCCGCACTCTGGCTGGCGGACGGGGACAAGCTGGTCCTCAGCAGCAGGATCGCCCTGAACACCCACCCCTGGCTGGCGGACCACGGCGTGGCCGGCGACGTGCTGCTCCCCGGTACCGCCTTCGTGGACCTGGCCATCCGGGCCGGTGACCACACGGGCCTCGACCAGCTCGACGAGCTGACCCTGCAGGCGCCGCTGGTGCTGACCGGCCGCGGCGGAGTGCAGCTCCAGGTCGTGGTCGACGCCCCGGACGACGAGGGAAGGCGCGCGTTGTCGTTCCACTCCCGCCCGGAGCCCGAGCCGGACGACGCCGCGGTCCACCCGTGGACCCTGCACGCCACCGGCGTACTGGGACAGGCGCAAGGACGCGCGGCCGAGACGGCCGGCACCGCCTGGCCCCCGCCCGGCGCCGAGCCGGTCGACCTGACGGCGGCGTACGACACGCTCGCCGGACGGGGCTTCGAGTACGGGCCGGTCTTCCGGGGCCTGCGGGCGCTGTGGCGCGCCGGCGAGGAGATGTTCGCCGAGGTCGCGCTCCCCGAGGACGCCCCTTCGGGCGAGTTCGGGATCCACCCGGCCCTCCTCGACGCGGCCCTGCACCCGCTGGCGCTCGCCCAGGACGGCGGACTGAGGCTGCCGTTCGCCTGGACCGGGGTCCGGTTGCACGCGGCGGACGCGAGCATGCTGCGCGTACGGATCACCCCGGTAGGTTCGGGTGCCGCACTGTCCCTGGCGGATGCGAGCGGTGCGCCGGTCGCGTCGGTGGAGACGCTCAGTCTGCGGGCCGAGGCCCCCGCGCAGCCGGCCGGCACCCCCCGCCAGCCGCTGCTCCACGTGGAGTGGACGCCCGCCCCGGAGGCCGCCCCGGCCGCCGGATGGGCCGTCCTCGACGAGTCCGGCCACGGCCTGCCGGCGCCGCTCGGCAGCTACTCGGACCTCTCCGGCATGCCCGGAGCCCCGCCGTTCGTCGTGGCCCCCTTCTCCGGCTTCTCCGGCTCCCCCGGCTCCCCCGGCGGCGACGGCCCCGGCGCCGTGGCGCACCGGGCCCTGCGGCTGGCCCAGGAGTGGCTTGCCGAGGAGCGGTTCGCCGACTCGCGCCTGGTCTTCGTGACCCGGGACGCGACCACCGCCCGCACCGAGGCCGGACTCGCCTCGGCTCCCGTCTGGGGGCTGGTGCGTACCGCCATGGCCGAGAACCCGGGCCGCTTCGGTCTGCTGGACCTGGGGGACTGGGACCTCTCCGAGGCCGAGCTCGGCCGTGCGCTGGCGGTACCGGACGCGCAGGCGAGCCTGCGGGACGGGACCCTGCTCGTACCGCGACTGGTCACGTCGCCCGCGGCGGGCGGCACCGTGCCCGCCCTGAACTCCGAGGGCACCGTGCTCATCACGGGCGCCACCGGCGCCCTGGGCCGGCTGTTCGCCCGTCACCTCGTCGCCGAACACGGCGTACGGCACCTGCTGCTGGCCAGCCGCCGCGGCCGGGACGCGGCGGGCATGCCGGAGCTGGAGGCCGAACTCCGCGCCCACGGAGCCGACGTGTCCGTGGTCGTCTGCGACACGACCGACCGCGAGGCAGTCGCCGCGATGCTGGCCGCGATCCCCGCGCAGCACCCGCTCACCGCCGTCCTGCACACCGCGGGCGTCCTCGACGACGGCACGCTGCATACCCTGACGGACGAGCAGCTCGACACCGTGCTGCGCCCCAAGGCCGACGCCGCCTGGCACCTGCACGAGCTGACGGCCGGCCTGGAGTTGGACGCGTTCATCCTGTTCTCCTCGCTGGCCGGTACGGTCGGCACCGCGGGACAGGCCAACTACGCCGCGGCCAACACCTGTCTGGACGCGCTCGCACACCACCGCCAGGCCCTGGGCCTGCCCGGTACCTCGCTGGCCTGGGGCCTGTGGGCCGAGGGCAGCGGGATGACCGGCCACCTGACCGACGCCGACCTCGCCCGCATGTCCCGTGGCGGTATCGCCCCCATCGGCAGCGAACAGGGGCTGGCGCTGTTCGACGCCGCCCTCGCGACCGGCCGGGCGACGGCCGTGCCGGCGCTGCTCGACTACGCCGGACTGCGCGCGCAGAGCGCGGACGGCACCCTGCCCGCACTGTTCCACGGCCTGGTGCGCCCGGCGCGGCGCGCGGCCGCCGGCGAGCGAGCGGGCGGGGACACCCTCCGCGAGCGCCTGGCGCGCCTGTCCGCAAAGGACCAGGAGCGCACGCTGCTGGAGCTGGTCCGCGGCGCCGTGTCCTCCGTACTGGGGCACACCGACGCCGACGAGCTCGCGCCCGACCGGGCCTTCAACGAGCTGGGCTTCGACTCGCTCAAGTCGGTGGAGCTGCGCAACCGGTTGAACGCGGCTGCGGGCCTGAAACTGCCCGCCACGCTGGTGTTCGATCACCCGAACACGGCCGATCTGGCCGGCTTTCTGCGGACCGCACTGCTCGGCCCGGACACCGCGGTAGCCGGGTCCGGACCGGACGCCGGTGCCTCCGACGAGCCGATCGCGATCGTCGCGATGGCCTGCCGCTACCCGGGCGGGGTCAGCTCCCCGGAGGAGCTGTGGGAGCTGCTGTCCGAGGAGCGGGACGCCATCGGCCCGTTCCCCGACGACCGCGGCTGGGATCTGGACGGCCTGTACGACACGGACCCCGACCACGCGGGCACCTCGTACACGCGGCACGGCGGATTCCTCTACGAGGCTCCGCAGTTCGACCCCGAGCTCTTCGGGGTGAGCGCGCGCGAGGCCACCGCCATGGACCCGCAGCAGCGCCTGCTGCTGGAGATCTGCTGGGAGGCGTTCGAGCGCGCGGGCATCGACCCGGCCTCGGTCAAGGGCAGCCCGACCGGTGTGTTCGCCGGTGTCATGGCCAACGACTACGCGGCGCGCCTGAAGGAAGCCCCCGAGGCGATGGAGGGCTACCTGTCGGTCGGCAGCACGGTCAGCGTCGCCTCCGGCCGTATCGCGTACACCTTCGGCCTGCAGGGCCCGGCGATCACCGTCGACACCGCCTGCTCCTCCTCGCTCGTCTCCGTCCACCTCGCCGCGCAGGCGCTGCGGAGCGGCGAATGCGGGCTGGCCCTGGCCGGCGGTGTGACCGTGCTGGCCTCGCCCAGCCTGTTCGTGGAGTTCAGCCGGCAACGTGCCCTGTCACCCGACGGCCGGTGCAAGGCGTTCTCCGCGCAGGCGGACGGGGCGGCCTGGGCAGAAGGCGCCGGAGTCCTCCTGCTGGAGCGGCTCTCCGACGCCCGGCGCAACGGCCGCAGGATCCTCGGCGTGATCCGCGGAACCGCCGTCAACCAGGACGGTGCGAGCAACGGGCTCACCGCCCCCAACGGACCCGCACAGGAGCGGGTGATCCGCCAGGCCCTGACCAACGCGGGCCTGACCGGCGCGGACGTCGACGCGCTCGAGGCCCACGGCACCGGCACCACGCTCGGCGACCCGATCGAGGCCGGGGCCGTACTCGCCACGTACGGACAGCAGCGCCCGGCGCCGCTGCGCATGGGCTCCCTGAAGTCCAACATCGGACACTCCCAGGCCGCCGCCGGTGTGGCCGGGGTCATCAAGATGGTCATGGCGATGCGGCACGAAGTGCTGCCCAAGAGCCTGCACATCGACGAGCCCAGCCCGCACGTGGACTGGTCCGCCGGCGAGGTGGACCTGCTCACCGAGGCGGTGCCGTGGCCCGAGTCCGGGCGGGCGCGCCGGGCGGGCGTGTCCTCCTTCGGCATCAGCGGTACCAATGCCCACGTCATCGTGGAGCAGCCGCCGGCCGAGGGGACGGTGCCGCCGGCCGAGCCGATGCCGGTCGTGCCGCTGCTGCTGTCCGCGCACAACGAAGCGGCACTGCTGGCACAGGCCGACAGGGTGGGCGCGGCCGTCGCCGGCCGGCAGGACCTGGCGGCGGCAGGCCGGACCCTGGCCGTCGGACGGGCCGGACTGCCGCACCGCGCCGTGGTGGTGGCCGCCGGCGCCACCGAAGCGGTCGAGGAATGCGCGGCGCTGACCGTGCGGGGCACCCCCGTGGACGGCCGTACGGCCTTCCTCTTCACCGGCCAGGGCAGCCAGCGGCTCGGCATGGGCCGGCAGCTGTACGCCGCCTACCCCGCCTACGCCGCGGCTTTGGACGCCGTATGCGCCGAGCTCGACACACGGCTTCGGACGCCGCTGCTCGACGTCCTCTTCGGCGAGGACCCGGAGCCGCTGGACCAGACCGGCCACACGCAGGCCGCCCTGTTCGCGACCGAGGTCGCGCTCTTCCGGCTCCTCGAAAGCTGGGGCGTACGGCCGGACTTCCTCGCGGGCCACTCCATCGGTGAGCTGGCCGCCGCGCACGTCGCCGGCGTCCTCTCGCCGGCGGACGCGGCGGAGCTCGTCGCGGCCCGCGGCCGGCTGATGCAGGAGCTGCCCGGCGGCGGCGCGATGCTCGCGGTGCAGGCCGAGGAGCAGGAAGTGCTGCCGCTGCTCGCCGGGCGGGAGGACCGGCTGGGCATCGCCGCCGTCAACGGCCCGACCTCCGTGGTGCTCTCCGGCGACGCGGAAGCCGTCGAGGCCATCGGAACCGAACTCGCCGACCGGGGACGCAGGACCAAGCGACTGCGTGTCAGCCATGCCTTCCACTCCCCGCACATGGACGCGATGCTGGAGGAATTCCAGACAGTCGCGAAGGGGCTCGACTTCGCCGCGCCCACCATCCCGATCGTCTCCGCCATGACCGGGAAGCTGGCCGGCGCCGAGGAGCTGACCACGCCCGAGTACTGGGTCCGGCACGTCCGCCGGCCCGTACGCTTCCTGGACGCGGCCCGCGCCCTGGAAGCGGAAGGCGTGCGGACCTTCCTGGAACTCGGCCCGGACGGCGTACTGACCGCCATGGGCCGAGACTTCCTCGACGCGGGTTCCCTCCTGGTCCCGTTGCTGCGCGGCGGCCGCCCCGAGCCGCACACCGCCGTCACCGCCGTGGCCCACGCCCACGTACGGGGCGTGGGTGTCGACTGGCGCGCGCTGTTCGGCGAGAACCTCGGACCGGCCGCGGACCTGCCGACCTACCCCTTTCAGCGCCGGCGCTACTGGCTCACGGAGGGGCCAGGGGCCGGCGACGTCACCTCAGCCGGACTCGACTCCGCGCGGCACCCGCTGCTCGGGGCCGCGGTTCCGCTTGCCGACTCCGACGGGGTCCTGTTCACCGGCCGGATCTCGGCCCGCAGCCACCCCTGGTTCGCCGACCATGCCGTCGCCGGCACCCCGCTGGTCCCGGGCACGGCCCTGGTGGAACTCGCGCTCCACGCGGGCGCCGCACTCGGCTGCGAGCGGCTGGAGGAGCTCACGCTCCAGGCACCACTGATCCTTCCCGACGAGGGCGCGCTCCAGCTCCAGATCACCGTCGGCGACCCCGACAGTGACGGCCGCAGGCCGGTGGCCGTCCACTCGCGCGGGGACCAGGAAGGCGACGTCTGGAGCCGGCACGCCGCCGGAACCGTGGGGGCGGCCGTTCCCGGCGGCCCCGAGCCCGACCTCGCGTCCTGGCCTCCGGCCGGCGCCGAACCCCAGCCGGTCGAGGACCTGTACGACCGCCTCGCCGGCCAGGGCTACGGATACGGCCCCGCCTTCCAGGGCCTCAAGGCGGCATGGCGCTCGGGTACGGACCTGTACGCCGAGGTACGGCTGTCCGCCGATCCGGACGGCTTCGCCCTGCACCCGGCGCTGCTCGACGCCGCGCTGCACCCGCTTCTCCTGGAGGAGTCGGCCCAGTTGCGGCTGCCCTTCTCCTTCGGCGGCGTACAGCTGACCGGGGCGCGGACCGCCCTCCTGCGGGTCAAGCTGTCGCCCGGCCAGGACGGAACGGTCGCGGTGACGATGGCCGACGAGACGGGTGCACCGGTCGCCACCGTCGCGTCGCTCGCCCTGCGGACGCTGCCGGAGGGGACCACGCTGATCCGCCCGTCCGGCCGCCACCTGTACGGGGTGGAGCGGACCGGCGTGGAGTTGGCCACCGGCAGCGAGCCGACCGTCGCGGTCCTCGGTGAGGCCGACCTCGGACTCGCCGCCGAGCACCACGCCGACGTGGCCGGCCTGGCCGCCGCGATGGCGGCCGGCTCGGCCGCACCCGACGTCGTCGTTCTTCCGGTGGGCCCGGCTGCTGTGGACGAGACCGGCAGGGTCACCGAGGAGGTGCTGGCGGTACTGCGGCAGTGGCTCGCCGCCGACGTGCCGACCGGAGCACGGCTCGCCGTGGTCAGCACCGGGGAACTGGCCCACAGCGCACTTTCCGGGCTGCTGCGGACCGCCGCGTCGGAACACCCGGGACGCTTCCAGCACGTGATCACCGACGGCCTGCCGGCCGACGGCAAGCTGCTGGCCGCCGCGCTGGCCGCCCCCCGGCCACAGCTCGAACTGCGCGGGGAGCGGGCCTGCGTGAGCAGGCTCGCCAAGGTCCCCCGTCCCCGGCAGGACCTGGCCGCCGACGACACCTTCGACCCGGAGCGCACCGTGCTGATCACCGGTGGCACGGGCGCGCTCGGCGCCCGGGTCGCCCGGCACCTGGTGACCGTCCGCGGCGCCCGCCGCCTGCTGCTCACCAGCCGGCGCGGCGGGGCAAAGGACCTGGCCGCCGAGCTGACGGCGCTCGGCGCGGAGGTACGGGTCGCGGCCTGCGACGCGGCCGACCGCGACGCGCTGGCCGCGCTGCTCGCCTCGATCCCGCAGAGGCACCCGCTCACCGCGGTCGTGCACGCGGCCGGAGTCGTCGAGGACGCCACGCTGGAGGCCATGAGCCCGGAGAGCCTGGCCCGGGTCCTGCGGCCGAAGGTGGCAGCCGCCTGGAACCTGCACGAGCTGACCGCCGGGGCGGAGCTGACGGACTTCGTCCTGTTCTCCTCCGTCGCCGGGCTGGTGGGGAACGCCGGACAGGCCGGCTACGCCGCAGGCAACACCTTCCTGGACGCCCTCGCCGAACACCGGCGCTCCGCGGGTCTGCCCGCCGTGTCACTCGCCTGGGGCATGTGGCAGGACGGCATGGCGAGCGACCTCGACCACGCCGACCGGGCCAGGCTCGCCCGTAACGGGATCCTGCCGATACCGGCCGAGGACGCACTCGCGGCACTCGACGTGGCCCTGGCCGGCGGCCGGACCGGGACCCCGCCGGTGCTCGCGCCGGTGGCGCTCGACCTCGCGGTGCTGCGGAGCCTCGGGGAGGAACTGCCCGAGGCGTACCGGGGCCTGGTGCGCACCGAGAGCCGGGCCGGGGCAGGCACCTCCGTGCCGGAGGGGATCCCGTTGGCGCGACGGCTCGCGGGCCTGGGCGCAGAAGAGCAGCAGCGGCTGCTGCTCGACTTCGTCAGGGAACAGGTCGGTACCGTCCTGGCCCACCCGGCCCCGCGGACGATCGACGTCCAGCGCGGGCTGCTGGACCTGGGGTTCGACTCCCTCACCGCGGTCGAGCTGCGCAACCGGCTCGACACCACCACCGGGCTGCGGCTGCCCAGCACGCTCGTCTTCGACCACCCGACCACCCAGGCCGTCGCCGCATACCTGTGGGGCGAGCTGGGCGGCGAGGAGGCGGACCCGGTCCAGGCGGCCCTGGACGCGGTCGAGGCCGCCCTCGCGGCCACCGGCCGGGCGGACGGCGGCGGACCGGAGGGAACGTACGCCGCGCGGCTGCGCAGCCTGCTCCGGACGGTGGACGGCGGCTCCGACGGAGCCGACCTCGACGCGGCGACCGACGACGAACTCTTCGCAGCACTCGACAACGAACTCGGCGGGTAGACATGGACAACGAGCAGAAACTTCGCGACTACCTCAAGCGGGCGATGGTCGATCTGCGCGAGAGCCGTCAGCGGGTGCACGAGCTCGAGGAGCGCGCCCACGAACCGATCGCGATCGTCGGCATGGCGTGCCGGCTTCCAGGCGGCGTCGCCTCCCCCGACGACCTGTGGCAGCTACTGGGCGCCGGACGGGACGCGGTCGGTCCGTTCCCGGAGGGCCGCGGCTGGAACCTGGAGAACCTGTACCACCCGGACCCCGACCACCTGGGGACCTCGTACTGCCGCGAGGGCGGCTTCCTGTACGAGGCGGACCGGTTCGACGCCGAGTTCTTCGGTATCGGTCCCCGCGAGGCCACGGCGATGGACCCTCAGCAGCGGCTGCTGCTGGAGACGGCCTGGGAGGCCTTCGAGCACGCGGGCATCGACCCGACCGCGCTGCGGGGCACCCGTACCGGGGTGTACGCGGGTGTCATGTACGACGACTACGGCTCCCGGACCCCGCAGGAGCCGGAGGACTTCGAGGGCTACCTGCTGACCGGCAGCGCCGGCAGCATCGCGTCGGGCCGGCTGTCCTACACCTTCGGCTTCGAGGGGCCGGCGGTGACGGTCGACACGGCGTGTTCGTCCTCGCTGGTCGCGCTGCACCTGGCCGCGCAGTCGCTGCGTCAGGGGGAGTGCTCGACGGCGCTCGCCGGCGGTGTGACGGTGATGGCGACGCCGGGCACGTTCGTGGAGTTCTCCCGGCAGCGCGGGCTGGCGCCGGACGGGCGCTGCAAGGCGTTCTCCGCTTCGGCGGACGGTACGGGCTGGGCCGAGGGCGTCGGTCTGCTGGTGCTGGAGCGGCTGTCGGACGCGCAGCGCAGCGGGCACCGGGTGCTGGCGGTGCTGCGTGGCTCCGCGGTGAACCAGGACGGTGCGAGCAGCCAGCTGACCGCGCCGAACGGGCCGTCGCAGGAGCGGGTCATCCGGGCCGCGCTGGCTGGCGCGCGGCTGTCGGCGTCCGAGGTGGACGCGGTGGAGGCGCACGGCACGGGTACGCGCCTGGGCGATCCGATCGAGGCGCGGGCACTGGTGTCCACGTACGGGCAGGACCGCGAAGAGCCGCTGCGGCTGGGCTCGCTGAAGTCGAACATCGGTCACACGCAGGCCGCGGCGGGCGTCGCGGGCGTGATCAAGATGGTCTTGGCCATGCGCAACGGGGTCATGCCCGCGACGCTGCACGTGGACGAGCCGACCTCGGAGGCCGACTGGTCGGCGGGCACGGTGCAACTGCTGACGCGGGCTCAGCAGTGGCCGGAGCTCGACCGTCCGCGGCGTACGGGTGTGTCGTCGTTCGGGATCAGCGGGACCAACGCGCACGTGATCCTCGAAGAGGCGCCGCGCGAGGGTGCCGCCGATCCTGCGGCAGGGCCGGATGCCCCCGTACCGCAGCCGGAGCCGGGCCTGCCGGCACCGTGGCTGCTCTCCGCCAAGTCGCAGGCCGCGCTACGGGCGCAGGCGAGCCGGCTGCTGGCCTGGACCGCCGACCACCCCGAGGCGGATGACGCCGACATCGCCGCCGCGCTGACCACCACGCGCGCCCAGCTGGGCCGCCGCGGTGCGGTGCTCGGCGCCGACCGGGACGCCCGCCTCGCCGGCCTGGAGGCACTGGCCGCGGGGTCGGCATCACCGCAGGTGGTGTCGGGTGCCGTCACGACCGGTGAGACCGCCTTCCTGTTCACAGGGCAGGGCGCACAACGCATCGGGATGGGCTCCGAGCTGGCTGCCGCCTTCCCCGTATTCGCCGCCGCCCTCGACGAGGTGTGTGCCGCATTCGACGCCCTGCTCCCGGTCTCGCTGTGCGACGTCATGTCCGGAGCCGCTGACGACGCCGAGGGCCTGGCGCGGCTCGACCGGACGGAGTTCACGCAGCCGGCGCTGTTCGCGTTCGAGGTGGCGCAGTACCGCCTGCTGGAGTCGTTCGGCGTGACCCCGGATGTGGTGGCCGGGCATTCGATCGGTGAGCTGGCCGCGGCGTACGTGGCCGGGGTGTGGTCGCTCGCCGACGCGTGCCGGCTCGTCGCCGCTCGCGGCCGGCTGATGGGCGCGCTGCCGCGCGGTGGCGCGATGCTCGCCGCCGCGGTGCCGGAGGAGCGGGCACGGGAGCTGGCCGCGGCCGGGACGCTCTCGCTGGCGGCCGTGAACGCGCCCGCAGCGGCGGTGTTCTCGGGCGAGAGCGTGGCGGTCGCCGCACTGGAGGAGCGGCTGGCCGGCGAGGGCGTGAAGACGACCCGGCTGACGGTCAGCCACGCCTTCCACTCGGCGCTGATGGAGCCGATGCTCACCGCGTACGAGCAGGTTGCCGGCTCGGTGGAGTACCGGACGCCCCGTATCGGCGTGTGTTCCACGGTGTCCGGCACGGCGGCCGGGCCCGAACTGCTGACGCCGCAGTACTGGGTGCGGCAGGTGCGCGAGGCTGTGCGTTTCGCCCCTGCGGTGCGGTCCCTCGCTGACGCCGGTGTGTGCCGGTTCGTCGAAGTCGGTCCGGACGCGGTGCTGGCGGCGCTGACCCGGCAGACGCTGGGCGACGAGGAGGCGTCCCACGCGCTGGTCGCGGCGGCGTCACGGCGCGGCGCCGACGAGGCAGACCAGTTCCTGCGGCTGCTTGCCGCCGCCCACTGCGCGGGCACCGGCGTCGACTGGACGCCGCTGACCCCGGGACGGTCGGCCACCCCTCTCGACCTGCCCGGATACGCCTTCCAGCACCGCCGTTACTGGGCGCTGCCCGACGACGGCGCACTCGGCGACCTGGGCCGCGCCGGCCTCTTCGGGCTCGAACACCCGCTGCTGCGCGTCGCCGCGCCGCTCGCGGGCCGCGACGAGTGGCTGTTCAGCGGCAGGCTCTCCACCGCCGACCAGCCGTGGATCGCGGACCACACGGCCTTCGGATCGATACTGCTGCCCGGCACCGGGTTCGTCGATCTCGCGCTGGCCGCGGGCCGCCGCCTGGAGCTGCCCGTCGTGGACGAACTCGTCCTGTCGGCGCCGCTGCTGCTCGACGGCGCCGACGCCGTGGACGTACAGGTCTCGGTGAGCGAGCCCGACCACACCGGCCGGAGAAGCCTGTCGATCCACTCGCGCCCCGCCGTGGCCGCAGGGCCGGCCGACGCGGGCGGGCCGGACTGGACGCTGCACGCCACCGGTGCCCTCGCCCACGCCGACGGCACGGCGCCCGCCTGGACCGACCCCGACTGGCCGCCGGCCGACGACGCGCCGGCCGACCACGTGCAGCTGTACGACCGGCTCGCCGACCTGGGATTCGGCTACGGCCCCAGCTTCCAGGGCGTACGCGCGGCCTGGACCAGCGGCGAGGAGGTGTTCGCCGAGGTGGCCCTCGACGAGGCGAGCGCGGGCCGGGCGGCCGGGTTCGGGGTGCATCCGGCGCTGCTGGACGCGACCTTCCACGCCGTCCTCGGCGCGCTCGCCGAGGACCTGCCCGACGGCAGGCTGCCGCTGCCGTTCTCCTTCGGCGGCGTCCGGGTGTTCCGGTACGGCGCCACCGCGGTCCGCGCCCGCATCATCCGCTGGGGGTCGGAAAAGGTGCGTATCGACGCCTGCGACGCCACCGGCGCCGCGGTGCTGTCGATCGACGCCGTGCTCGCCCGCCCCGCGGACGCGAGCGCCCTGGCCGGAGCCGGCGAGCCGCTCCACGCCCTCGACTGGACGCCGGTGCCGGCGCCCGAGGCGCCGGAGCGGCGGCTGGTCGCACTGGGCCGGCCCGTCCCGGGCTGCGCCGAGACGTTCGAGGACGCCGCGGCGTACGCGGCCGGCGGGGACCACGCGGGCGCAGCGGTCGTCTGGGCGCCCCAGACGGCGCCGGCAAACGGCGACGACGTCCCCGCGACCATCCGCACCGCCGTGCACGGCGCCCTCGCGGTGCTGCGCGACTGGCTTACGGAACCGGCCTGCGCCGACGCCACACTCGTCGTGCTGACCCGCAACGGCGCAGGTCTGCCCGGCGAGACGCCGGACCCCGCGGCAGCAGCCGTCCGCGGCCTGGTGCGCAGCGCGCAGTCGGAATACCCGGGGCGCATCGTGAACATCGACCTCGACGGCGCCGACCCGTACGGCAGCGGCCCGCACGACAACGGGATCGCGGACCTGCACCAGCGGATCGCCGCCGCGGCCGGCACGGACGAGCCGCAGCTGGCGTTCCGCGACGCCGCCACGCTGGCGCCGCGGCTGGTCCGTACGGCCGCCGCCGAAGGGGCCGGCGCATCCTTCGGCGACGGCACGGTCCTGATCACCGGCGGCGCGGGCGGACTCGGCGCCGTCACCGCACGCCATCTGGTCACCCGGCACGGGGTGCGCAGCCTGCTGCTCGCCTCGCGCCGTGGCTCCGCCGCGCCGGGCGTCGAGGAGCTGGTCGCCGAGCTGACAGCGCTGGGCGCCGACGTACGTGTCGCCGCCTGTGACGTCAGCGACCGCGCCGCGGTCGCGGCGCTGCTGGAGGCCGTACCGGCGCACGCACCGCTGACCGCCGTCGTGCACACCGCGGGCGTGGCCGACGACGGCACCGTCGAGACCCTGACCGCGGGGCAGGTGGACCGGGTGCTCGCCCCGAAGGCCGACGCCGCCTGGCATCTGCACGAGCTCACCCGCCACCTGGACCTGTCGGCGTTCGTGCTGTTCTCCTCCGCCGGGCCGCTCCTCGGCGGCCAGGGTCAGGGCAACTACGCCGCCGCGAACGCGTCGCTGGACGCGCTCGCCCAGGTGCGCCGTAGCTCCGGGCTGCCCGCGCATGCGCTGGCCTGGGGGCTGTGGAAGCTCGGCATGGCCGAGGCGTTGAACGACCCCGGCGCCGGCCACCTGGAGCGCCGGATCCGCACGCGGCTCGGCCTGGCCCCGATCGAGCCGGACGCCGGCATGCGGATGTTCGACCGTGCGCTGCACACGGACGAGCCGCTGCTGCTGACCGCGCTCCTCGACACCCCCGCCCTCATCGCGCTCGGCCGACTGGGCACGCTGCCCGCGGTGCTGCGCGGCCTGATCCACGTACCGGCGCGTGGCCACGTCGCCGACAGCCCGCTGCGCCAGCGGCTGCTCGACGCCCCCGCCGAGCAGTGGGAGGCGCTGATCCGCGACGAGGTGCGCGCGATCGCCGCCGCGGTCCTCGGCCACGAGTCGGCCGACGCCATCGACCCCGAAGTGCCCTTCACCGACCTGGGCTTCGACTCCCTCGGCGGAGTCGAGTTCCGCAACAAGGTGACCGCCGCCACGGGCGTCCAGCTACCGTCCACGCTGGTATTCGACTATCCGACCGCCGCCGCCGTCGCCGGCTTCCTGCGTACCCGGGTCGACGGCTCGGCGCCGGCGCGGCCGCGCCCCACCGCGGCCCCGGCCAGGCCCAGGGCGGACGAGCCGATCGCGATCGTCGGCATGAGCTGCCGGTACCCCGGCGGCGTCGGGAACCCCGACCAGCTCTGGGAACTCCTCGACGGGCGCGTCGACGCGATCACGACGATCCCGGGCGACCGGAACTGGGACGTCGACGAGCTGTACGACGCCGACCCCGGCAAACCCGGCAAGATCTACACCCGGGAAGGCGGCTTCCTGCCCGCCGCGGGCGACTTCGACGCCGCCTTCTTCGGCATCGGCCCCCGAGAGGCGGCGGCGATGGACCCGCAGCAGCGGCTGCTGCTCGAGGCGTCCTGGGAAGCGCTCGAAGACGCCGGCATCGACCCGGTCGCCCTGCGCGGCAGCGACACCGGGGTGTACGCGGGCGTCATGTACCAGGACTACGGCTACACGGCGCGCGAGGCCGCCGACGGCGCCGCGGAAGGCTATCTGGCGACCGGGTCGGCCGGCAGCGTCGTCTCCGGCCGGGTGTCCTACGCCCTGGGCCTGGAGGGGCCCGCGGTGACGGTGGACACGGCCTGTTCGTCGTCGCTGGTGGCCCTGCACCAGGCGGTGCAGGCGCTGCGCGTCGGGGACGCGTCGCTGGTCCTGGCCAGCGGGGTGACGGTCATGTCGACCCCGCTGCTGTTCCAGGAGTTCTCGCGGCAGCGGGCGCTGTCGCCGGACGGGCGCTGCAAGGCGTTTTCGAGCACCGCGGACGGTGTCGCGTGGTCCGAGGGCGTCGGTGTGCTCGCCCTGGAGCGGCTGTCCGACGCGCAGCGCAACGGGCGCCCGGTGCTGGCCGTGATCCGCGGCAGCGCGGTCAACCAGGACGGCGCGAGCAACGGCCTGACCGCACCGAACGGCCCGTCCCAGGAGCGGGTGATCGCGCGGGCCCTGGCCAACGCCGGGGTGGCCGCGGCCGATGTGGACGCGGTGGAGGCGCACGGCACCGGCACCACGCTGGGCGACCCGATCGAGGCACAGGCACTGATCAACGCCTACGGGCAGGACCGCGCCGAGCCGCTGCGGATCGGGTCGCTGAAGTCGAACATCGGGCACGCGCAGGCCGCCGCCGGCGTCGGCGGTGTGATCAAGATGGTGCAGGCGCTGCGGCACGAGACGCTGCCGTCCACCCTGCACGTGGACGCGCCGTCGCCGCACGTGGAGTGGCCGCAGGAGGCGGTACGGATCCTGACCGAGGCCGAGCCGTGGCCGGCTGGGGAGCGTACCCGCCGGGCAGGTGTGTCGTCGTTCGGGATCAGCGGGACCAACGCGCACGTCATCCTCGAAGAGGCGCCCGCGGGCCCGCCGGCGCCGGCCGGGGCGCTGTGCCCGGCGGCCCTGCCGCTGCTGCTGTCCGCGCGGACGCCCGCCGCACTGCGGACCCAGGCGCGCCGGCTGCACGACGCGCTGTGCGAACGTCCGGAGCTCGCCTTGGCCGACGTCGCGGCGACGCTGGCGCTGCGCCGCGCGCAACTCGAGCAGCGCGCCGCCGTCGTGGGCCCTGACCGGGAGACGCTGCTGGCGGGCCTCGCGCGGCTGGCGGTGGACGAGCCGGGTCCTGGCGTCGTCAACGGCGCTGGTCCGGCAGGCAGTACGGCATTCCTGTTCACCGGGCAGGGCGCGCAGCGGGCCGGGATGGGCGCCGGTCTTCACCGGGAGTTCCCGGCCTTCGCGACTGCGCTCGACGAGGTGTGCGCGGAGTTCGACGCGCACTTGGAGCGTCCGCTGCGGGAGGTGATGTTCGACGCGCCGGCCGATGCGGGCGGCGCGGCCGCGGAGACGCTGCTGGACCGCACCGAGTACGCGCAGCCCGCGCTGTTCGCCTTCGAGGTGGCGATGTACCGCCTCGTCGAGTCGTTCGGCGTCACGCCGGATGCGGTGGCCGGGCATTCGATCGGCGAGCTGGCCGCGGCGTACGTGGCCGGGGTGTGGTCGCTGGCCGACGCGTGCCGGCTCGTCGCGGCCCGGGGGCGGCTGATGGGAGTGCTGCCGGCAGGCGGCGGCATGCTGGCCGCCGCGGTGCCGGAGGAGCGGGCCGTGGGACTGCTGGCCGAGCCGGCCTTCGCCGCCCTCTCGCTGGCCGCGGTGAACGCCCCCGACGCGGTGGTCTTCTCCGGGGGCACCGAGGCGGTCGCGGCGGTCGAGTCGCGGCTGGAGACCGAGGGCGTCAAGACCAGCAGGCTGCGGGTGAGCCACGCGTTCCACTCCGCCTCGATGGATCCGATGCTGACCGAGTTCGAGGAGGTCGCCGCGGGCCTGACGTACCACCGGCCGCGCATCCCCCTGTGCTCCACGGTCTCCGGCGTGTTCGCCGACGACGCGCTGAGTACGCCGGGCTACTGGGTACGGCAGGTGCGCCAGACCGTGCGCTTCGCCCCGGCGGTGCGGTCGCTGCTCGACTCGGGTGCGGGCCTGTTCGTCGAGCTGGGCCCGGACGCGGTGCTGACGGCGATGACCCGCGCCACCGTGGCGGCGGACCCCGCGACGCGCGCCTCGGCGGTCGCGGGCTCCCGCCGCACCACTGCCGAACCCGAGCAGTTGGCCGCCGCGCTGGCCACCGCGCACTGCGCGGCCCGGCCGGTGCGGTGGGCGACGTACTTCGGAGACCGGCCGCAGGCACGGATCACGCTGCCCACCTATCCCTTCGAGCACGAGCGCTTCTGGCTGCGGCCCGCCGAGGCCGCCGCCGCGCCGCTCGCCGGTGCCGAAGCCGCCGGCCATCCGCTGCTGCACTCCCGGGTGCAGCTCGCCGGCAAGGACGAGTGGCTGTTCACGGGCAGGCTCTCGCCACGCACGCACCCGTGGCTCGCCGACCACGTCGTCTCCGGCGCGGTCCTCGTGCCGGGCACCGGGTTCGTGGAGCTGGCGCTGGCCGCCGGCGCCCGGACCGGCGTGCCGCGACTGGCGGAACTGACGCTCGCCGAGCCGCTGATGCTTCCGGCCGACGGCGCCGCGGACCTTCAGCTCACCGTGGGCGAACCCGACGCGGACGGGCAGCGGCCCGTGACCGTCCACGCCCGTACCGCCGACGCCTGGGTGCCGCATGCCCACGGCCTGCTCGCGCCCGCGGCGCCCGGCGCGGTGCCGGACTGGTCCCGGGCGTGGCCTCCGGCCGCGGGCGAGCCGGTCGACGCGCAGCAGGTGTACCTCGCGCTCGGCAGCCTCGGCTTCGGGTACGGCCCGGCGTTCCAGGGGGTACGGGCCGCGTGGTCGCGTGGGGAGGAGGTCTTCGTCGACCTGGCGCTCGACACCGGAACCGCCGAGGACGCCACCGGCTTCGTGCTGCACCCCGCGCTGCTGGACGCCGTATTCCACGCGGCTGTCGGCCGGCTCGCCGAGGGCGGGCCCGACGGCCGGGTGCCGCTCCCGTTCGCTTTCGGCGGCGTCCAGCCGGCCCGGACCGGCCCGGGTGCGCTGCGTGCCCGCATCGCCCGTACCGCGCCGAACACCTTCTGCGTGGACGCGGTCGATGAGACCGGTGGGCTCGTGCTGAGCATGGAGTCGGTGCGCTTCCGCCCGATCGAGCGGGACGCGCTGGCCAAGCTGCGCGGCGCAGCACCGCTTCTCGACCTTGAGTGGGAGGCCCTGCCCGAAGGCTCCGCAGCGGAACCCGGGCGCCCCGGACGTACGGTCGTGCTCGGCGACCCGGCGGCCGTCGTGGCCCCCGAGCCCCTGGCGAGCTGCGCCGGTCTCGCGGAACTCGCCGCCCTGCCGGAAGCTCCCGACACGGTGGTCTGGGCGGCACCCCGCGGCACCGGCGCCGGCGCGGCGGACGTACACGACGGCGTGCTGCGGACGCTCGCGCTGTTGCAGGAGTGGCTAGGATTCGGCCATCCCGGCCGGCTCGCGGTCGTGACCCGTACGGCCGCCGGGCTGCCCGGCGAGGAACCCGATCTCGTCGGGGCCGCCGTGGCGGGCCTGGTGCGCAGCGCACAGGCCGAGCACCCGGGGCGGTTCCTGCTCGTCGACCACGACGGCGACGCCCTGCCGCTCGCGTCGCTGGCCGGCGCCGCGAGTCAGGACGAGCCGAACCTGGCCGTCCGCGAGGGGCGGATCCTGGCGCCGCGGTTGCGGCAGCTGCCTGCCACCGCGCCGGACGCGGCTCCGTCGTTCGGCCAGGGCACGGTGCTCATCACCGGCGGCACCGGCGGCATCGGCGCGATCGTCGCCCGCCATCTGGCCGCGGCGCACGGCACCCGGCGGCTGCTGCTGGCGTCACGGCGCGGTGCCGCCGCGGACGGCGCCGCCGAGCTGGCCGCGGAGCTGACCCGCCTCGGCGCCCACGTGCGGGTCGAGGCGTGCGACTTCACGGACCGCACCGCGGTCCGGGACCTGCTGGCCGGCATCGACGGCGACGCCCCGCTGACCGCCGTCATCCATGCGGCGGGCGTCCTGGACGACGGCACGATCGACACCCTCACCGACGAGCAGACGACACGGGTGCTGGCGCCGAAGGTCGATGCGGCGCTGCACCTGCACGAGCTGACCCGCGACCTGGACCTGTCGGCGTTCGTGCTGTTCTCGTCCGCGGCGCCGTTGCTCGGCGGACAGGGACAGGGCAACTACGCCGCCGCGAACAGCGCGCTGGACGCGCTGGCCCGGATGCGGCGGTCCGCGGGCCTGCCCGCGCACTCGCTGGCCTGGGGCCTGTGGACCGTCGGCATGGCGGAACTCCTCAGCGGGGAGGGCGCCGGGCAGTACGTCCGCCAGATCCGGGCCAGGCTGGGCCTGGTGCCGATCGACGCGGAGTCCGGGATGGCGCTGTTCGACAACGCGCTCGCGACCGACCGGGCGACACCCGTGACAGCGCTGCTGGACACCGCGGCGCTCACCGGCCTGGCGCGCGGCGGCACCCTGCCCGCGGTACTGCGCGGCATGGTCCGGGTGCCCCCGGTCGGCACGAGCGCCGGTGCCAGCCTGGCGCGGCAGCTGGCCGCGCTGCCGGACGCGGACCGCGACGGCGTGATCCTGCGGGAGGTGCGCAACGTCGCCGCGGCGGTCCTGGGCCACGTGTCCGGCGACGCGATCGACCCGGACGCGCCGTTCACCGAGCTCGGCTTCGACTCCCTGGGTGCCGTCGAGTTCCGCAACCGGCTGGCCCAGCTGACCGAGCTGACGCTGCCGTCCACGCTGGTCTTCGACCACCCGACCGCCGCCGATGTGGCGAAGCTGGTGCGCTCGCGGATCGAGGAACCCGGGACCGGCGTGGCCGATCAGGCACCCTCCGGCGTACGTGGCACGATCACCGACCTGGTGTCGGCGGCGCATCGCCGGGGTGAGCTGGCAGGAGCGATGCCCCTGCTGACCGCGGGCTCGGCGCTGATGCCCACGTACGCCGCCGCCGAGGCCGCCGCACAGCGCCCGGCTGCGAAGCTCCTGGCGCGCGGCGCCGCGGCACCGGCACTGATCTGCGTTCCCTCGTTCCTGCCGGGCTCGGGCCCGCACCAGTTCGCCCGCCTGGCCCGCGAACTGGGCCCCGATCGGCAGGTCAGCGCGCTCCCGCTGCCCGGCACGCGCGTGGGCGACGACCTGCCGGCGACCTGGGCGGCGGCGATCGAGAGCCTCGCCGCGGCCGTGGCACTGGAACATAGGGCCCCGGTGGCGCTCGTCGGCTATTCGGTCGGTGGTGCGGTCGCCCATGCGGTCGCCCGGCGGCTGGAGGACGACGGCCACGAGCTCGCGGGCGTCGCGATGATCGACACCTATTCGACGCACGACGTCGAACTCAACCGCCTCGTGCTCACCGACGCGCTGGGGCAGATCCTGTCGCGGGACAACGCACTGACCCCGGTGGACGATCACGGCCTGGTGGCCCTCGGCGGCTATGCGCAGATATACCCCGAGCGCGAGGCCGAGCCGATCGCAGCGCCGACGCTGGACCTGCGGGCCACCGTGACGCTGAGCGGATTCGGGGACGTCGACCCTGTCCCCGACTGGCAACATCGCGGACCGACCGAGCACATCGAGTCGGACCACTTCTCGATCATCGAGGAACGGGCGGCGGAGACCGCTGCGCACCTGCGCCGCTGGCTCGATGCGGTCGGGTAGTTTCCGGCGCCAGGCGTGATCGGCGGTCAGCGAGCGGGACGCTGACCGCCGATCGCATCGGCGCCCGCGCCTGGAGGCAGAAAATCCGCCGAGTCGCAATCCGACGCGGGTGTGAAATTCTCGGCCGGTAAATCCGCCGGAGGCATAAAACTATTCGAACCGCAAATCCAATGCAGGCATAAAGCCGGTTCGGTCGCAACAGTCTTGACAAGGGCCAGAAACTTGACAGTGTTGTTGGGGCTGTTTAGAGTCCCCGTCGTTCAGGTTTCTGCCGACCGAAACTCAAAGGTGTTCATGACCACGCCGCCGACGCTGCCGAAATCCAGGCAGCGTTTGATTCTCGCCACTCTCATGCTGTGTTCACTGCTGATTTGGCTGGAGAATACTGTCCTGAGTACGACGCTGGAGACCCTTGCGGACCCGGTCCGCGGCCTGGGCGCCGACCCCGGTCAGCTGCAATGGGCCACCGGCGCATACACCCTGGTCTTCGCCACGCTGATGTTCACCGCGGGCGCGCTGGGCGACAGTTTCGGCCACCGGAACGTCCTGGCAATCGGTCTGGCGGTCTTCGCCGTGGCCTCGATGTGGGCGGCGTATGCGGGTGATGCGAATCAGCTGATTGCCGCCCGGGCCGCGATGGGCGTCGGCGCGGCGCTGATCATGCCGGCCAACTTCGCGATCCTGTTGTGGACTTTCACCGGCCCCGGACGGGCCACCGCGATCGCCATCTCCTCGACCTCCACCGGTGTCGGGATGGCGGCCGGGCCGGTCCTGGCGGGGCTCCTGCTCGGCAAGTTCTGGTGGGGTTCGGTCTTCCTCATCAACGTGCCCATTGCAGCCGTCGCACTGGCGGGTGTGGCCCTGCTGGTCCCCAATTTCCGCAGTCCCACGGTACGGCCGCTGGACCCGGCGGGAATCCTGCTGTCGATCAGCGGACTCGCAGCATTGACCTACGGTCTGATCCGCGCGGGGCAGGTGGACACCTGGAGCCGCTGGGACGTCTGGGCGCCGGTCGCGGTCGGGGTCGTGTTGCTGGCGACTTTCGTGGTCGTCGAGCTGAGGGCCAGGACGCCGAGCTTCGATCCGCGGATGCTCGCGCAGCGGATGTTCGGCGGCGGTAACGCATCGATGCTGCTGCTGCTGTTCTGCGTGGCCGCCATCACCTTCTACAACGCCTTCTACCTGCAGGGCGCGCTGGGCTACTCGCCGATGAAGGCCGGCCTGGCCAACGTCCCCACCGCGGTCGGCGCCGCCGTGGGCGCCCCCCTGGGAGCACGCCTGGTCAGCCGGTGGTCGCTGCGCCCCGTCGCCCTGCCGGCCCTCACGGTCGCCGCGCTGAGCTTCGGTGCGGTCGGGTTCCTCGGCGTGCACACCCCACTGGTCTGGATCGAGGTCCTGCTGCTGGTACAGGGTCTTTCCGTCGGTCTGGTGATGGCCCCGGTGACCGGGGCACTGATCAGCAGTCTGCCGCTGGAGCAGTCCGGCGCCGGGTCGGCGGTCACCAATACCGCGCGGCAGGCCGGCAGCGTGATCGGGATCGCTGTCGGCGGCACGATCATGTCGATCGCGTATCGAGGCGCGGTCGAGCCCGCGGTGGGCGATGTGCCGGCGGCGCACCAGGACAGCGTCCGGGTGTCCGCGGAACAGGCCCGGCACGTCGCCGCCACCCTCGACCGGCCCTCCCTCGCCCAGGCCGCCGACCGTGCGTTCATCCACTCCATGCACGTCGGCGCCGTCTGGATCATGATCATCGCCCTCATCGCCACCGCCGTACTGGTCATCGCTCTGCGCCCGACCGGAAAGAAGAAGGCCACGGCACCGGAACGGGACCAGGAAGTGGCCCGCAGCCCCGAGCCCCGCTCCACCGTACAAACCGAAGGATTGCCCGTTGTCGGAAATGAATGATCCCGCTGCGCGTGCGGTTGCATTGGAGCAGGATTATGTGGCCTCCGTGTACAAGTTGCTCACCGAGCGGCTTTCCGAGGCGCGCGTCCAGCGCGCGAGCGTGCTGAAGGCCCCGGCGGACAGCCCCGAAGAGGCGTATGAGAGAGAGAACACCGCCGAGCGTCTGGCCAAGGAAATCCGCCAGCTGGAGGGCGCCGAAACAGGGCTGATTTTCGGGCGCATCGACTGGGCGGACGGCATGGCTCTGCGCATCGGGCGGATCGGGCTGCAAACGGAGGAGGACGACATCCCTCTGCTCGTGGACTGGCGCGCCAATGCGGCCCGGCCCTTCTACGAGGCGACCCCGGTCCACCCGATGGGCCTGCGCCGCCGCCGGCACCTGCGCATCGAGGAGCGCACGGTCACCTCGGTGAGCGACGAGCTGCTGGACGGGTCCGTCCCGACCGACGAGGACGTCGTGGGGGACGGCCCGCTGGTCGAGGCGCTGTCGGCACGGCGTACGGGCACGATGCAAGCGGCTGTCGCGACGTTGCAGGCCGAGCAGGACGAGATCGTCCGCTCTGCGCACCGCGGGGTGACCGTGGTGCAGGGCGGGCCCGGCACCGGCAAGACGGTGGTCGCCCTGCACAGGGCGGCCTACGTCCTGTACGCGTTCCCCCGCGCCGCGGAGGAGGGCGTCCTGGTGGTGGGCCCGAACACCCGGTTCCTCGACTACATCTCCCAGGTCCTTCCCTCCCTCGGAGAGAACGACGTCGTGCTGGCGACCCTCCGGGAGCTGGCCGGCGTGTCCGCGGACACAGCAGGCCCCTTCGAGACGGCGCGTCTGAAGGGCCGCTCCGACCTCGCCGATGGCCTGGCCGGCCTGCTGCGCGTCCACCAGGCCCCAGGCGGGGACTTCACCGTACGGGTCGGACCGGAACGGGTCCGCCTGCCCGACGAGGAGGTCGCCACGGCCCGCAAGGCCGCCCTGGGCGCGGCATCGGGGCACAACCCTGCGCGCCAGGCGTTCAAGGAGCTCTTGGTCGAGGCCGTCACCGACGCGATGCAACGGGACATGGGCGACCTGCTGGAGCAGATCGACGCCGACGCGGAGAAGATGACGGGCCTCGACCTCGACCGGTTCACGGGCGCCGCCCAGCGCCGTGCCGAGGGTGCGGCCGACGCGGGTCCGGTCCACGAACTGGACCTGGACGCCCTCCGGGCCGATCTCCTCGCCGACGCCGACGTCGACGCAGCGGTCGAGGTGTTGTGGCCGCGCCTGGTGGCCGGTGACCTCGTCAAGGCGCTGCTGACGGACGCCGATGCCCTCGCGGAGCACCTGCCCCGCCTGACCGCGCAGGAGCGCGCCCTTCTGCTGCGCGGTCCCGGGGACCCGTGGACCGACGCCGATGTGCCGTTGCTGGACGAGGCCGCGAGCCTGGTCGACGGCCCCCCGGAGCGGACGTACGGGCACGTCGTCGTCGACGAGGCGCAGGAGCTGACCGCCATGCAGTGGCGGATGATCGTCCGCCGCTGCCCGGCAAAGGCGATGACGCTGGTGGGCGACTTCGCCCAGGCGGGCCCGGTCGCGACGGCACGCGACTGGAAGGAAGCGCTGAGCCCGCACGTCCTCCCACGGTTCAAACTGCACAACCTGACCGTCAGCTACCGCACCACGCAGGAGATCCTGGACAGCGTCCGCGACCTGCTCACGCGGATCGCTCCCGACCAGAAGCCCACACGGTCCCTGCGAAGCGGTGAGCCCCCTCGCACCGTGACCACACCTGCGGACGGGATGGCCGCGACCGTCGTTCAGGAACTCCGCGCCCAGAGCACCGAGCACCCGGACGAGCTGCTCGGGGTGATCTGCGCCGACAGCAGGGCGAGCGAGCTGGCGGCGGCCCAGGGCATCGCTGACCACGCACGCGTCGTCCCGGCGTCCGAGGCCCGCGGCCTGGAGTTCGACGGCGTCGTCGTCATCGACCCCGAGGAAATCAGCACGGCCCGCCCCGGCGGGGAAAGGGACCTGTACGTAGCTCTGACCCGGGCCACCAAGCGCCTGTGCACCGTCACCGTCCAGCCCGGCTGACGGCCCGGCTCCGCACATGTATCGGCGTTGCAAGCCCCCGCGGGCGGGCCGTCCGACGAGCGCGACCCTGTCCTACGTCCGGTGGTGACGGAGCGTCATGAGAGGTCGTCGACATCCGTGAGAGATGTCGACGAGCTTGTGCAGACGGTGTTTTCGGGACTGTCCCCGCTGGTCGTCGAGGACGTGGCCGACGAGGCCGAGCGGATCGTGCTGCGGGCACGGACTCCGCGGAACACGGCAGCCTGTCGGAACCCCGTCCGGGCGGGAGCAGAAGTCCATCGTCCGCAAGAGTGCCGGGTACGAATGGGGCGGCCCGTGTCCGTCACGTGATGGCCCACCAGCGCGAATCGGTCGGCGGGGCAGGGCTTGCGCGCAAGCCGTCAGGGCAGTGGCGCTGTGAGAGCCTGGATCGTATGAACCGCCTGGCTGGCGTGACCTCGCCCTACCTCCTCCAGCACGGCGACGCCCCGGTCGACTGGTGGCCTCGGACACCGGAGGCCTTCGAGGAGGCGCGGCGGCGCGATGTGCCGGTGCTGCTCAGCGTTCGGATACGCCGCCTGCCACTGGTGCCACTGCATTAGACAACCAGGTAGCTCCGACCTGGTGTGTTCACAGGAAGCGCCAGTATGGCCACGTACGATGAAGAACTGAGCCACAAGATCGACGCTTGGATCCGGGAGCAACTGACGGCTTCGCCGAAGTGAAATACCGATCACTACTTCGCCGTCAGGCAGCACCTTGAGGGCCAGGATTTCGTCCGCCGCTCGCGCGGAGAGCACAGCACCGGAGCGTTCAGCTCCTACGCAATCTCCGGATCACCTCCGCTCGCGCGGAGAGCACGCACTCGTCGCCTCCATGGACAACGAGGCCCTCGGATCACCTCCGCTCGCGCGGAGAGCACGCTTCCTGACCTGCAGTGTCAGAGGGGCTTTGCTGTTTCTTTGCCGGGGAGCGTGCTTGGCCGTGGGGCGGTGGTAGGCGTGGCATGCACTGTAGGCGGCGTCATCGTTCAGAGGATAGGAGCGGCTGGTCAGCTTGTCGTGGCAGAGCGAGTTGAGCGGTCGTTCTGCGCGATTGAGGCCAGCGCCGGGATCGTTGCGGTGCTGACTGTGGTCGGCTCTTGATTCCTCACAGGGTCCCGAGGTCGGCCGTGGCGGAGAACGGGGCGGTGGCTCTCACGGTGCCGGTGAAGATCTCGCCGTCCCGGTAGGTCGTAATGGCGGGGTCGAGAACGTAGGTGTAGACGATCGGGAGCCGGTGGCGGCCTGCTCGATGCGCCAGTAGAAGGGGATGCCCGCCTTGGCGTACTGGTCCACCTTCACGATCCGGTCGGTGGTCTCCGAGCCCGGCGACACGACCTCGACGATCAGGAGCACGTGCTGGGGCGGGTGGGCGTGAGGTCGATGGTTTCCGCGCGGTAGACGATGACGTCCGGGCGGCGGTTGGTGAGCGGAACGTCCTGCAGGCGGACGTCGAAGTCCGTGTCCGCGTTCCAGTCCGGGCCTGCGGCGGCGTCCAGGGCGTTGGCCAGGATGCGGGCCAGCCGATTGTGGCGCTTGGAGGCGCGCGGGCTCACGACGACCATCCCGTCCACGACCTCGATGCCGGCGCACTGTTCCTCGGACCAGGAGTCGTACTGTTCCGCGCTGATCTGTGTATGCATCCACGCGGGCGCCACCATCTCGGCGGTCATGGTGCACGTCCTTCGAGAGGCCTCGGCAGGTCCGGGGCTGCTGCATCAAGCCTACTGTTCCGAGGCGTCGAGCCGCCCGACTCGGAGGAAGGTCGTGAAGAGTTCGATGGCTACTCCCAGAGGAATGGGGCGCCCACCACGTGATGGCGCATAAGTGCAATTCGGCCAAGCGAGGTGGGCTCTTCAGTGCCTCGCTGGTCACGCCTGGTGCTGTGAGAGGCTGAATCGCATGAATCGGTTGGCTGGCGTGACCTCGCCGTATCTGCTTGAGCATGCCGACAACCCCGTCGACTGGACACCGGAGGCCTTCGAGGAGGCGCGGCGGCGCAATATGCTGGTGCTGCTCAGCGTCGGATACGCCGCCTGCCACTGGTGTCAGTGAACTCATTAACCCAGTAGTCGGCGGTGCTCACACCTCTCTGATGATCACGCGGTTCCCGCAGAGCTTCGACCAGTCGTTGTGTGCCGGTTCCAGGACGACCACCGGGGTCGCCACGCGGAGCGCGAGGGCGGCGAGCCCGTCCAGGGCGAGCTGGTGCCCGACGGCCTCGGCGAGGTAGCAGGACAAACCCGGTGCTCGGTCGTGGAAACCCGCTCCGGGCGTGGCGGCCCGGCCGTGATTCGGCGGATCCTGCTCCATCAGACACTGCCCGGGGAACGAACCAGAAGCAGTCCCGCACCGTAGGAGCGGGCCCGGCCGACGCCGTTGGCAAGGGCGTCGACGAATGCCTCGGGGTCGGTCACGGTCAGCTCCCCCTTCAGCTCCGCGCGGCCGATCCTGGCGCCCTGGTGCTTGGCTGTCAGGCTCAGCTTGGGCAGCATGCGCACGACCATGGAGTCTGTCACCCCGTGCGCCCCGATACGACGAACACCGAGGGGACTCACACGTTCCTCGCCCTCGGCCTGGAGGCGATCGGCAAACCACCGCCGGACATGACCGGGGGTCGTGTCGGACAGCCGTTTACGGGGTGCGCGGTCGTGCTCGCGCGTGCCACGCTGGCGCGTGGGGTTCACCACGATCCGGAAGGCGTACGCCTCTCCGGCGCGGACCGCCATGTCGACCGGCAGGGTGGTGATGTCGTCGGTCAGAGCCGCTCGGGGGACGAACGACCAGTCCGGCTGGACGCGGGACTGCACGATCAGGACCAGCCTGTTGTTCTTCAGGTCCAGTGACCAGACGTGCAGGATGCCCATCTGGGCCCGTGGGTCCGGCTCATTCGGGGTGATCCACCCGTTGAATCCCGACATCACCAGGCGATGCATGATGTGGGGGTCGAGAACGGCCTTCTGCGCCAGAACATGGCGGGCGTCGAGGTGGAGGACGCTGTGACAGGCCACGAAGCGTGCGATGGCAGTGGAGGCCGTGGTCATAGCAGGTGCTCCCATCCGATGGACTGGCCCGGTTCGATGTACACGCGTCGTTCCCAGCGGGGCGCGTAGCTGCGGTGGGTGGGGTGGAAACTGACCGGCTGGTCGTTGATCCTTGAGGCGCCAGTGGTGCCGGGTGCCACCTCGACCCAGGTCCACGGCTGTTCGGAGGTGGCCTGCGGGAGCAGGCGGGCGGCAGCGAGGACCTCCTCGATGCACCCGGGGTGTACCCCACCGGAGATCTCTCCTGCGGGCGGGCAGGATTTCCGTCCGAGCCAGAGGAAGCGCCGAGGCTGTTCCAGAGCCACGGCCAACTCGTCCAGCATCTGCTTGTCCTCATGCTCGACCGCCGCGACGAACTGGGCATCCGCGAGGTAGGAGCGGTTGGTGATGATCGGGTTGCGGTGCCCCGTCCGGGGGAGGAGCTGGCCACTGTTCGGATCGGGGGCGATGCCCTTGGGCGCCCCGTACCACCCGCCGACGGAGGGGCCGGGCATGACGCCGAACGCCCGCCCGGGCATGTTGTCGAAGAGGGGAGCCGTCGTCCGGTTCAGCCGGTGGTCGGTGATCAGGTCACGAGGGCGAAGGGGATATCGTCCACCGCCGACGGTGTGGTAGTCCTCCACTGGGGTACCGGGCCGGTCGGCACGCACTGCGAACCGGAGTTCGTCGAGCGGCGTGATCGGATCCTCCCGGTTGAACCCGGCGGCGGCGGCGAGCAGCCCGATGAAGCCTGACTTGGTGGGCCTGAGGTGTGTGTCCCGCTGGTCGAACCGTGAGCTCAGCCCCCAGGACTGGAGAGGGCCGGCCAATCGGGCCAGGAGTACGTACGAGCTCACGGGGCGGTCATTTCCTCGACGGAAACCGCCTCGGTGGCGACGAGTGCCCCTTCCTGGCCTGCGAGTTCAGTCAGCAGCTCTTGGATGCCCAGGTCGTAGGTGAGGACGCGCCCCCCGCCGATGTCGAAGCGCTTAAGGGTGACCAGACGGTGCTGCGCGAGGAGCCTGCGGGCGGCCGCAAGAGCGACTCCGCCCCCTGCCCGCTCGTCGATCGGCGATTCGAAGGCCGCGGCGTAGTTGAACGGGCGCGCCCCCTCGAAGGCCAGGACCAGCTTGGGTAGGGAGCCCGTGGAAGCGGTGGTGTTCTTCTTCGCGTGGGGCATGGCGTCGACAAATGCCTCTACGAACTGGCGCTCCGCCGCGCGGGCGGCCTCGTCCACTTCCTCAGGTGGCATCCCGCCGGCCGCCAGGTTGTTCCGCAGCTGCACCCGGTCCAGTGCCGCGTGCCGGTAGAACGTCCCCGAGATCAGGGACTGGTAACCGGTCATCCCCGCGCCCGCATCGTCCGCCGCGTCCAGGAAGTCCAGGGCGTTCGCCTTGCGCCGGACCTTGGCATCGTCCGCGGCGCTGTAGAAGTCGTCGATCTGGTTGGCCCTGTGCACGGTGAAAGCGGGGCCGGTCATCACAGCACCGTCCACATTGGGTGAGTCCGCGATCTCGGCGAGGAAGCGCCCGTACAACGCGATGTCGATGGCGTCCCTGGGCGCGAGTGCCGTGAGCACCCCGGCACGTACCTCCCTCGGCAGGGGAGGGATGCGCTCCTCGCCTGCGCCCCCCTCGCCATCGGCCGGCGACTCGGTTTCCGCAGCCGCCCGCTTCCTGCCCCGGGAGCTGCTCTTTGCCTCCTCACGTGCGGCTTCGAACTCCTTGACCCACTCGGCCACGACGTCCCGCTTGGCGTCGATGGAAGCGGCCAGCTTCTCTCCGGCGTCCTCGGGAGCGAAGACCAGCACCTTGGTAAGGTCGCGGGTGCGTTCCTTGTCCCCGAACTTGAGCCCCACGCCCTCCAGAACGGCCTTGGCGGTCGGGAGGGCTTCGCCCCGCTCCCAGCCCAGAGCGCAGAGTGCGTCGGTGGCGAGAAGTGCCCACTCGCGGGTGCGCATCCCCATCGTGTAGCCGGCCAGCGCCCCCTCGCCCGCGTTCGCACGGTCACGGCCGAGCGTTCGTTCCGCCCGCCGTCGCGCCTGCGACGTGATCAGGTTCCGTGTCTCGCCACCGAACGGGATGATTTTCGCCATCCCGTTCTCATCGCGGACCGGCAGCACTGCCACCAGGCTTTCGAGCGCGTGGAGGGAGAGGAACTGGTGGCAACCGAGCTGTTCGTACACGGCGTCGCTGCGAATGATCGTCACGTTGTCAGTCGTTCCTCTTCGAAGGGAAAACGGGGGTGTAGAAGTCGCGGGCCCAGTCGTAGGCGACCGACCCGCCGGGTGACCGCCACTTCGTGAGGTCGTCCGCCAGCCGCGCCCAGGACGGGGGCGTCACGTCACAGGCGCGGGCGCGCTCGATCGCGTGCTGCAGGTGCCGCAAGGGGAGCTCGTGCGAGGCCACCAACCGGTCGAGGAGCCGAGTGGCCCCAGGATCATTGGGGCCCCTTCCGCCCGGACTGCCGATACGGCGGAGCGCGCGGCCTGTTGACCCTGAGCCGGAAAGCGCTCTGCTCCGGCCGGCATGGAAGCGCGCGAAGAGGAACGCCACCTTTTCGTAGGCGAGCCGCTGCTCCTCCTCCTCTGCGAAGTTGGCAGCGATCAGCCTCGGCTCGGTCAGGGCTTCGGGCCGCCTCAGGTCGGCGAGTGCACCGGTGTCGTGCGACCACACCAGGCGGCACAGGTAGCGGCTGAGCTGCTCGGACCGAGGGCGCTCATGAGTGGCCGTGCCCTTGGGCGCCCCAGCTACGTCGTCGACACTCTCCGCGATCAGGGCCTGCAGTTCCGGGGGCAACTGCGGATCAGTCATGGGGATTCCCCTTGAGGTAGGCGGGGCACTTCGTGGCATTCAGCATCTGCTTGAGCCGCATCTCGGCCTGGATCCGGGCCCTCATCCCGCGCTCGCCGGGCGGCAGCGAGGCCAGGCGGGACCGCAGGGCGTTCCGCATGGTCGTCCGGATCTCCCGTCCGAACGCTTCCAACGGCCCGGCGTCGGGTCGTTGGTTCGCGTTCACCGCGTCGAGCAGCGCGTGGAAGGGAGCGGCGGCCCCGGCCCACATCTCACGCGATCCGTTGAACCGGGCAGTCTGCGGCTTTCGGTCCGCCGGCTTGGCATTCGGGTACGCCGCCTCACGGGCGGCGACCGCCGCCGACCACAGCGCTTTCGCCGCGTACTCGCACATCGCCGATCCCTCGTCGGCCGCCCACTTCAGGTCGACCCGCAGACTCGACGTGTACGGGAACGAGTCCGACACCCACCTGACGGCGGCTGACTTGCGAGAGACGAGTCCCACTGCCCACAGGCTCACCGACCTGTCGGGCAGGTCGGCGAGGCGGTCGTACAGGTCCGCGCCCTTGGTCCGGTCCGCGGCCGACGCGTACAGCGCGTGAGCCTCTTGCCAGACCGCCCGGTCGACACTCGGGCGCAGCGGCCCTTCGTAGTTCCCGGACCGCGTCAGCACGGCGTCCTGCAAGTACGCAGGGGGCAGCGGGGCGAGCAGTTCGCCGGCGGCCATCAGCACCCGGTCGACCATCAGCCGACCGTCGACCAGAACGGGTCGCAACAGGATCGACCTTCCGAGGAAGGAGTGCAGGTCCGCCCGGCCGTCGGGGAGGCGCGGCTCCTTCCCGGAACGGAAGGTGCGCCGGCGTCGGCGCCCGTCCGTCCAGGAGTAGTTGAAGGTCGGCTGCGGGTCCCTGCCGGGGACGAGGTTCAGCCGAAGCGTGTCGCCGAGCGTCGGCCCCATCGCGATCACCCGGATACGGGAACCGAGCCGCCCGACGGCCTGGTAGGTCAACTGCGGCCCCCGCCAGCCCGCTTTGGCCATCGCCCTGCCGCCGAGACCGTAGGCGTGCTGGGCGAGCATCGCCCTGAGCGCGACATCCGGCCGCATCGGATCGGGGTCGTGCAGATGGGACTTGTCGAAGAACTGGTTGTAGTCGCCTGCGCGTTCGATGACGAGCTGTGCATGCCCCACCCCGTGGCCGTCGAGGAAGGGCGCGAGTTGTGCGTTCTGTCCCAACGGCCGCTCCGGATGGAAGAGGTCCCATCGGTCGTCCGGCTCACCAGCAAGCCAGTCGGCTGCCGGACTCAGCGACTCCTGGCCCTCGACCCAGTGGCTCCACTCCTCGGGCGAGGTGGGGACGTGATCCGACGAGTAGAGGATCGCCAGCAGGTACTCGAAGACGGCGACATCTTCCCCCGCGGTTGAACCCGAGAGCGCGAGGACCCGGTCCGCGTTGCGCAGGAGATCCACCAGGCTCATCAGCCTGACGACAGCTCTGCCGGAGGCTTCGTCCACTGTCAGTGCCGGCTGGCACGCTTGCGTGCGTGGATCCCACCGCCATACCGGATTCGAGGCATCGCCTGAACCTCGGTACATCGTTGTCGGCTGATCATTTGGCATGTGTCGGACGCTAGCAGTGGCGGGGTGATCAGATGAGGGATTCCCGGAAAATCGGTCTCGGGTGGATACTTATCTGGGGCAAGACGGACCGGCGTGGAGTCAGTGACCGCCGTGGCGAGGGGAGTTGGAATCCGCTGCTCGCTCACATGCTCGATGTGGGCGCGGTCACAGGCGAGTTGTGGGACAACTATCTCGCACAGCCGGTACGTGACCGTCTCGTCGAGGCCCTTGGCGCCGGAGACGAAACGGTGGCGCGGAGGAACGCCATGTTCTACGCCGCCTTGCACGACCTGGGCAAGGCGTCCGTCGGCTTCCTCCACCAGTTCGGCAGGGGGCGCTGGGTCCGCTCGCGGATGCGACAGGCCGGGAGGACGTGGCGCGCACAGGCGCGTGCGGCAGGACTGCCTCTGCCGGAGGAATCGGGATCCGCCCCTTGGGTGGGGCACGAGCACGTCACGGCCCATCACCTGCCGCGCCTGCTCGGCTGTACCTGCCGACACTGCGGAGGCAAGGGTGAGGCGGGCCGCGGCCGTGGTCTCCACCGCATGGCGCTGCTCCTGGGCGGCCACCACGGCCACATTCCCCACCTTGAGACCGTTCACAGAGCAGCTCGCGCGGCTCGGCCGGACGGCTGGGACCCGTACTACCGGCACATGATCGAGACCCTTGCCCGCTTGTTCGGAGTCGACCTGGAACGCCTGCCCGAGCGCACCACCCTCGAACGCCCCGTGTCACTGCCGCTGTTCGCGGGTCTGGTCGTGATGGCCGACTGGATCGCCTCCGACGAGACCCTCTTCAACTACCGCCTCCTCACTCAGACCGTGGAGCAGTGGTGGAAGGCTTCGCAACGGCAGGCGGAAGCCGCTCTTCGCAAGCTGCGTCTGCACTCCTGGGTGCCCGGACCTGCGGAGTGGGCAGAACTCTTCCCTGAGGCACCCGTCCCCCGCCCGTTCCAGGCCGCTGCCATGAGGGCCGCGCCCAACGACGGCCCCGCGCTGGTGATCGTCGAAGGTTCCACCGGGGCGGGGAAGACAAGCCTCGCCCTGTGGTACGCCCATCATCTCGCTCGCGTCAACGGCTACCACGGGCTGTACGCGGCAATGCCCACCCGAGCAGGGACCGATCAGGCTGCCGCCGAGTACCTCTCCTTCCTCACCCGAGCATTCGGCACCCCTACGGACGTCAACTTGGCGATTGTCCACAGCACGGCGGAAGCCTCCCCGGCCGTCCATCGGTTGCTCGACGCCGGGAAGCGGAGGTCTGGCCGCGAACGTGCGACCGATTGTCTGCCGTTCATCGAGGACACCCTGTCCTCCGCGGACGATCCGGAGCCGCCAGGCCGGCCCGTCCTCGACCCGTGGTACCTCCGTAGGTGCCTTGGCGTGGTCTCCACGTTCGGTATTGGCACCGTGGATCAGGTCGTCCTGGCCGCCCAGGCGTCAGAACACTGGTTTCTCCGGCTCTTCGGTCTCGCCAACAAGACGGTGATCATCGACGAGGCCCATGCATACGAGCTGTTCCAGGAAAGGCTCCTGGAGGCCGTTGTCAGCTGGCTCGCGGATGCCGGAGCCTCGGTGGTGGTGCTCTCCGCCACCCTTCCGAGCGGCGCCCGGCAGGCTGTAGCCGACGCCTGGTGCCGGGGCCATCGTGCCCAGCCGCGTCCACTCCGGGCCGGGGGTCCCGTCACTCTGATCGACCGAGGGGGCCGAGTCACCGGTGTGCGACCCGACGAGGCACCCGCTCCGCAGCACACCCGCCTGGACCTCGTCCGTGACCCCGGACCGGCAGCACTGGCCGACCTCATTCTCCGCGAGGCCGCCGACGGAGGGTGCACCGCAGTGATCCGCAATCGGGTCGACTCGGCCCACGATCTCTACTCCGAGGTATGTGAGCGGGCCAGCAAGCGCGGTTGGCGACCCGAAGAAGTGGTCCTCCTGCACGGGAAGTTGTTGCCACGCGACCGTCTCTCCCTGGAGACACGGCTGCGGGATGCTCTGGGGCCGGGAGAAGACCGCACCCAGCGCAACCCCGCCCGGCCGGAGCGCCTCCTCGTGATCGCTACGCAGGTACTGGAACAGTCCCTGGACCTGGACTTCGACCGTCTCTACACCGACCTGGCCCCCGTCGACCTGCTCATCCAACGCCGGGGGCGCCTACACCGACACGCCCCCAACCAGGCCGGTCGTCCGACCCCCTTGCGTGAGGCGCGCATGACCGTCCTCCACCTGCCCGCCCCGGACGGCCTTCCCCTGGTAAGCCCTCCCACCGAGAACAGCCCGGGCAACTTGGACGCGCACGTGTACGCGCCCTATTCGCTGACGATGTCCTGGCACCTCCTCAACGACCTCGTCAGCACCCCGTCCACCTGCGTGTCCTGCGCGGGCGAACGAAACCCGGAACGACAGGACGGAGCCGCCTGCTTCGATGCCGCGCGAGACGGCGCCTCGCTGATCGAGAGGGCCTACCACCCGGCGCCCTTCCCCCGCACGCCCATCGGCTCCTTGCTCAGAGCCACCTGGGAACAGTGGCTCGATGACCTCAGCGACCATGACAACACTGCCCACGCCCGCGCCCTGTACCCCTACGGCCTTGACGGAGAGCCGACGGGGGTCGAAGCCCTGAAGAGCGGCGAGGCGCATGGCAAGGGCGATCGCAGCACCGGCGCACTGTCCGCACGGTCGCGTCTGAGGGAACCCGGCACGGCGGTGGTCGTCCTCTTCCGCCAGAGCCCCGGTGGCGGGAAACCGTTCTACAGCTACGACCCGGCCGGTGAACTGGCCGCCGATCTCGGCGACCACAGTGCTCAGCACGACCAGGAGGCTATTGACGCTCACCGGGCTCAGCAACGTGAGTTGCTTTTCAACTCCAGTGAAATTCCGACCAGTTGGCTCTCGCACCTCTCGCCGGTCTCCGAGTGGCCGCCCTTCTCCGACAGGCCGCCTCTGCGGAACAGGGCTGTGATCGTTCTCGATCCCCGAGGTCGATGTCTCAGCGGGCCGAGAGGGCCTATCGCCTACACCCCCACACGGGGCCTGCACCTTGTGAGGCGCTAGCGATACGCTGCCCGTCCCTGTTCCCGCTCAACCGCAGGGATGGGCCGGATATACCGAGGTTCCCGGCTCTCTTCTCCCCGCGCCAGCGGGGCCTTCGGGCGATCGGAGCAGCTGAGGGCCGGCCGCGCGGGTCACCCCATGCCTCACGGGCTCCGCGAACTCGCCCAGGCCCTGTCCCCGATGCCTCAGCCCTTCGCCCTGGGGAGCGGGGCGGGCACTGCGCAGAGGAGCTGAGGGCTCCCTGGCTGGAAGCTTATGGCGTGAGAGGCTGGAGCGTATGAATCGCCTGGCCCGTGCCACCTCGCCGTACCTGTTGCAGCACGCCGACAACCCGGTCGACTGGTGGCCCTGGACGCCGGAGGCCTTCGAGGAGGCGCGGCGGCGCAATGTGCCGGTGCTGCTCAGCGTCGGATACGCCGCCTGCCACTGGTGCCATGTGATGGCGCGGGAGAGTTTCGAGGACGAGGCGACGGCCCGTCTGATGAACGAGAACTTCGTGGCGGTGAAGGTCGACCGGGAGGAACGGCCCGATGTCGACGCCGTCTACATGGAGGCCGTGCAGGCCGCCACCGGACAGGGTGGCTGGCCGATGACGGTGTTCCTGACGCCCGACGCCGAGCCGTTCTACTTCGGGACGTACTTCCCGCCCGCACCCCGGCACGGCATGCCCTCTTTCCCGCAGGTGCTGGAGGGGGTGCGTACCGCGTGGGAGGACCGTCGGGCGGAGGTCGCCGATGTGGCCTCCCGGATCAGTGCGGACCTGGCTGCCCGCTCCATCAGCCTGCCCGCGCCGCAGGTGCCCGGTGCCGAGGAGATGGGGGCGGCGCTGCTCGGGCTGACCAAGGACTTCGACGCGAGCCGGGGAGGGTTCGGCGGGGCGCCGAAGTTCCCCCCGTCGATGGTGCTGGAGTTCCTGCTGCGTCACCATGCCCGCACCGGCTCCGAGGGTGCGCTGCAGATGGTGGAGGCCACCTGCGAGGCGATGGCCCGCGGCGGCATCTACGACCAGCTCGGCGGCGGTTTCGCCCGCTACTCCGTGGACGCCGAGTGGGTCGTACCGCACTTCGAGAAGATGCTCTACGACAACGCCCTGCTGTGCCGCGTCTACGCGCACCTGTGGCGCGCTGGGGACACCTCCGGGCCGGAGGCGGGGGAACACACGGAGCGGGCCCGCCGTGTCGCGCTGGAGACCGCCGACTTCCTGGTCCGTGAGCTGGGCACCCAGGAGGGCGGGTTCGCCTCCGCGCTGGACGCCGACAGCGACGACGGCCGCGGCGGCCACGCCGAGGGCGCCTACTACGTGTGGACCCCGGCGCAGCTCGCCGAGGTGCTCGGGCAGGACGACGCGGAGCTGGCCGCCGCCTGTTTCCGGGTCACCGACGAGGGCACCTTCGAGGGCGGTGCCTCGGTGCTCCAGTTTCCCGACCGATCGGAGCCGCAGGACGCGGCCCGTCTCGCGTCGGTACGGCGCAGGCTGTTCGAGGCCCGTTCGGGGCGGCCCCGGCCCGCGCGGGACGAGAAGGTGGTCACCGCCTGGAACGGGCTGGCTGTCGCGGCGCTCGCCGAGACCGGCGCCTACTTCGACCGCCCCGACCTGGTCGACGCCGCACGTGCGGCGGCCCGGCTGCTGGTCGAGGTGCACACCAGCGAGGACGGGCGCCGCCTGGTGCGGACGTCGCGCGACGGCGTGGCCGGCACGAGTGCGGGCGTCCTGGAGGACTACGCCGACGTGGCCGAGGGCTATGTGACCCTGTACGCCGTCACCGGCGAAGCGGAGTGGCTCACTCGCGCGGGCGCACTGCTGGACACCGTGCTGGAGCACTTCGCCGCCGACGACGGCACCCTCTACGACACCGCCGACGACGCCGAGCAGCTGATCCGCCGCCCGCAGGACCCCACGGACAACGCCGTGCCCTCCGGGTGGAACGCGGCAGCCGGAGCGCTGCTCAGCTACGGCGCCTACACGGGCGAGAGCCGCTACCGGGAGGCGGCCGAGCGGGCGCTCGGCGTCGTGCGGGAACTGGCCGCCCGCGCGCCCCGCTTCCTCGGC
This sequence comes from Streptomyces sp. CNT360, assembly GCF_000424785.1. Taxonomy (NCBI): domain Bacteria; kingdom Bacillati; phylum Actinomycetota; class Actinomycetes; order Kitasatosporales; family Streptomycetaceae; genus Streptomyces; species Streptomyces sp. CNT360. The sequence goes on along the minus strand of NZ_AUKO01000001.1, from coordinate 749,551 downwards.
TGGGGGCTCGCCGTGGCGGAGGCCCTGCTGGACGGGCCCCGCGAGGTGGCCGTCGTCGGTACCGCGCGGCAGGCGGGTGCCGACCTGCACCGGGCGGCGCTGCTGTCGACGGCGCCGGGCGCCGTGGTCGCCGCCGGGGACCCGGGGGAGTCGAGGGTGCCGCTGCTGGAGGGGCGCGGCCTGGTGGACGGGCGGCCGGCCGCCTACGTGTGCCGTGGCTTCGTGTGCACGGCGCCGGTGACCACCGCCGACGAACTGGCAGCCGCCCTGACCGAGTGAACGAGTCCCGGGAAGCCGGGTTCCGCCGCTACAGCGTCAGGCCGCGTTCGAGTACACCCAGGGCCTGGGTGACCAGGGCGCGCAGGTCGTCGAGGGTGCCGGTGACACCGGAGTCGGCCCAGGCGTAGAGGGCCTCCAGGAGCGCGCCGAGCATCGCGCCGGTGACGATCCGCAGCTCCAGGTCGTCCTCCGGGCGGCCGGTCCGCTCGGCGAGGGCCCGGCGCAGCAGCCACGCGGTGTCGGCGGAGTGCTCACTCATCCTGCCGCGCAGGGCGGGTACGTCCCGGACGAGCCGGAGGCGCTGGAACGTCTCGGCGGCGTCCGCCCGGTAGACCTGGGCGAGCGAGGCGTACAGCGCCTCCCGCAGCGCGGCCACCGGGGGTTCGCCCGCCGGCCTGCGCCGCAGGGCGTCCTCGACCAGGCGGTCGTACTCGTCCGTCAGCACGATGTCTTCCTTGGTGGGGAAGTAGCGGAAGACGGTGCTGGGGGAGACCTCCGCCTGGTCGGCGATCTGGTCGACGGGTGTGGCGTCGTAGCCCTGTTCCTCGAAGAGGCGGTAGGCGGTCCGCCGGATGGCGCGGCGGGTCCGGATCTTCTTCCGCTCGCGCAGACCCGGCCTGACCGGGGGGACGTCTGCGCCGGCGGCGGCGTCGGCGGAGGTCGTACGTGCGGGGGCCATGGATCTCATTGTCGGCCATGGCCCGCGGGCCCCGTCACGAGCGGACCGTCACCGGGGTGCCACGCGCGGACCGTCACCGGGGTGAGGGAAAACACCAAGCGCCCCGACAGGGGCGACCGTAGGCTGGCGTCATGCAGGTCATCCAGTCGACGAAGCTCGCCAACGTCTGCTACGAGATCCGGGGCCCGGTCCTTGAGGAGGCGCAGCGGCTGGAGGCGGCGGGGCACCAGATCCTCAAGCTCAACACCGGGAACCCGGCGGCGTTCGGTTTCGACTGCCCACCGGAGATCCTGGAGGACATGCTCCGCAACGTGGGCACCGCGCACGGCTACGGCGATGCCAAGGGCCTGCTGGCGGCGCGCCGCGCGGTGATGCAGCACTACCAGAAGCAGGGCGTCGAGCTGTCCGTCGAGGACGTCTACCTGGGCAACGGCGCCTCCGAGCTGATCCAGATGTCCATGCAGGCGCTGCTGGACGACGGGGACGAGGTGCTGGTCCCGGCGCCGGACTACCCGCTGTGGACGGCGTCCGTCTCGCTGGCCGGCGGCACGGCCGTGCACTACCGCTGCGACGAGCAGTCCGACTGGATGCCCGACCTCGCGGACGTGGAGCGGAAGATCACCGACCGGACCAAGGCACTGGTGATCATCAACCCGAACAACCCCACGGGCGCGGTCTACGACGAGGAGATGCTGCGCGGACTGACCGAGATCGCGCGCCGGCACGATCTGATCGTCTGCTCCGACGAGATCTACGACAAGATCCTCTACGACGGCGCCACGCACACTCCCACCACGGTGATCGCCCCCGACCTGCTGACGCTCACCTTCAACGGCCTCTCCAAGTCCTACCGGGTGGCCGGCTACCGCAGCGGCTGGCTCGCGGTGTGCGGGCCCAAGGCGCACGCCGAGAGCTACATCGAGGGCCTGACGATCCTGGCGAACATGCGGCTGTGCGCCAACATGCCGGCCCAGCACGCGGTGGCCACGGCGCTCGGCGGCCGGCAGTCCATCGAGGACCTGGTGCTGCCGGGCGGCCGGCTGTGCGAGCAGCGGGACGCGGCGTACGAGATGCTGACGCGGATTCCCGGTGTCACCTGTGTCCGGCCCAAGGGCGCGATCTACGCGTTTCCGCGGCTGGACCCGAAGGTGTACAAGATCAAGGACGACCGGCAGATGGTGATCGACCTGCTCCGCGCGGAGAAGATCATGATCGTGCACGGCACCGGCTTCAACTGGCCGGAGCCCGACCACTTCCGCATCGTCAACCTGCCGGCCGCCGACGAGCTGCGGGACGCGGTGGAGCGCATCGGGCGGTTCCTGGACGGCTACAGCCAGCCGTGACCGCGCCCGTCACCGGCCTGCGACACCGGGCTCAGCGACCGCCCTCCGTGACCGTTTGGTGAATACGGGCCAACTTTAGACGTTGTCCAAGTTAGGATGGTTTCCTGAACGCACCAGGAGGCCATCCATGTACGAACCGATCCGCACCAAGTCGGTCCACACCGTGGCGGAGAGCGCCCTGGCTGCGCTGCCCCGGCGTACCCGCGAGGAAGAACTCGACATCCGCCTGGCAGGGCACCTGACGGCGTTGCTGACGGTCACCGACGAGCTGCGCGCCCTGACGCCCTCCGCGTCGCTGGAAACGGCGGCCGCCGAGCTCGCCACGCATGCGGCCCGCCTCTCGGGCGGACGCGCGCCGCTGCGTGCCGAGCCCTCCGCGCCGCGGGCCGACGCCGCACACGTCGACTCCCTCCACGCGCGGGCGCGCACCCTCGCCGGCACCGCCCTGGCGGTGGCGACCTCGCGCGGTGACGAGGCCGTCGCCGCGCTGATGGCCGAACGCCTGGCGGCGCACGACACCAGCGAGGCGGTACCGGCGTAAGGGGCCGGGCGGGCCGCTTCCGTCAGCCCAGCCGCTGCACCAGCGCCCGGTACTCGTCCCAGAGCGCCTCGGGGGTGTGGTCACCGAAGGTGTTCAGGTGCTCGGGGACGAGAGAGGCCTCCTCCCGCCAGACGTCCTTGTCGACGGCGAGGAGGAAGTCCAGCTCCTTCTCGGACAGGCCGAGCCCCTCGGTGTCGAGGTCGCTCTTGTCCGGGAGCCGCCCGATGGGGGTCTCCACCGCCTCGACCTCGCCGTTCAGCCGCTGCACGATCCACTTCAGGACGCGGCTGTTCTCCCCGAAGCCGGGCCAGACGAACTTTCCGTCGTCGTCCTTCTTGAACCAGTTGACGTAGTAGATCCTCGGCAGCTTTGCGGCGTCGGCGCGCCGGCCGACCTCCAGCCAGTGGGCGAAGTAGTCGCCCATGTTGTAGCCGCAGAACGGCAGCATGGCGAACGGGTCGCGGCGCAGCTCGCCGACCTTGCCCTCGGCGGCGGCGGTCTTCTCGCTGGCGACGTTGGCGCCGAGGAAGACGCCGTGCTGCCAGTCGAAGGATTCGGTCACCAGTGGGACGGCCGAGGCGCGGCGGCCGCCGAAGAGGATCGCGGAGATCGGCACCCCCCGCGGGTCCTCCCACTCGGGGGCGATGATCGGGCACTGTCCGGCCGGCACGGTGAAGCGGGCGTTGGGGTGGGCGGCCGGGGTCGGTGACTCAGGCGTCCAGTCGTTGCCCTTCCAGTCGGTCAGATGGGCGGGCTTCTCCTCCGTCATGCCCTCCCACCACACGTTGCGGTCGTCGGTGAGCGCGACGTTGGTGAAGACCGCGTTGCCCCACAGGGTCTTCATCGCGTTGGCGTTGGTGTCCTCGCCGGTGCCCGGGGCGACGCCGAAGAAGCCGGCCTCCGGGTTGATCGCGTAGAGCCGGCCGTCCTCGCCGAACCGCATCCAGGCGATGTCGTCACCGATCGTCTCGACGGTCCAGCCCGGGATCGTCGGCTGGAGCATCGCCAGGTTGGTCTTGCCGCAGGCCGACGGGAACGCCGCGGCGATGTACTTGACGGCCTCCGCCCCGCCGCGCGGCGGCGTCAGCTTGAGCACCAGCATGTGCTCCGCTAGCCAGCCCTCGTCGCGCGCCATCACCGAGGCGATGCGCAGCGCATAGCACTTCTTGCCCAGCAGCGCGTTGCCGCCGTAACCGGAGCCGTAGGACCAGATCTCGCGGGTCTCGGGGAAGTGCGAGATGTACTTGGTGGAGTTGCACGGCCACGGAACGTCCTGCTCGCCCTCGTCCAGGGGGGCGCCGAGGCTGTGCACGGCCTTGACGAAGAAGCCGTCCTCGCCCAGTTCGTCCAGGACCGCCTGGCCCATGCGCGTCATCGTCCGCATCGAGACGGCGACATAGGCGGAGTCGGTGATCTCGACGCCGAGCGCGGAGAGCGGGGAGCCGAGCGGGCCCATGCAGAACGGGACGACGTACATCGTGCGGCCGCGCATCGCACCACGGAAGATGCCCTGTTCCCCGGCGAAGATGTCGCGCATCTCGGCGGGGTCCTTCCAGTGGTTGGTGGGGCCCGCGTCCTCTTCCCGCTCCGCGCAGATGAAGGTGCGGTCCTCGACCCGGGCGACGTCGGACGGGTCGGAAGCGGCGTAGTAGGAGTGGGGGCGTTCGACCGGGTCGAGCGCGGTGAACGTCCCCTTGGCGACCAGCTCTTCGCACAGGCGGTCGTACTCGGCCTGGGAGCCGTCGCACCAGACGACGCGGTCGGGCCGGGTCAGTTCGGCGATCCCCGCGACCCAGGAGAGCAGCTCCTGGTGCCGGGTGGGGGCGTCGCCCGAGGCCGGGGTCGCGGATGTTGCCGAGGGGGTCGGGATGGTGGGAGCCGCAGTACTGCGCGCCACGATCGCTCCAGACGTCGAGGGTTTGATGCTGCTGTCGAGCGCGCCCCTTGGGGGCCGCGACCCGGATGCATTCGTGGCAGTGGGTCCTTCTCGCTCATCCGGTGCCGCTTGTGCTCATCTGATCATGCGCCGCGCACGGGTGTCTGTCCAGACGGAGAACGTGTGTCAGGCGGCACCTATGGTCATCTCTCCTGTTCAACGCCGCTACGATGAGCGGGAGAACGGCCCGGAACCTACGGTTCCGTAGGTCTGGGTACGATGGCCCGATGACAGACTCCGCGTCCTCGTCCCCGGAGCGCGCCGTCTCCGAACGGACCGCCGCGCCGTCCTCGTCGGCCCCGCACTCGCCGGAGCCCTCGGCCGCGGCCAAGCTGTCCGCCTCGGCCCACAACGCGGCGCAGCTCATCAAGCCCAAGCTGCGCGGCTGGCTGCACCTGGGCATGTTCCCCGCCGTACTGATCGCCGGCATGTTCCTGACCGCGCTGGCCGACAGCCCGCGCGGCCGGATCGCGTGCGCCGTCTACACCCTGACGGCCTGCCTGCTGTTCGGCATCAGCGCGCTCTATCACCGCGGCGACTGGAGCCCCCGGGTCAACGCCGTCCTGCGCCGCCTCGACCACGCCAACATCTTCCTGATCATCGCGGGCACCTACACCCCGCTGACCATCCTGCTGCTGCCCGACGGCAGCCGTGACCTGCTGCTGTGGGGCATCTGGATCGCCGCCGCGCTGGGCATCGCCTTCCGCATCTTCTGGGTCGGCGCCCCGCGGTGGCTCTACACGCCCTGCTACATCGCCATGGGCTGGGCCGCCGTCTTCTTCCTTCCCGAGTTCATGCGGACCGGCGGCATCGCCGTCCTGGTGTGCGTCGTCGCCGGCGGAGTCCTCTACAGCGCGGGCGGCGTCGTCTACGGCATCAAACGCCCCAACCCCTCACCCCGCTGGTTCGGCTTCCACGAGGTCTTCCACTCCCTGACCCTGGCCGCCTTCGCCGTCCACTACGTGGGCATCTCGCTGGTGGCGTACCAGCACGCGTAGGGCCTTCGGCCCGGATCGGTCACGCACAACGACCGCATGAGGTGAGCAGGCGTGACGGTCGTGGACCACCTGCTCGCACGGGTGCTGGTGAGGTTTCCCGGGCTTCCCCGTACGGAACCGCCCTCATCCCGCCCGCCGCACCGACCGGCCCGCCAGGGCATCGGTCCGCTTGCCGTCGGCGATGACCTGCCGGCCCGCGACCAGGACGTGGGGGATGCCGGTGGGCAGGGCGCGAGGGGCCTCGAAGGTGGAGGTGGCGGCGACGGTCTCCGGGTCGAAGACGACCAGGTCGGCCACATTGCCCTCGCGTACGGTGCCGCGGTCGGGAAGGCGGAGGCGGGCCGCCGGGCGCCCGGTGAGATGGGCGACGCACTCCTCCAGCGAGAGGATGCCCAACTCGCGCACGTACCGCCCCAGATACTGCGGGAACGTGCCGTAGGCGCGGGGGTGCGGCTTGGCGCCCTGGAGGATGCCGTCGCTGCCGCCGGTGTGCACCCGGTGCTGCATGATCGCCCGGACGTTCTCCTCGTGTCCGACGTGCTGGAGGATCGTCGAGCCGAGCCGGTCCTCGACCAGCAGCCGGTGGGCCGTCGTCCACGGTTCCTCGCCCCGGGCCGCGGCCGACGCGGCGACCGTGGCGCCGACGTGGTCGGCGAGCGCCGGGTTGCTCACGCCGGAGATCTCGATGGCGTCCCACTCGATCGGCACCCCGTGGCAGCCGTCGGCGCCCTCGACCTCCATCACGTGCCGGATCCGCGCCGTCGTGGCCGGGTCGGCCAGGCGGGCGAGGGTCGCCTCGGGCCCGCCCTCGTTGGCCCAGCTCGGCAGCATCGCGGCGAGTGTCGTGCAGCCGGGGGTGTAGGGGTAGGTGTCGAGGGTGATGTCGGCGCCGCCGGCCAGCGCCGCGTCGAGCAGCGCCAGCAGCTCCGGTGCCTTCCCCTTGTTCACGCCGAAGTTCATGGTGGCGTGTGCCAGGTGCAGTGCGCAGCCGGCCTCGTGGGTGAGGGCGACCATCTCCTCGTACGCCTGGAGCGCGCCGGCGCCGTAGGAGCGGTGGTGCGGGCAGTAGTAGCCGCCGTACTCGGCGACGACGCGGCACAGTTCGGTCAGCTCCGCGTCCGAGGCGTACATCCCGGGCGTGTACGTCAGGCCGGACGACATGCCGACCGCGCCCTGCTCCATGCCCTCGGCGACCAGCCGCTTCATGGTGGCCAGTTCCCCGGCGGTGGCCGGGCGGTCGTCCCAGCCGGTCGCCAGCATCCGCACGGTGCCCTGCGGGACCAGGTAGGCGGCGTTGATCGCGGTGCCCTGGCGGTCGATGCGGTCCAGGTAGCCGCCGACGGTGCGCCAGTCGAAGTCGATGTCGCTGCCGTCGCCGTTCCAGCCGGTGATCGCCTCACGGACCGCGGCGAGGGTGGTCTCGTCGACGGGCGCGTAGGAGAGCCCGTCCTGCCCCAGCACTTCGAGCGTGACGCCCTGCGCGGCCTTCGCCGAGTGGTCCGGGTCGCGCAGGATCGCCAGGTCGGAGTGCGCGTGCATGTCGATGAAGCCGGGCGCGAGGACCTGGCCGCCTGCGTCGATGACGGTACGGGCACTCGGCCGCGGCTCGCCCTCGCGGGCGATCCGGTCGATGCGGCCTTCACGGACGGCGACATCCGCCCGGTAGGAGGGGGCGCCGGTGCCGTCGATGACGCGGGCGTCGCGGATGACGAGGTCCATGGGCGGGTGAGCTGCCTTTCCGGGTCTTCCGGGTGGGTGCGCTTACGGAGCTTCCCGGAACCTTTCGGGGACGTCTCGGGGTCCCAGGAAGCTGCCGGGCGGGCCGGTATCAGAAGAATCAGAAGAAGGGGTCAGAAGAAGGTGCGGACCAGGTCCACGACGGTGCCGTCGGCCTCCACCACCGGGATCACCTGCCACTTGTCGAAGATGGTGCACGGGTGGGACATCCCCAAGCCGATCCACTCGCCGACCTGGAGGGGCACGCCCTCGTCGGTCCGCAGCCAGGCGTGCTGGTCGCTGAGGGCGGTGACGGTGATGCCGTCGGCGTCGCGCACGCCCCCGTCCAGACCCCGTACCGCGTGGGGCTCGGGCAGCTCCAGGTCGAAGGCGGCGTCGCGCTTGCCGGCGTTGACGAAGGCCTGACCCGGCTCGGGCCGCGAGACAACCTGCGTCCACAGCGTGAAGGCTGCCTGGAGCCCGCCCTCGTCGGGGTGCCGGTTGAAGGGCGTCAGATGGCGGTAGTGGCCGTCGTCGTGGGAGACGTAGGCGCCCGAGCGCAGCAGCTTGAGCACCGGCACCGAGAGCGCGGGCACCTCGGCGAAGGCCTCCGCCACGGCGTCGAACCAGGCGCTGCCGCCCGCGCTGAGCACGATCTGGTCCAGCCCCGCGAACCGCCCGGCCGCGTCGAAGGCGGCAGCCAGCTCCACCAGGCGCCGCAGCCAGGCGCGCACCGCCTCCAGGGACGCGCCGGGCACCTCGCCCTCGTACCCGGCGACGCCGACCAGCCGCAGTGTCGCGGTGGCGGCCACCGCGTCGGCGACGGCGGCGCACTCCTGCTCCGTGCGGACGCCGGTGCGCGCCCCCTCGCCGGCGCCGAGCTCGACGACGACGTCGACCGGGCGGCGGGCGCCGGCCGCGCGGAGGGCCTCGTCCATGAGGGCGACGCCGGGTGCGGAGTCGACGTAGCAGACGAAGCGGAAGTCCGGGTCGGCGTCGAGTTCCGCGGCGAGCCATCGCAGCGCGGCGGCGTCCACCAGTTCGTTGGCCAGGAAGATCCGGGAGACCCCGAACGCGCGGGCGACCCGCACCTGGTGGGGGACGGCCAGGGTGATGCCCCAGGCGCCGTGCTCGATCTGGCGGGCGAAGAGCTGGGGAGCCATGGAGGTCTTGCCGTGCGGGGCGAAGGCCAGACCGTGCCGGGTGGTATACGCGGCGAGCGCGGCCAGGTTGTGCTCCAGCCGCTCGGCCGAGAGGGCGAGCACGGGGGTGGTGAAGCCGCCGGTGAACAGGGAGCGCCGCTCGGCAGCCAGCTCGCCGAGCGTGGTGCCCGCGGTGGCGGCGTCCGGCGGCAGACCCTTGAAGCGGTGGTCGGCGGGCTCGTCCGCCAGGCGGGCGAGGGCGTGGGCGGCTGCGGTGGGGCGGGGGCCGGGGGCTGCCATGCGGGACTCCGGGGATGTGACCGTGCGGAAGCCCGTTGCATTTTCTGCAACGAGCATTGCGTATGACGCTTATGGCTGTCTAGCATCCCGCCGAACGGCCGGTCAATGGAGCCGGACGAGCCGGTGCACGGCAAGCGCCCGGTGCGGGTGCGGTGCACGGCCGGCACGCGCCCGGCGGGCGACCAGCGAGCGACGAGGAGCAGCACCCACCGTGACCACCACCCCGAAGACCGATGTCGTCTGCCTGGGCGAGTCCATGGTCACGTTCCTGCCCTCGCGCCCCGGCCCGCTCGCCGACGTGCCCTCGTTCCAGCGCACCATCGGCGGCGCCGAGTCCAACGTGGCCTGCGCCCTGGCCCGCGCCGGGTACCGGGCCCGCTGGGTCAGCCGGGTCGGCGCGGACGGCTTCGGCGACCACCTGGTGGACACCATCGCCGGGCACGGGGTGGACACCACCGCCGTCGCGCGCGACCCCGAGCGGCCGACCGGCATCTACTTCCGCACCGACGGCGAGCGCGCCACCGGTGCCGACGACCCCGCGTGCGGTCGGGAGGCCGGCGCCCCGCCCACGCCCGGGGCGGGCACCGTGCCGTCCGCGCGGGCAGTCGCCCAGCCGCCCGCACCGGCGACCCCCGCGGCGCAGGGCGAGCGGCCGGGCGTGTCCGCGCCGCTGTCCGAAGTGGTCTACTACCGCGCCGGTTCGGCGGCCTCGGCCATGTCCCCGGAGACCGTTCCGGCCGAAGCGGTGCGCGCAGGGCACCTCCTCCATCTGACCGGCATCACCGCCGCCCTCTCCGCCGACTGCCTGGCCCTGCTGCGCACCCTCACCTCCGCCCGTCCCGCCGCGGCCCGCAGCGGCCACCCGGGACCGCTGGTCTCCTTCGACGTCAACTACCGGGTGGGACTGTGGCGCACCGCCCCCGAACCCGCCCCGGACGTGCTGCTGGAGCTGGCCCGGCACAGCGACATCGTCTTCGTCGGCGAGGACGAGGCCGCCGCCGCGTGGGGCATCACCGGCGGGCCCGAGGCGGTGCGCGCGGCGCTGCCGGAGCCGGCCGTGCTCGTCGTCAAGCAGGGCAGCGCCGGGGCCACCGCATACGTCGGTGACGCCGAGGACACCGCCGGAGGCGCGGGGGTGTTCGCGCCCGCGCTGCGGGTGGACGTCGTCTCCCCCGTCGGCGCCGGGGACGCCTTCGCCGCCGGGTTCCTGGCCGGCACCCTGCGCGGGCTGCCGGTGGCCGAACGGCTGCGGCACGGACACCTGATGGCCGCCGCCGTCCTCACCGCCGCCGGGGACCTCGCCGCTCCGCCCGCGCCTGAGACGGCCGACCGGCTGGTGGCCCTGGACGACGCGGCCTGGGGGAGACTGCGGCTGGGCCCCGGCTGGGCGTCGGAGGCGAGCGCCCCGGAGCCGGCGCACGGCCACGGGAGCGCGGACCCCCGGCAGCCGGGCGACACGTCAACGGAGGTGCGTACCGCATGAGTCAGACCGTCGATCGGGCGCTGAGCATCCTGCCGCTGCTCGCCGAGGGGCCCGCCAACCTGGAGCAGGTCGCCGCCGAGCTCGGCGTGCACAAGTCGACGGCGCTGCGGCTGCTGCGCACCCTCCACGAGCACGGCATCGTCTACCGCCAGCCCGACCAGCGCTACCGGCTGGGCGCGCGGCTCTTCGCCCTCGCCCAGGAGGCCGTGGAGAACCTCGACATCCGCGAGATCGCCCACCCGCACCTGGCCGAACTCAACGCCGCCTGCGGGCACACCGTCCACCTCGCCGTCTACGAGGAGGACGAGGTCCTCTACATCGACAAGGTCGAGAGCCGCTACCCGGTGCGGATGTACTCGCGCATCGGCAGGCCCGTGGCGATCACCGTCGCCGCCGTGGCCAAGCTGCTGCTGGCCGACCTGCCCGAGCCGGAGCGGCGCGCCGTCGCCGAGCGGCTCGACTACCCCCGCTACACGTCCCGTTCGACACCCGACGCCCGCGCGTTCCTCGCGGAGCTGGCCACGGTGCGCGAACAGGGCTGGGCCACCGACCTCGGTGGCCACGAGGAGTCCATCAACTGCGTCGGAGCCCCCATCCGGGGCGCCGAGGGGCGGGTGGTGGCGGCCATGTCGGTCTCCGCGCCGAACGTGGTCGTCTCCGCCGACGAACTCCTCGCCCTGCTGCCCCGCGTACGGCGGACCGCTGAGGCCATCAGCGCCGAGTACACGGGGCAACCCACCCCTCCGAGAACCAAGAGAGCCGCACCATGAGCGAGAAGCTGTCCAAGACCGCACTGACCCCGGCCACCCACACCACGCCGCCCGCTAAGTTCTCGCACGGTGTGCGCAAGGGCAACGTCCTCCAGGTCGCCGGGCAGGTCGGGTTCGGCCCGGCCGTCGAGGGCCAGGCCCCCACCCCGGTCGGGCCGTCCCTGCGCGAGCAGACCCTCCAGACCCTCGCCAACGTGGCAGCCATCCTCACCGAGGGCGGCGCCACCTGGGAGGACGCCGTGATGATCCGGGTATACCTGACGGACACCGCGCACTTCGCGGAGTTCAACGAGATCTACAACGAGTACTTCGCCTCCCTCCAGGAGGCCCCGGCCGCCCGTACGACGGTGTACGTCGGCCTTCCCGCCGGTCTTCTCGTCGAGATCGACGCGCTCGCCGTCCTCGGCTGAGCCGCTTCCCCTGCCTCGCCCCGGGGCCGCCCGACGGGCGCTTCCCGGGGCGTGTCGGCAGGGGCTCCTCTCAGCACTGAACAACGGAGTTCCCCATGCTCTCTGCCGCCGCCGAGAAGACGCCGCCCCACACGGGCGGCCTGCTGGCGCTCATACCCGGGACCGGGGGCCTGCTCACCGTGGCGGCCCTCGGGATCGTCCTGCTGCTCGTACTGATCATCAAGGTCCGCCTCCAGCCGTTCGTGGCGCTGCTCGCCGTCTCCATCGCGGTGGGGCTGGCGGCGGGCCTGTCCGTCACCGAACTCTTCGGCACCGTCCAGAACTCCGACGCCGTCTCGATGATCGAGTCGGGCATGGGCGGCATCCTCGGACACGTCGCCATCATCATCGGCCTCGGCACCATGCTGGGCGCCATCCTGGAGGTCAGCGGCGGTGCCGAGGCCCTCTCGGCGAAACTGCTGGGCCTCTTCGGCGAGAAGCGCGCCCCGCTCGCCATGGGGCTGACCGGCCTGCTCTTCGGCATCCCCGTCTTCTTCGACGTCGGCATCTTCGTGCTGGCGCCCATCGTCTACGCCGCCGCCAGGCGCAGCGGCAGGTCCGTGCTCCTGTACTGCATGCCGATGCTGGCCGGTCTGTCGATGACCCACGCCTTCCTGCCGCCGCACCCCGGCCCGGTGGCCGCCGCCGGACTGCTCCACGTGGACCTCGGCTGGATCATCCTGATGGGCGCCGTCTGCGGCATCCCCGCCGTGCTCGCCGCCTGGGTGTACGCGGCGTGGATCGGCAACCGGGTCTTCGTCGAGGTGCCGCAGGACATGCTGGAGGCGATGGAGGAGTCCCGGCGTGCCGTCGCCGCGGACCTGGACGCCAAGGCGGAGGAGAAGCCGGTCTCCGTCGGTACGGTGCTGGCCATCATCGGCACCCCGCTCGTGCTGATCCTGGCCGCGACGTTCTCCTCCATCGCGCTGGATCCCTCGACGGTCCGCTCGGTCATCGAGTTCATCGGCCACCCCTTCGTGGCGCTGACGGTGGCGCTGCTGCTGTCCTACTGGCTGCTGGGGCTGCGCCGCGGCTGGAGCCGCAAGTCGCTGGAGACGGTCTCCACCGCCTCGCTCAAGCCGGTGGGCAACATCCTGCTGGTCGTCGGCGCGGGCGGCATCTTCGGCGCCGTCCTGCAGGGTTCGGGCGTCGCGCAGGCGCTCGCGGACGTGTTCGGGGACGCGGGGCTGCCGGTGATCGTGCTGGCGTACCTGATCTCGCTGGTGCTGCGGGTGGCGCAGGGCTCGGCGACGGTCGCCATCGTCACCACGGCCGGGATCGTGGCACCGCTGCTGGCGCAGAGCGACCCCTCGCAGGCGCACGTGGCGCTGGTCATCATGGCGATCTCCGCAGGCTCGATCTTCGCCTCGCACGTCAACGACGGCGGGTTCTGGATGGTCTCGAAGTACTTCGGCATCTCCGAGCGGGACACCCTCAAGTCGTGGACGGTGCTGGAATCGGTGCTCTCGCTCGCCGGATTCGTGGTCGCCGCCCTGGTGAGCATCGTCGTCTAGGGCCACGCCCGCGCCGCTACGCCCGCCGCGCCGGCACGTCCGGCCGAGCCGCAGCCGGCGCACGGTACGCGCCGTATGCGCCGTACGCCCCCGGAATCGCGTCTGCCGATTCCGGGGGCGGTCTTGTGGCGGGCACCGACTGGCCCAAGAATGCGGGGCGTCAGACCGAACGAACCTTCGGTACCGGAGAGGAACCCCCCACCATGAACAGACCTCTCGTCGGCTCCCTCACCGCCGTCGTCCTCGGCGCAGCCGCGCTCACGGGCGTCGCCGCTGCGCCGGCTGCCGCCGCCCCCACCGACTCCGCACCGCACAAGGCCGCCCCCTCCTTCGAGGGCACTGTCGCGCTCAGCAACTGCTCGGGTTCCGTCGTCAAGATGCCTACCTCGCAGCCCGACGACCCCGCGCTGGTGCTGTCCAACGGGCACTGTCTGGAAGAGGGCATGCCCGAACCGGGGCAGGTGATCACCGACCAGCCCTCCGACCGCTACTTCACCCTGCTGAAGGCCGACGGCAGCGACGCGGGCACCGTCGACGCCACCAAGGTCGCCTACGCGACGATGACCGACACCGACGTGTCGCTCTACGAGGTCGGCTCCACCTACCAGGAGATACAGGACCAGTTCGGCGTCAAGGCGCTGGACCTGGAGGCGTCCCACCCCACGCAGGGCAACGCCATCACCGTCGTCTCCGGCTACTGGAAGGAGACCTACGGCTGCGCCGTCGACGGCTTCGTTCCCCAGCTGAAGGAAGACGGCTGGACGATGAAGGACTCGATCCGCTACACCGCCGACTGCCAGACCAAGGGCGGCACCTCCGGTTCACCCGTGATCGACGACGCCAGCGGCAAGGTCGTCGGCGTCAACAACACGCGGAACGAGAACGGTGAGGAGTGCACGCTCAACAACCCCTGCGAGGTGGACGAGAACGGCAAGACCACCGTCCACGAGGGGATCGGCTACGGCCAGGAGACCTACATCCTCGCGCCGTGCGTGGGTGAGGGCAACAAGGTGGATCTCGACGCCGAGGGCTGCACGCTCCCCAAGCCGTGAACGCCTCTCGCGTACGGACCTCGGGGCTGCGCCATGACGTGTCGATTCCTTTCGACGCATCCCGATGAATGAGGAGTACATGAGAAAGCCCCTGGTCAGTACGGTCGCGGCGGCGCTGTTCGGCGCCGCCGCGCTCGCGAGCACAGCCACGACGCCGGCGGCCGCCGCCGGTGGCGGCGGGGCCCCGCCGTCGTTCGAGGGCACCGTGGCGCTCAGCAACTGCTCCGGCTCCGTGGTCGAGCTCCGGCACTCCAAGGCCACCGACCCGGCCCTGGTGCTGTCCAACGGACACTGCCTCGAAGAGGGCATGCCCGGTGGGGGCGAGGTCGTCACGGACAAGAAGACCAGCCGCGACTTCACCCTGCTCGACGCGGACGGCAGCGACGCCGGGAAGGTGCACTCCGACAAGATCGCGTACGCGACGATGACGGACACCGACATCTCCCTGTACGAGACGACCTCCACCTACCGGGAGATCAAGCGCAAGTACGGCATCGACGCGCTGGAACTCGACGCCAGGCACCCGCGCCAGGGCCGCGACATCACCGTGGTGTCCGGCTACTGGAAGGAGAGGTTCAGCTGTGCCGTCGACGGCTTCGCCCACCGTCTCAAGGAGGGCGACTGGACCTGGAAGGACTCCATCCGCTACACGATGGACTGCCAGACCAGGGGCGGAACCTCCGGCTCGCCGGTCGTCGACGACCGCACCGGCAAGGTCGTCGGCGTCAACAACACCCACAACGAGGACGGGGAGATGTGCACCCTGAACAACCCGTGTGAGGTGAACGGACAGGGGCACGTCGTCATCCGCTACCTCAACGCGTACGGGCAGCAGACGTACCTGATCAACCCCTGCTTCGGGCGCGGCAACCAGCTCGACCTCGACGCGCGGGGCTGCCGGCTGCCCCGGCCGCAGGCGTAGCCCCGCCGCGGTCTCCGTCCGCACCCCTGCGCACGCGAGCGCCCCCGGACCGGACGAACCGGTCCGGGGGCGCTCGCGTGCCGCCGGTGACGGGGAGGTGTCACAGGGCGTGCACGTGGGGCCCCACGGTGCTCGACCAGCTGTTGCCGTCCGCCGCGTCCCACGCCGTGGACCACGCCATCGCGCCGCGGATGCCGGGCCACTTCTCGTCCGGGGTGAAGCTGCCGCAACCGGTGCCCTTGGCCAGGCAGTCGAGAGCGTCGTTGACCACACCCGGCTCGACGTACCCCGAGCCGGCCGCCTGCGAGGAGGCGGGGGTGCCGATGCCCACCTGGGAGGGGTCGAGCCCGCCCTTGATCTGCACGCAGGCCAGCGAGGTGAGGAAGTCGACGGTGCCGGAGGAGTAGACCTTGCCGTCGCAGCCGTTCATGGAACCGCTGTTGTAGTACTGCATGTTGACCACGGTCAGGTAGCTCTTGATGTTGAGCGCGGTCTTGAAGTACGCGTTGTCCGGCGACTGCATGTCGACGGTCTGCGGCGCCATCGTCACCACCACGTCGCTCTTGGCGTCGTGGATCGCGTCGAGGGCCTTGGTCATGTACGTCGCGTCGAGGCCGTTCTCCAGGTCGATGTCGACACCGTCGAAGCCGTACTCGTCCATGAGGGAGACGATGCTGTCCGCGAACGCGTCCGCGGAGGCGTCGTCGCTCACGGAGACGGCGCCCTTCTCACCGCCGACCGAGAGGACGACCGACTTGCCCTCGTCGTGCTTGGCGGCGACGTCGGCCTTGAACTGCTCCTCGGAGTAGTCGAGCTCGGGGTCCAGGGTGAAGTCGACCTGCCCGGGGGAGCCCGTCGCCTCGGCGAAGGCCACGGCGATGATGTCGTACTCGTCCTGCACGTCGGCGAGGGTCTGCACGGTGGCGCCGTTGTCGAAGTTCTGCCAGTAGCCGGTCACCGCGTGCTCGGGCACCTGCGAGGCGCCGACCCGGGGCCCCGGGCCGCCGGCCGGGGACTCGGCGTGCGCGGCCGCCGGGCCGAGCGCGACCAGGCCGACAGCGGCGAGGACCGAGGCGGTGAGCGAGGCGGCCAGCGCGGCCAGAGCGCGTGGGGACGTGCGCCGTGGTGACGACGTACGGCGTGGTGACGTATGGCGTGCGGGACGGGACACAACTGCCTCCGATGTGGGGGGACATGGGGGAGGTGGTGCGCATGCGCCGTACAACCTGGTCCAGACCATTGGGGTTGTCAAGGTGTACGACAACGAACGGTGCCGTCCCCACCCCTTGTGCCGCGCGTCCGCAGACGGTTACATGCGCCTGCGACCTGCGCGGTCGTGCCCAGCAACCCCGAAGTCCCTGCGTACGGCGGAGGCAGCACGGTATGTCAGGCCCGGACACCACACCCCCGGCAACCGGCGGCGACGCCGCCCCGCCGGTGCGCAAGCCCAGTTGGAAGATGATCGGTCCCGGCATGGTCGTCGCCGCGACCGGTGTCGGCGCCGGAGACCTGGTCGCCACCCTCATCGCGGGCAGCAAGTTCGGCTACACCCTGCTGTGGGCGGCGGTCATCGGCTGCATCGTCAAGATCGCGCTCGCCGAGGCCACCGGACGGTGGCACCTGGCCACCGGGCGCACCATCTTCGACGGCTGGCGCAGCCTCGGCGCCTGGACCACCGTCTACTTCGCGGTGTACGTCGTCGTCTGGGGCTTCGTCTACGGCGCGACCGCCATGTCCTCCAGCGCCCTGCCGCTCGCCGCGCTCTTCCCCGACGTACTGCCGCTCAAGGTGTGGGCCATCATCACCGGGCTGATCGGCCTGGCGTTCGTGTGGACCAACCGGTACGCCGTCGTCGAGAAGATCATGATGGTGTTCGTCGGCGTGATGTTCGTGGTCGTCGTCTTCGTCGCGCTCCGCGTCGCCCCCGACCTGCCGCGGGCCTTCGCCGGACTGCTGCCCGTGCTGCCCTCCGGCTCCATCGTCTACACGCTCGGCCTGGTCGGCGGCGTCGGCGGCACCATCACCATGGCCGCCTACGGCTACTGGATCAACGCCAAGGGCTGGACCGACAGCAGCTGGATGAAGATGATGCGGCTCGACAACCGCGTCGCCTACATCACCACCGGCGTCTTCGTCGTCGCCATGCTCATCATCGGCGCCGAGCTGCTGCACGCCTCCCATGTCGCCCTCGCCACCGGCGACAAGGGCCTCCTGGACCTGGACTCCGTCCTGGAGAGGCGGTTCGGCGGCTTCACCGCCAAGCTCTTCCTCATCGGCTTCTTCGCCGCCTCGTTCTCCTCCCTGGTGGGCGTCTGGCACGGCGTGAGCCTGATGTTCGCGGACTTCGTGGAACGGCTGCGGGCCGCCCGCGGCCAGGACGCCGCGGCGGGAGTGGCCCCCCTGGCCCGGGGAGAGCAGGAGCGCTCCTGGCCCTTCCGCGGCTACCTGCTGTGGCTGACGTTCCCGCCCATGGCCCTGCTCTGGCTCGACCAGCCGTTCGGGCTCGTCATCGCCTACGGCGTGCTCGGCGCCTTCTTCATGCCCTTCCTCGCCGCCACCCTCCTGTGGCTCCTCAACACCGACCGCACCCCCAGCGAGTGGCGCAACGGCCCCCTCAGCAACGTCCTGCTCGCGGCGTCCTGCGTCCTCTTCCTCGTCCTGTGCGTCCAGGAACTCCGCGACCTCCCCTGGTGATCACCCCGGGCCACCGTGGAACAGCCCCGCGGCATCACCGCCCCACCACGCCTCCTCCGGCCAGGGTGCCGCGTCCGGCGGAGTGGCTGCCGTTCTTCACGCCGTTTCGTCTTCCTCGAACAGGTGGCCGGGATCGGTGGCGGTGAAGGCCCGTTCCAGCCAGGTGTCGAGGGTGCCCGGGTCGGTGCAGGTGGTGATGCGGGCGCGCTGCGCGGGGGTGACGGGGATGCCGCGCCACTCCAGCAGATGCAGCACCGAGTCGGCCTTGCCCTTCGCCTCGCCCTTGGCCTCACCCCTGGCCTCGCCCTCGGCGATGCCCTCGGCCTTGCCCTCCAGGAAGGTCTCCTCCACGAGCGTGCCGCGTCCGGGGAAGTAGCTGCCGTTCTTCATGAGCTTTCTCCAAGTTCGCTGAGCCGGGCCGTTGCCGAGACCGACTCCAACAGTTCCGCGTAATAGCGAAGGGACTCGTCGTCGGCTCGACCGAGGGCACGTGCCAGGGCATCCAGTATGGCGGAGATGTCCGGACTCCTGCCATGAGTCATTGCCGCGAAGGTGGCCATCGCGAGATCTTCGGCCGCCTCCTCCGGGTCGACGATCATCGGCACGTTGCCGGGCCCGAGGACGAGCGGCCTCACGGTGAGGGGATTCCAGTCGCCGGTCCCCAGGTGGAAGGGGCCCACGGCCCACTCGGCCGTCTCCTTGTCGTGGCAGAGCACCACCAGCAGCGCTGGGCACCTGTTCTTCGACTCCAGGAAGGAGAGGTAGTAGGCCCAGCTCCTTTCCTTCTCCGGGTCGGGCCGGCTCTGTGCCTCGATGGCGAGCATCGTGGGCGTACCGCCGTCCCGCGGATTCAGTCGCAGCACGGTGTCCATGCGTCGCTCGATCGGTTTGAGCTCGGTGGCGTCAGGGGTGAGTACTTCGACGAGGGAGTCCTCGGGGAGGGAGACGCCCAGCAGCCGGAAGGTGGGGACGAGCAGCGCGGGCCGTTCCTGGAAGATCCGGTGTGCCGTCTCGTGACGGGAGGTGACCATGGCTGGACGCTATGAAGATCAGCAGGGGGTCGCGGGCGAAACCGTGGCGTGACCATCAGATCGGATGAACACTCCCCGGGGGGGCCGCAGTCCGGAACCCGTGGGGTGGGGGTTGCGAATGGGGTCGCGGTGGGTAGTGGTCCGGTCACGTGCGTTGCGGGGAACGGTTCTCTCGCCGGGATCCCCTGGCTAGTGTGTGAGGTCGGCACAACCGTGGCGGACGCGGCAGCGTGGGGGAGTCGCCGTGCGGTTCGCGCGGCGGTGGGGCATCCCGGGGGAGGCGGATGTGTCTGTGGCGTTGGCGGTCACCAGCCCGGGGCACATGCTCGCGCCGTCCGACGGCCACACCCCCGCTGCGCACGTCTTCACCTCGCCCGGTGAACAGCCGCTGGAGGCGGCACTCGCCGAGACGTCGGCCCTGCTGGAGCGGCACGGCTACCTCGTCCTCGTCCATCCGGAGACCCTGCCGCTCCCGTTCCGGCACCGCCTGCACACCGTCAGGGCGCTGCTGGAGAGCCGACGCCTCGCGCTGGTGCCGGTCCCGTTGCCGCCGTTGGCGACGGCGGTACTGGTGCGGCAGTTGCGGCAGTTGTCGCTGTGCGACTTCTCGCCGGGGGTGCTGGGCGCTGCCGTACGGCTGCTGACGCACTACCTGTACGCGGGGGCCGTCCTCGGTTCCGTCGCCAAGCTGGACCGGGTACCGGTCACCGTGGGCTCACACGCCCGCTCGTGGCTGCCCGGCACCCAGTTCGCGGTGCTGGCAGCGCCGGTTCCGGAGCTGGTCCGCATCGGCGCGGCGGAGGGCGAGGACGGCCTGACCGGGCCGCGGTTCGCCACCGATCTGACGGTCGCGCACGGGCAGTTCAGCTCCGACTGGGCGACCCGCACCCTGCCGGCCCGCTGGCGGGTGGGCCGGGTCGCGCAGGCGCCGTTGCCCTCGGACTCGGCGGCGTGGTGGGGCACGGGCAAGCTGACGGAGTTCGTGGCGGCCATTCCGGACGTCTCCGTGCTGTACCAGCTCGTCGCCTCGGTACGGCGCGACGTGTGCCACGGGTGCGGCCTGGAACTCATCGGTGACCGGTGCGCCTTCTGCGCCGCACCGTTGCCCGCGGAACCGCCCGGCGCACCCTCCGCGGCGCCTGAACCGTCTGCAACGCCTGAGCCGTCCGCGAAGCGCGACCCGCGCGCGCTCGACCGTTCCCGGCCTGCCGACGGTGCCCCCGCCCGTCCCGCGGACGGTCACCGTCCCGTCGTCGCCGATCCCCGAGGTCTCCGTCCATGAACTCACGCCGGCGCCGCGGCGTCCTCCTGCTGGTCCTCTCGCTCGTGTGCGCCCTCGCGGCGTTCGCCGGGGTGCTGGCCGTGGTCAGGAATGTGGAGGCCGAGGTGGGGGACGAGGTGACGGCCTATCGGCTGAAGGAGGACGTGCCCGCCTACGAGAAGCTGGACGCCTCGCAACTGGAGCGGATATCGATGCCCAGGCGCTGGCTGCCGGGGACCGCGGTCACCGATCCGGGGCAGATCCGCCGCAGGATCGCCGCCAACGCGTTGCAGAAGGGCTCGCTGCTCCAGTCCGACATGATGGCGAAGCGGCCGGAGCTGGCGGAGGGCGAGCAGGAGCTCGCCATCATGATCGATGCGGAGACCGGCGTGGCCGGGAAGATCGATCCGGGCAACCGCGTCAACATCTACGCCACGTTCGAGGGCGAGCGGCGCCCGGAGGGGACGGGCCGTGACGACCGGGGCGGTGGCGGGTCGGGCACGCCGTCGGAGTCCCGGCTCATCGTCAGCCGCGCCAAGGTCATCGACGTCGGCAAGCTGACCCCGCTCGACGACGACGGCGACCGCGACGAGCGCACCCGCCGCGAGGAGCGCGAGGGGGTGCCGATCACGTTCGCGCTCTCCACCGGGAACGCGCAACGGGTCGCGTACGCGGAGTCCTTCGCGGAGAACGTCCGGCTGGCCCTCGTCGCGCCGGGTGACGACACCCGGGCCCCCGAGAAGGACCGCATCTACACGCTCCCCGGAGACGAGTGAGGTCCCATGGTCACCCGCATCCTGCCGGCCGTCAGCGATCCGGACGCCGCCCGCGCGGTCGTCACTCTGCTCAGCCAGCTGCCCGAGGCCGAGCCGATGCCGCCGGCCGTGGACTCCGCCCAGCTGCTGGAGCACCTGGCCCGCCAGGCGGAGGAGGCACGGGACGGGCTGCCGGAGGTCGTGTTCGTCCACGAGCTGATCGGCCCGGTGTCCGCGCTGGAGCTGATCGGTCAGGTGGCGCTCCGGTTCCCCGCCGTCGGCGTCGTGCTGGCCACCCAGGACACCAGCCCCCGGCTGTACTCGGCGGCGATGGACGCCGGGGCACGCGGCGTGGTGGCGCTGCCGCTGGCCTACGACGAGCTGGAGGCGCGGGTCACCGCAGCCGCCGGCTGGGCCCGCGGGGTGCGCCGTCATCTGGGCGGCGGGTACGAGGCCGGATACGGCGCCGCCCCGTACGGGCCCGGCGGGCCGGCGGGCGGCACGGTCGTCACCGTGACCGGCGCCAAGGGCGGGGTGGGCAGCACGCTCACCGCCGTCCAGCTCGCGCTCGCCGCCCGGGCAGCCGGACGGGACACGGTGCTGGTCGACCTCGACCTGCAGGCCGGTGACGTGGCCTCGTATCTCGACGTGCGCTTCCGCCGCTCCGTCGTCGACCTGGCGGGCATCCGGGACCTGTCGCCGCGCGTCCTGAAGGACGCCGTCTATCCGCACGAGACGGGTCTGGGGCTGCTCCTGGCCCCCGCGGAGGGCGAGCGGGGCGAGGAGGTGGACGAGCGCGCGGCGCGTCAGCTCCTGGCCGCGCTGCGGTCCCGGTACGAGGTCGTCGTGGTCGACTGCGGCACCCAGCTGCACGCGGCCAACGCCGCCGCGGTCGAGTCGGCCGACGTGGCTCTGCTGCTGACCACCCCGGACGTGGTCGCGGTACGCGGCGCGACCCGCATGGTGCGGCTGTGGGACCGGTTGCGGGTCCGCAAGGCCAGCGAGACGCTCACCGTGGTCAACCGGGCCTCCCGGCACAGCGAGATCCAGCCGCAGCTCGTCGCCCGCATCACCGGCACCCCGGTGGCCCGCACGGCGGTGCCCGCCCACTTCAAGGAGCTCCAGTCGGCGCTGGACGCCGGCCGGATGCAGGACCTCGACCCCAGGGGCAGCGTCCGCCAGGCGCTGTGGGGGCTGGCCGGGGAGCTCGGCCTGACGGGGCAGGGGCAGCAAAGCGGCCGCACCGCACCGGGCGAGCGCCCCCGCGCCCGGCAGGCCCTGCCGCCGGGCGCCTCCGCACCGGGCGGCTCCGCACCCGGGACCTCCGCGTCGGACGGTTCCGCACCCGGGACCTTCGGACCCGGCGCCTCCCCGCCGCATACGGAGGGGGCGGGTCCCTCTCCTGGCGGCCCCGACCGGGGCGCGCTCGGCTTCCTGCGGCGGCACCGCCTGGCACCTCGTACCCGCGCCGAGGGGGAACGGGGCTCGCTGACCGTGGAGTTCGCGGGGATGGCGCCCCTCGTGCTGCTCACGCTCGCCCTGCTGTGGCAGTGCGTACTGATCGGCTACACCTTCTCCCTCGCGGGCAACTCCGCGGACGAGGCGGCCCGCGCCGCCACCGCGGCCGCCGCCTACGGCGACCCGCAGGGGGCGTGCGAGGCGGCGGCCCGCGCACATCTGCCCGCCAAGTGGCGTGCAGACGCCTCGGTCCGCTGCACCCGCGGCGGCACGGTGTGGAAGGCGGACGTCGACCTGAGAACGCCGCTCCTCTTCCCGGGCGCGGCCGGGCTGCCGTTCACGGTCGGTGGCGAGGCGGGCGCGGCGGAGGAGGGGTGAGCCGGCGTGCGGCGGAGCGGACGAGGGCGGGCGGCGCAGGGCGGCGACCGGGGCTCCAGCGCCCTGGAGTTCGCCGGGATGCTGCCGCTGCTGCTGTTCGTGGCGATGGCGGCCCTCCAGTTGGGCATCGCGGGGTACGCCGTGCAGCAGGCGGGCACCGGGGCGCGGGCGGCGGCCCGGGTGGCCTCCCAGGAGGAGATCGCGGACGGTTACGCGGCGAGCGGGCGGGCCGCCATGTCCGGCTGGACGGCGCGCCGCAGCAGCTTCGCGCTCTCCGCAGGGCGCGACGAGGTCCAGGTCACCACCACGGTGACCATCCCCTCCCTGATCCCCGGCATCGACGACCTGGGCGAGGTCTCCCGCTCCGCGACGATGCCGAGCGACGGAGCGAAGGACCGGAGCGGGTGAGCCGGCGTGCGGCGAAGGGAACGGAGGAACCGGAGCGGACCAGCAGGCGGGAGCCGACGAGGAAACCGCTCCGGCCAGGTGACGAGAGGGAGTTCGTGAGCGAGGGGGGACGATGAGCCTGCGGTCCCGGATCAGCGCCAACGCCGCACAGCAGGGGCCCGAGGGCGGTCCGGTGTCCGGCGCGGCGTCCGCCGACGCCACCGGTCACCTCGTGGCGGCCTACCGCACCAAGCTGCTGGAGGAGATCGACCTCGCCGAGATGTCGGCGCTGTCCCCCGCCGAACGCCGCTCCCGCCTCGAACGGGTGCTGGGCCATCTCATCAGCCGCGAGGGCCCGGTGCTGGCGACGGGCGACCGCACGCTGCTGATCCGCCGCGTGGTGGACGAGGCGTTGGGCCTGGGTGTGCTCGAACCGCTGCTGGAGGACGGCTCCATCACCGAGATCATGGTCAACGGCCCCGACCAGATCTTCGTCGAGCGCGGCGGCCGGGTCGAGCGGGTGCCTGTCCGCTTCGCCTCCGACGAGCAGCTCATGCAGACCATCGAGCGCATCGTCTCCACCGTCAACCGGCGGGTGGACGAGTCGAATCCGATGGTCGACGCCCGGCTGCCGTCGGGGGAGCGGGTCAACGTCATCATCCCGCCGCTGTCCCTGACCGGCGCCACCCTCACCATCCGCCGCTTTCCCCGCGCCTACACCCTGGCCGAACTCATCGGCCTGGGCACCCTCGACGAGCACATGCTGGCCCTGCTGTCCGGATTCGTCCGGGCCCGCTGCAACCTCATCGTCTCCGGGGGCACGGGCAGCGGGAAGACGACCCTGCTCAACGCGCTCTCCGCGCTGATCCCCGAGCACGAGCGCATCATCACCGTCGAGGACGCCGCCGAACTCCAGCTCCAGCAGAGCCACGTCATCCGGCTGGAGACCCGCCCGCCCAACGTCGAGGGCAAGGGCCAGGTGACCGTACGCGAACTGGTCCGCAACTCGCTGCGGATGCGTCCCGACCGCATCATCGTCGGCGAGGTGCGCGGCGGGGAGACACTCGACATGCTCCAGGCCATGTCCACCGGGCACGACGGCTCGCTGGCGACCGTGCACGCCAACAGCGCCGAGGACGCGCTGATGCGGTTGCAGACGCTGGCCTCCATGTCGGAGGTGGAGGTGCCGTTCGCGGCCCTCCAGGACCAGATCAACTCCGCCGTCGACGTGCTCGTCCAACTCGCCCGGCTCGCCGACGGCTCCCGCAAGGTCGTCGAGATCTCCCTGCTGGCCTCGCACGCGCGGGAGGCCTTCCGGATCGCGACGGTCTCCCGGTTCGCGGCCCGCCCCATGGGCCCGGACGGCCGGGTGCACGGCACGTTCGACCACCTGCCGCTGCCGCGCCGCGCCGCCGACCGGCTCCACCTGGCGGGCGAGTCGGTACCCCCGGCCTTCGGCGTGGCCCGCACCGACGACCAGCTCGCCACCAGGGAGGCGCTGTGACCGGTCCACTCGGCCCGCCGCCGGCAGCGGGACCGCCCTCCGTGCCCGCAGCCCCCCTCGCATCCGGGCCCGGCGGCCACCCGGCGCCGGTGGCGCTCGCGCTGGACGCCACCGCGGCCTTCGCACTCGGTGCCGCACTGGCCGCCTGCGTGCTCGCCGCCGCGGGCGTGCTCAGCCTCCTCTCCGGACGGGCCCGCCGCCGCGCACTGCTGGAGCGGCTCGGCCAGGACGAGGGCGCCGGCCAAGGAGCCGCATCCGGTCCGACCGGACGCGGACGCCGCTTCGCCGGTGTCGACCGTCGGGTGCGGGCCACCGCCGCAGGCCGCCGCCTGGAGAGCAAACTGGCCGCCACCGGGCTGGAGGTGACCCCCGGCGAGTACGTCGTCGCCATGGCCGGACTGGTGGCCGTGCTGTGGCTGCTGGCCTCCTCCGTCCTGGCGCCGTTCTTCGGACCGATCGCCGCCCTCGTCGGCGTCCTGGCCGGCAACGCGTTCCTCGGCCATCAGCGGCAGCGCCGCACCGAGCAGTTCATCAACCAGCTCCCCGAACTCGCCCGCATCCTGGCCAACGCCACCTCCGCCGGGCTCGCACTGCGCACCGCACTCGGCATGGCGGCGGAGGAGCTGGAGGCACCGGCCGGAGACGAACTGCGGCTGGTCACCGATCAACTGGCCGTCGGCCGCTCCGTCGACGACGCGCTCGGCGAGCTCGCCGAGCGGCTGCCGTCGCGCGAACTCGTCGTCCTCGTCACCACGCTGGTCCTCTCCAACCGCGCGGGCGGCACCATCGTCGCCTCCCTGCGCAACCTCACCACCACCCTGGAGGAACGCAAGGAGACCAGGCGCGAGGTGCGCACCATGCTCGCCGAGGTCAACGCGACGGCCTTCACCATTCCGCTGCTCGGTCTGGGCGCCATGCTGATGATGAACTCGATGATGCCCGGGGCCCTGACCCGCGTGACCGGCAGCCCCGTGGGGCAGATCGCCATGGTCGTCGCTGTCGGACTGTTCGCCGCCGGGTTCTGGGTGATCCGCCGGCTCGGCAGGATCGAGGTGTGAGCCCGTGATCGCACTGGGACTCGCCCTGCTCGCCGCCGTCGCCGTGTACGGGGCCTTCGCCGGAGTGCGGCTGTACCGGGCCGAGACCAGGCTGCCGCCCGACCTGGCCGTCGCCCTGGAGGTCGGCGCCACCCGCACCACCAAGGGCGAGGCCGCCATCGACCGCCTCGGGATGCGTCTCGCCCCTCTCGTGCTGCGGCTGATGGGGCCCCGCCAGGTCGCCCGCAAACGCCGCAGAATCGACCAGGCGGGCAACCCCGGCGGCCTCACCGTGCAGCGGTACGCCGCCCGCCGTGCCGTCTACGGCCTCTTCGGCGTTCTGATGGCCGTAGTGGGTCTCTCGGCCGGCAGCCTGTTCTTCACCGTTCTCGTGCTGGCGTTCGGCTGGTACGCCGCGGACCTCGTCATCCGGCAGGCCGTCAAGGACCGCCGCCGCGTCATCGAACGCACCCTGCCGGACTTCCTCGACGTCCTCGCCGTCGTCGTCTCCGCCGGCCTCGGCTTCCGCCAGGCGCTCGAACGCGTCGCCGACCGCTACGCCGGCCCGTGGGCGGACGAACTGCGCATCACCCTGCGCCAGATGGACATGGGCGTCAGCCGCCGGCAGGCCTTCGACGAGCTGCGCAGACGCAACGCCAGCGACCAGGTCGACCAGTTCGTCACGGCCCTCCAGCAAGGCGAGGAACTGGGTGCCCCCATCGCCGAGACGCTCATCCAGATCGCCACCGACATGCGCCGTACGGACGCGCAGAATGCGCGGCGCAAGGCGGCCAAGACCGTGCCCAAGGCGACCATGTCGACCATCGCCTTCCTCCTGCCGGGCACGCTCATCCTCATCGTGGCCACCTTCGTCCTCGGTTCCGACACCGACCTGGGTTCGGTGCTGGGCGGATGAGGCCCCAACTCCGCTTGTACGCATCGCTGTTGCGCCTGTCGCAAGGGTGCTCGAATGATTACTCTGGGCGGTCACCGCTGTCGGCTGACGGGAGTCGCGCACGATGAGCAAGCGGACCACTGCAACGTCCACGGCACTCACCGCAGCGGCCACCCTCGCGGCGGCGCTGCTGCTCGGCGCCTGCGGCGCCGAGGGCGGCTCCGGCGACGAGATCAAGGGGGCGGGCAAGGGCGGCGACGCCTCGGCCTCCGCGTCTGCTTCGGCCGAGGACCGCGGCGGCAAGAAGGCCGGCAAGGGCGACGGCCTGGGTACCCCCGAGTTCGACTTCCCGGACGGCGTCAAGGTCGACATCGCCGACGAGGACACCGGCGACCCGGCCCAGGACGAGGTCCTGCGGGACCACGGGTACGCGCTGCGTGCCGTGGTCCTGTCCATCGCAAAGGCCGACAGCGGCCTGCCGGTGGCCTACCGGTTCCTGTGGAAGGACGCCGGTGAGGCGCTGAAGTACCACATCTCGAAGTTCAAGGACGACGGCCAGGTCGGCACCGGCGTGTACCGCTACTACGACCGGAAGGCCGTCGTCCAGGACAAGGACTCGGCGGTCGTGACCTACTGCGAGAGCAAGCGGGACGCCTTCGCCAAGGTCGTGAAGACGGGGAAGGTCCTGCGGACCGAACCGAGCGACGAGGACTTCGCGCGCTTCCGGTCCCGCATGGAGAAGCACGGCGGGGAATGGAAGGCGATGACCATGACGGCGAAGACGGGGGACCCGGGATGCAAGCGGTGACGCCCAGACGCACCGGGGTCACCGTGTTCATCGCGGCCCTGGCCGTCGTGGGCGGATACCCCGCCCACGCGGGCGACGACAAGAGCTGGGAGCAACCACCGGCCCGGTCCGACAAGGGTGGTGGGGGCGGTGGCGGAGGCATCTCCGCCACCGTCCAGTACAAGAAGGTGAACGTCCCCTCCGGGGGTGCCCCGATGGTCCCCGCGGCGGGAGCCGCCTGGCAGCCGCCGCCGTGCTGGTACGTGCCGCGCTACACGCCGAAGCAGTTCGACAAGGTGACGCTGGCCGCACGCAACTACCCCGGCAGCGCGGCCGCCGAGCTGACGAGGAAGTACGGGGAGCACGACTTCAACAAGGGCCGCAAGGGCCTGTGGTGGGAGTTGGAGATCTCCGGGGACGACGACGGCTCCTGCAACACGAAGGAGGGTTTCTTGTGGATCGGCCCCAAGGATCCGCCGCCGCCCGATGCGCCCGTCATCGATCCGGAGATCCTCGCGGGGCTGGCCTACCGGGAGACGAAGCTCCCGGCGCCGCCGCTGGAGCTCAGCCCGCCCGCAGGACGGCAGATCGTCAATCTGAAGACGTACGCCTCGTTCGCGAGGAAGCTCCCGCGCGTGTGGGTGACCGCGAGTCTCGATTACCCCGGCGGGGCGCTGGCGGCGACGACGACCGCCGTTCCCACCAAGCTGCGGCTGGAGGCGGGTTCGGCCCAGGCCGACCCGTCCTCGTGCAGCTACGACCTGCGGGCCTCGAAGGGCTCGTACGGGATCGACACCAAGGGCGCGGGCTGCAACATCACCTACCGGCGCGCCTCGGGCGACAGCGGTTCCACCCTCACGGCGTACGTGACGTGGAAGGTCCACTGGAACGAGGGCGAGAGCCCGGACGGCGGGCCGCAGCATGCGATGCCCAGTGGCACGTCGGACAGCCGGACGGCGGTCACGGTCAAGGAGGTGCAGTCGATCGTGCGGGACTGAGGGGCGAGCCGCCGTGGACCGCGTGGCCGACGGGTTTTCCGCTCCCTCTTCGCCGCCACAACGACTTGTGGCACAGTCTGCATTCGGGCAGCGACTGTCAGCTACACCGCGCGGGGGTGAGGGAGGGGCGCGTGACGTGAGACCACCACGCTGCGGCGGTTCCCACGGCGGCCGCCACGCGGGACGGGTCAGCCGGTCGGACACGGGGACGTGTCCCTGCGGGGACACCGAGTCAGCCACCAACGGAGGAGATCCCGATGTCGAACGCCATCCGCAGGCGGATCCGGACCCGCGTCACCCGTCTTCGGGGCCGGGCCGCGGACCGGGGCGCCAACTCGATCGAATACGCCGGCATCGTCATCCTCGTCGCCGGCATCATCCTCGCCATCCGCGCGCTCGGGCTCGACTCGATGATCTCGGGAGCGATCGCCAACGCCGTCAGTGCCGTTCTGGGAGGCTGACCACCCGGTGGCGCGGTGACGAGGGGCAGACGGTCCTGCTGTACGGCGCGGTGATCGCGGGTCTGCTCTTCCTGGCCTTCGCCTTCTTCGCCGTCGCCCAGGCCGCGACCGTCCGCAACGGCGGGCAGACCGCCGCTGACGCCGCCGCGCTGGCGGCCGCCAGGGACGACCGGGACCTGTACTTCGACGGCTTCCTGGACGCCCTGGCGGGGGACGAGGAGTGGCGGGAGTGGCTGGAGGGGGTGGCGCCGCTGGACGGTGACGGCTGCGGTGCAGCCGCCCGGTTCGCCGGCCGCAACCGTTCCGACCTGCTCTCCTGCGCTCCCGTGGCGCGGGAGGGGGACGGCGGCTACACCGTCCGGGTGCGGACCCGGTTCGACACGGGCGACACCTTCGTCCCGGGCGCGGACCACAAGAAGGCCCGGGCCACCGCCACCGCCGTGGTCCGCCCCCGCTGCGCGGCCGAGGAGGACGCCGCCGGGAGGGACGCCGAGGACGGCCCCGGCGAGGACGCGGGCGGCGAGGAGGCGGGTGGCGAGGACGCGGACGCCGAGGAGATCGAACTCACCTGTGCGGGCGAGGACCTCACGATCGACCCCCGCGACGAGAACCCCGACGTGAGACCGTCGGACCTCTTCGCCGTGGTGCTGGTCGAATGACGAGCCAACGACGAAGGAGAGTCGGGTACTTCATGAATCTTCGGCGCACCACGAAGCTCCGCAGGGGCGTTGCCGCGGTCGCGCTCGCAGCCGGGCTGGTGCTCACGGCCGCGGCCTGCGGCGGAGGCGGCGGTGGCGACGACGCCAAGAAACCGCGGCCTTCCCAGGAGGAGCACAGCGACGGGGGCGGCGACCCGGACCAGGGCAACGGCGACGGGCCGCTCGCACAGGTCAAGGGCGGGGACGACATCACCCTCACCGTCGCCGCGGCCCGCCGCGAGTCCGGCGGTTTCGTGACGGTGACGGGGAAGGTCACCAACGGCAGCGGAAAGATCTGGGTGGCCCCCGGCTGGGAGGGCAACGAGTCCGAAGTGGCCCTGCGCAACAAGCTGTCCGTCGCCGGAGCCAAGCTTGTCGACAAGAAGGGCAAGAAGCGCTACCTCGTGCTGCGCGACACCGAGGGCCGCTGCCTGTGCACCTCCTTCGGGCAGCCCGTGCAGGCGGGCAAGTCGAAAACCTGGTACGCCCAGTTCCCGGCGCCCCCGCAGGGCAACGACAAGGTCGAGTTCCAGATCGCCGACATGCCTCCCGCCGAGGTGACGATCGGCGGGGAGGGATGAGGATGAGCCTCCCCCGTCCGTACGTGACCAGGGCTGTGGCCTGTTCGTCGTTCTCGGCCGCGCTCGTCCTCGGCCTCGGCGCCTTTGGTGCCGCGGCCGACGATCCGACGCCACGCCCCACCCCCTCGATCCCCGACATCGCCACCAAGTACCCCACGGACGACCCCACCACCATCCCGACCGGGCAGGCACCGTCCCTCCCGGGGGAGAAGGGGCCGGGGGACCCGGGGTACAGCGAGCCGCCGGACAACATCGGGGACTCCGAGGCCCCTGTCCAGGTGGATCCGGAGGCGGACGGGCTGCGGCTGGCGGGCGGGGCGAAGCTCGCGGAGCCCAAGGTGCTGGACATCGAGTTCGTGACCGAGGACCTGGGCGGCGAGGAGCGGCGCGAGGACAGCACGGCGAAGACGAAGTTCACCTTGCAGGCGGAGGTGCTCTTCCCCAAGGACAGTTCGAAACTGAACAGCGGGGCGAAGTCGCGGATCGAAACGATCGCGAAGGAGATCGAGCAGCAGGAGAGCACCGAGGTCAACGTCTTCGGCTTCACCGACGACCTCGGTTCCTACGCGCACGGCAAGAAGCTGTCCAAGAAGCGGGCCACCGCGGTCCAGGGCGAGTTGGCCTCCCACCTGGGCTCCGACGTCAGCTTCCAGGTGCGCGGCTACAGCGAGGACTACCCCGTCGCGGACAACCGGTCGGAGGAGGGCCGCAAGAAGAACCGCCGGGTGGAGGTTTCGTTCCCGAAGAAGGACTGAAGGATGAGGCGGGGACGACGAGGGAAAGGGCGCAGGGGTGAACAGTGAGGTGACCCGGGAGGAGGCGGCGGAGGGCACGACCGCGCGGACCGAGGCATCCGGCGTCGTCCGCCGCGACGACGGCACGCGGGCCGCCGGCGCCGCCTCACCCGCCCGCGCCTGGACCACCGGCTGGACAGCGGGCGTCGCGCACGCGCTCGGAGCCGCGCTGCTGCTGATCACCGAGTTCGTCCGCGGGGACGTGGCGGGACTCGGCGAGCGGGTGCCGCCGGGCGCGCGGCTGCCCGGTTACGCGGACGGTTTCCGCCATCTCGTCGACGTGCTGGACGGCCAGTGGTGGTTCCGCGCCGCCGAGGACGTACGGGATGCGGTCAGCTTCGGCGAGCCGCGGGCCGCGCTGTGGGCGGCCGTGTGCGCCGCGCTGGTGGTGCGCCTCAACGCGGACGGGCCGCCCCGCCTCCAGTGCTTCCTCTCCCTGGCGGGCGCGTTCTACTGCGTGGTCGCGGCGCTGACCGCGGTGCCGTTCTGGGCGCTGCCGGGCGCGGCACTGCCCTTCGTGCTCGTAGCGGGTACGACAGCGGTGGTGGCGGCCACGCCGACCCGGTGGCGGCGGCGTCCCGGCTGAGGCGCCCGCAGCCCGTCCCGGCGGGATCGGGAGCGGCTCATTCCGTCGCGTCCGCGGTGCACAGTGTGCGGCTGCCGCCGTCGACCTTCCATGTCCAGTAGCGGGAGTGCACACCGTCGTCGGTCTCCCGGCACGGGGCGGGCCGGTCGCGGACACCGGTGATGGTCAGCAGCGTGTCGTAACGGCCTTTCTCATCCGCTTCGTTGCTGCGCCCCGGGTGGGCTGTGCCGCTGCCTTTCGCGGGTGGCCGGGTGGAGCATGCGGGCGCCGACATCAGGGCGGCCCGGATCCGGCCGCCTTCGGACTCGGCCAGCAGGCACTGGCCGGTGCGGAACTGCCGGGTGACACACAAGGCGGTCTCCCCGTGGGACCAGGTGGCCCGCCCGTTGCCGGTGGGGCAGGAGGGGCCGGCTCCCTCGCCCGCCTCGCCCGGTCCGGTGCGCCGGACGGCGGTCACCCGGGTGAACGCCCGGTCGTCGCCGCACGGGACACGGGTGGCCTTGTCCGGAGCGGGGCGGCTCCAGCCGGAGCCGTTGCCGTGCACAGTCAGGCACTGTCCGGCCCGCACGCTGTGGAAGGCATCCGCCAAGGCGTCGTCCGACATGCCGGGGTCGGTGGCGCCGGGGCGCGGCGCGTCGGCGGGCGGGGTGGGCAGGGAGCTGCCCGGTGGCAGGCCGGAGCGCGGCGGCGAGGAGGGCGCCGGTCCGCTGCCGCCGGGGCGGGGCGTCGGATAGGCGGGCACGCTCCGGGCGCTGGGAGAGGGGCGGGCCGACGCGCCGTCGGCCTCCCCGGGCGGGGTGACGACCTTGGGCAGGACCAGCGTCGCGAACAGCGCTGTGGCGAGCAGCAGTCGCTGCCGTCCGCGCCGGGCACGAGCCGCGGGACCGTCCGCCTCGGGCCCTGTGCCCGTCCCGGCTGCCCTGCCCGTGCCGCCGTGGCCGCCGGTCACGTCCTTGCCGTCCGGCGGCCGACCGCCGCGCCGCAGTCCGAACTTTCCCACCGAGCGCTCCGTCTCCCCATGGCCCGCGCCCCCGCGCGTACCGCTCCTGCGTACATGCTTGCGGATCAACGCGCGACTGGCGAGACCCCGTTGGCGGAGGGATCGGCACGGGACGTCGGAGAGACCGAACGCCGCGTGGCGTCAGGAAAAGGAGGGGAGGAGGTTTCGAGCGGGAGGGCGGAGAGAAGAGATGGTCGAGGCGGCGGCCCTCACGCCGCCTCGACCATCTCGGCACGAACGGCGCGCTGCCACTGCCCGCGCAGCCGGTCCAGTTCGGCGAGGGCTTCCTTCGACCAGAGGGTGCGGCCGGCGACGAAGTCCCTGATCGCGTCGTTCGCCGCAGTGACGGAGAGCTCCGGCGCGGGCCCTGCGCCCCTGTCGGCCTCCGCGGACCGTCCGGGCTCTCCGGGCCCGGTGGAAGTCGATGTCATACGGACTACAGTACGGCCCCCCACTGACAACGGCAGTTGGTTAACGAGGCCTTTGGGGCGGCCTATTGGTGCTGCGTCGCAGGTGTCGGCGCTGTCCCGCTCCAAGATGCTCCGACCGGGTGTGAGATGAATCGCTCCCGGAGACCTCCGTACGGCGGACAGCGGGGCAGGTCGCGGACCGTGCCCGACGTAGGCTCGCCGTGTGCCGCTGGAGTGGATAGCGATCGTGGCCGCCGCCGCATACGGCGCCGCGGCCGGTGCCGCGCTGCCGAGGGCCGCCTACCGCCTGTCCGTGGAGCCCGGTCAGCCCTGGCGCGCGGCCTGCCCCGAGGGACACCCGCTGGGCGGGGGAGTGCGCGGCGTGCTGGGCCCCGCCGTATGTGCCGGGTGTGCGGGGGCGCAGGAGAGCTACGGGGCGAACCGGTACGGGCGCGGCGCCCTCGCGCTGCTCGGTGCGTTCGGCTGCGGCGGACTGACCGCGGCCGTCGGGGTACGCCCCGAACTCGCGGTGTGGCTGCTGTTCGTCCCGTGCGCGCTGCTGCTGGCGGCCGTCGACTTCGCCGTGATGCGCCTGCCGGATCTGCTCACCCTGCCGCTGGCCGGCGGTGCCGCCGCCCTGCTGGGACTGGCCGCGCTGCTGCCCGGCGCGGGCGGAAGCTGGCGACGCGCCCTGCTGGGCGGGGTGGTTCTGGCCGGGGCGTTCTTCGTGCTGTTCGTGATCAGCCCCCGGGCCGTGGCCTTCGGGGACGTCAAGCTCGCGCTGTCGGTCGGGGTGGTCCTGGGGTGGTACGGCTGGCCGGTGCTGTTCGGCGGGGCGTTCCTCGGTTTCCTGTCGGCCGCCGTGTACGGCTTCGCGCTGGTGCTGACCGGCCGCGCCCGCCGGACCAGCGCCATGGCCTTCGGCCCCTTCATGGTGCTCGGGGCCCTCGCGGGTCTCGCACTGGGCGGGCTCGCGGCCTGACAGCAGGCCGTCGGACACGGGCCTCGTACCGGCCTGCAGGACACGGCCGTTGACGTCCCACGCGACACGGTCGTTGGTGTACGGAACATCGCCTCCGAGGGGCTAAGGTGGGAACCCCCCCCTCGGGCCGGTCCGTATCCCCCCACGGACCGGCCCGCTTCTGCGTACGGGGACGGTGCGTCCGCCTCAGTTGTTGCTGCTGGCCGCCCAGATGTTGGTTCCCGGTTCGGAGACGGCGAGCTCGTCGATCTCGGCCAGTTCGGCGTCCTCCAGCGGCGCCGCCCGCAGCGCGGCCACGTTGGCCTCCAGCTGGGTCACGGAGCTCGCGCCGATCAGCGCGGAGGTCATCCGGGGGTCGCGCAGCACCCAGCGCAGGGCGAGCTGTGCCAGGGACTGGCCGCGGCGCTCGGCGAGGGCGTTCAGGCCGCGCAGCCGCCGTACGACCTCCTCCGTCAGCAGGCCCGGGTCCAGGGACTTGCCCTGCGAGGCGCGGGAGCCCTCGGGGACGCCGTGGAGGTACTTGTCGGTGAGCAGGCCCTGGGCGAGTGGCGCGAAGGAGATGCAGCCCATGCCCTCGCTCTCCAGGGTGTCGAGGAGCCCGTCCTCCTCCGTCCAGCGGTTGATCATGGAGTAGGAGGGCTGGTGGATCAGCGCGGGGACGCCCATCTCACGCAGCAGCCGGGCCGCCTCGCGGGTGCGGGCAGCGCTGTAGGAGGAGATGCCCGCGTAGAGCGCCTTGCCCTGGTGGACGGCGCTGGCGAGGGCCCCCATCGTCTCTTCGAGCGGGGTGTCGGGGTCGTAGCGGTGCGAGTAGAAGATGTCGACGTGGTCGAGCCCCATGCGGCCCAGCGAGGCGTCGAGCGAGGAGAGCAGGTACTTGCGCGAGCCCCACTCGCCGTACGGCCCCGGGTGCATGAGGTAGCCCGCCTTGGTGGAAATGACCAGTTCGTCGCGGTACGGGCGGAAATCCTGAGCGAAGAGGCGGCCGAAGTTCAGCTCGGCGGAGCCGGCCGGCGGGCCGTAGTTGTTGGCCAGGTCGAAGTGGGTGACGCCCAGGTCGAAGGCGCGGCGCAGGATCGCCCGTTGGGTGGCCAGCGGGCGGTCGTCGCCGAAGTTGTGCCACAGGCCGAGCGAGATCGCGGGCAGCTTCAGCCCGGAGCGGCCGGTGCGCCGGTACTCCATCGTCTCGTACCGCCCCGGCTCGGCGCGGTAGAGGGTGTCGGAGGGAACAGCGGTGGGAGTGGGTGCGGCAACGGAGGATGTGGTGCGGTGCGTCATATGCCATTTCTTATCACCGCTGCCTGACCGCCTCGGTTCGTACGTCAGGCCGAACGGCAGTAGGGTGCTGGAATCCCGATTCGGCACGGAGAGGCTGGCCGTTCCCATGAAGTTGCGCGACCTGGTGTACAAGCTCTACGCGCGCCGGGTGGAGGACCGTCTCGACCACGCTCGGGTGCCCAAGCACATCGGCGTCATCCTGGACGGCAACCGGCGGTGGGCGCGCGCCTCGGGCGGAACGGCCGAGCAGGGACACAAGGCCGGAGCCAGCAAGATCCAGGAGCTTCTCGGGTGGTGTGAGGAGACCGACGTCGAGGTCGTCACCCTGTGGCTGCTGTCGACCGACAACCTCAACCGTCCCGAGAGCGAGCTGCTCCCGCTGGTCGGCATCATCGAGGACACCGTGCGCGACCTGGCCGCCGACGGGCGCTGGCGCGTGCACCACGTCGGACAGCTCGACCTGCTGCCTGACAGCACCCAGAAGGTGCTCAAGGAAGCCGAGCAGCAGGCGGGCGACATCGACGGGATACTGGTGAACGTCGCCGTCGGGTACGGCGGGCGCCAGGAGATCACCGACGCCGTCCGCTCCCTGCTGGCGGACCGTGCGACGCGCGGGATAAGCCTCGACGAGTGCGCCGAGCGCCTCACGGTCGAGGACATCTCCGAGCACCTCTACACCCGGGGCCAGCCCGACCCGGACCTCATCATCCGCACCAGCGGCGAGACCCGGCTGTCCGGCTTCATGCTCTGGCAGAGCGCCCACTCCGAGTACTACTTCGCCGAAGTGCTGTGGCCCGGCTTCCGCAAGGTCGACTTCCTGCGGGCCCTGCGTGACTACGCCGCCCGCCACCGCCGCTACGGCAACTGAGCGACCCCGGCCACCGAGCCGTCCCGGCCACCGAGCCGTCCCGGCCACCGAGCCGCCCCGGCGATCGAGTGATCCCGCAGAGCGAGCGCACCCGGCGATCGGGCGGTCCTGGGTGGCCGGAGGCATCCGGCGCTCGGGTGAACCCGGCGGCCGGACAGCGGCGCGCACGCGGATTCTTCCCCCGTCCTCTCTTTCCCCTCCTCCCCCTCCCGGTTCTCTCCGTTCCTGCCGTTCTCACCGCTCTTACGGTGTCCCCCGTTCCGGGCCGCTCCTCGGCGTACCCGGCGTGATTGCATGCTTGACCACTCGGGCGGGAATACCCCTCACGACCGTGCCCCTCTCACGGAGCGCGGTCGCCGGGAGGCCCTGTTGGACACCACGGAGACCCCACCCAGTGGGGCGCGGAGGGCCGGAGGCCGGCCCGCGTGGTGCGGGCGCTCTCCGGTCTCTTCCCCCGCGACGCCGTCGCTCCCCGACCTCATCCGAGGGGGTTCGTCCCACCGTGGTGATCAGCAAGAAGCGCAGCGAGTCCGACCGGCGCACGTATGTCATCGACACCAGCGTGCTGCTGGCCGACCCGGCCGCCATGGACCGGTTCGACGAGCACGAGGTGGTGCTCCCCGTGGTCGTCGTCACCGAGCTGGAGGCCAAGCGCAACCACCCAGAGCTGGGCTACTTCGCCCGGCAGGCCCTCCGGCGGCTCGACGAGTACCGGGTCCGGTACGGTCGGCTCGACGCGCCGATCCCGCTCAGCGAGGCAGGCGGGACACTGCGGGTCGAGCTCAACCACTCCGACCCCGCGGCGCTGCCGGCCGCTTTCCTGACCGCGCAGGGCCGCCTCGGTGACAACGACGCCCGCATCCTCGCCGTCGCGCGCAACCTCCAGGCGGAGGGGTACGACGTGACCGTCGTCTCCAAGGACCTGCCGCTGCGCATCAAGGCGTCGTCCGTGGGGCTGCTCGCCGAGGAGTACCGCGCGGAACTGGCCATCACCGACTCCGGCTGGACGGGCATGGCCGAACTGGCCGTCTCCGGCGAGGACGTCGACGAACTGTTCGCCAGCGAGAGCGTGGCGCTGCCGCACGACGCCCCCGAGCTGCCCGTCCACACGGGACTCGTCCTGCAGTCGGAGAAGGGCAACGCGCTGGGCCGGGTGACCGCGGACGGCGGGATCCGGCTGGTGCGCGGGGACCGGGAGGCCTTCGGCATCAAGGGACGCAGCGCCGAGCAGCGGGTCGCGCTCGATCTGCTGCTCGACCCGGAGGTGGGCATCGTCTCCATGGGCGGCCGCGCCGGCACCGGCAAGAGCGCACTGGCACTGTGCGCGGGCCTGGAGGCGGTGCTGGAGCGCCGGCAGCACAGCAAGGTGATGGTCTTCCGTCCGCTGTACGCGGTCGGCGGCCAGGAGCTGGGCTATCTGCCGGGCACCGAGGCGGAGAAGATGAGCCCGTGGGCGCAGGCGGTCTTCGACACGCTCTCGGCCGTCACCAGCCGCGAGGTCATCGAGGAGGTCGTGGCGCGCGGCATGCTGGAGGTGCTGCCGCTCACCCACATCCGGGGGCGGTCGCTGCACGACGCGTTCGTCATCGTCGACGAGGCGCAGTCCCTGGAGCGGAACGTGCTGTTGACGGTGCTCTCCCGTATCGGCACCGACTCCCGGGTCGTGCTCACCCACGATGTGGCGCAGCGTGACAATCTGCGGGTGGGCCGGTACGACGGGGTGGTCGCCGTCGTTGAGCGACTCAAGGGGCACCCGCTCTTCTCCCACATCACACTGACGCGTTCGGAACGGTCGCCGATCGCCGCACTGGTGACGGAGATGCTGGAGGAGGGCCGTGCCTGAACCGCCCGGCCCGCTTTTCTGACGAGAAGTCAGCGCGGCGCCGTACGACAGCTCCTGACCGGGCCCTGTGCCGAAGGGCGAAACACCCTAGCGGTACGGGGCCCGGTCGCGCGCTCTTTTCCGGGATCGGTTTGCCCCAAACGCCGTGTGAGCTTTCCCACTCAACGTCGAATTGATTCCGCGCGTCCCGGTCCGGCAAGGTGTGGGTTCTGTCAGGCCCCGCATACGGCACACCCGCACCTTCAACGGTGCGACACCGCACAGCAGTACAGAACTGAACAGCAGCGCGCCGTATGCCGCCCGAAGAACCACGCGGGCTGTCCCTTCCGGGAAGCCCACCGGGCCCGTGTCTCCCACGCCCACTCGAAGGGAGGCCAGAGTCAGGGGCACGATTGCGTCCGCGAGGTCATCCGAGCGGGCATGTTGGAAGGAAACCGTGTGACTGCTCGGATTTCGGTCCGGGGATTCGCCGTGGCGTCCGCCACCGCGGTCACCACCGTCGGCGCCGTCGTCGGGGTTGCCGCAGGCGCCGACCAGGGTCAGGCGTCCGACGCCGAGGCCACCGCCGCGCAGGCGACGCTCCTAGAGGACATACCGGCCGGGGCGCAGACTCAGGCACAGACCGCTTCCCTCACGCAGCAGGCCGACGCCGCGTCGGCGGCCTCGGACGCGAAGGCGAAGAAGTCGGCCGAGGAAGCCGCTCGCAAGCAGGCCGCCAAGGACGCGGCAGCCAAGAAGGACAAGGCCGAGAAGGACGCCGCTGCCAAGGCGGCCGCCAAGAAGGCCAAGGAGCGCGACGAGCTCAAGACGGCGTCCAGCCGCTCGGCGGACCGCGCCGACGCGGGTGACTTCGCCCAGAAGTCCTCGTACTCCACCTCCGAGGTCCAGTCGATGGCCAAGCAGATCGTCGGCGGTGGCCAGTACCAGTGCTTCTCCGAGATCGTCTCGCGGGAGTCGGGCTGGAACTACCAGGCGACGAACGCCTCCTCGGGCGCCTACGGTCTCGTCCAGGCGCTGCCGGGCTCCAAGATGGCCTCGGCCGGCGCGGACTGGAAGACCAACCCGGCGACCCAGATCAAGTGGGGCCTCAACTACATGAACGACCGGTACGGAAGCCCCTGCGGCGCCTGGGACTTCTGGCAGGCCAACAACTGGTACTGAGCCGGAGCCGCCGCCGGCAGCTGCACGGACCTCGTGTCCGCACGGGATGCCCCCCGTGGTGATCCGCAGGGATCGCCACGGGGGGCATCCGTGTGTGCACCTCCACCGGCGTCCGGTGGCGGAAGCAACCTGCGGTCCGGGTAACGTCGTCCCTCACACGGCGAAGCAGACGGCCCGCGGCGACGCCGACGGCCAAGGGGGGCGGAGGAAGCGGAATGACGAGCAGAGTGGACAGGCTCAAGTCGGCCGTCGGCCGGTGGGCCGCGAAGGCGGCCGAGCGGCGCGCCGAGGTGGAGAAGGCGGCCGAGGCGGCCCCCGGCACGGACGACGGGATCGACCACCGGCTCTCCAACACCGAGGCCGGCCGCGCCCAGGCGGAGGCGGAGGTCGGCGGCACCGCCGCGGGCAGTGACTACGTTCCACCGCCCCCCAAGTACGCCCCGGCCATAGCCGCAAAACCGGAACCGGCCGCCGCCGTGCCGTGGGGCGTGCGGGTCGCCGCCGAGGCGGGGTGGCGCCTGCTGGTGCTCGCCGGTGTCGTCTGGGTGCTGATGAAGGTCGTCAGCACGATCAGCCTGGTGATCATCGCCTTCTCCGCGGGGCTGCTCATCACCGCGCTGCTCCAGCCCACCGTCGCGCGGCTGCGCCGGATAGGGCTCGGGCGCGGTCTGGCCACCGCGATCACCTTCATCGGCGGGTTCGTCGTCATGGGGCTGGTCGGCTGGTTCGTGGTGTGGCAGGTGATGGAGAACCTGGACACCCTCACCGACAAGGTGCAGGCCGGTATCCAGGAGCTGCGTGACTGGGCGCTCAACGGCCCGTTCCACGTCTCCGAGGACCAGATCAACCACATCGCCCAGAACCTCAGTGACTGGGTCGGCGACAACAGCAAGGAGCTGACCTCGGCGGGCATCGAGGGTGTGACCGTCGTCGTCGAGTTCCTCTCCGGTGCGCTGCTGACGATGTTCGTGACGCTCTTCCTGCTCTACGACGGGCGCCGCATCTGGGAGTGGGTGCTCAAGTTCGTGCCCTCGGCGGCGCGCGAGGGCGTGGCGGGTGCCGGCCCCCGGGCCTGGGCCACGCTGACGGGATATGTGCGCGGCACGGTGATCGTCGCCCTCATCGACGCGATCTTCATCGGCATCGGGCTGTACTTCCTCAACGTGCCGATGGCGGTGCCGCTCGCCGTCTTCATCTTCCTCTTCGCCTTCATTCCCATCATCGGTGCCGTCGTCTCCGGTGCCCTCGCCGTCGTCGTCGCCCTGGTGACCGACGGCATCTTCACGGCACTGCTCGCCCTGTGCGTCGTCCTGGCCGTCCAGCAGATCGAGAGCCACATCCTGCAGCCCTTCATCCTCGGCCGTCTGGTGCGCGTCCATCCGCTCGCCGTCGTCCTGGGCGTGACCGGCGGCAGCCTGATCGCGGGCGTCCCCGGCGCCGTGGTGGCGGTTCCGCTGGTCGCCGTCAGCAACACGGTCGTCGGCTACCTGAAGGGGTACGCGCAGGAACAGGCGCTCCGTCAACTGCGGGACGCCGCCCCGCAGCCCACGGCTCCGGCAGAACCCGACGAGGGCGCCGCTCCCGGTTCCGGCCGGCCGGAGGCGCCGGGCAGCGGCTCCGAGAAGTAGGAGGGGCCCGAGATGTAGGAGGGGCCCGGCTGTCGGCCGAAGGACGCAGCGCGGCCGTCGGCCGAAGGCCGCGCAGGCGTCAGTACGGGGCTTCGCGCAGGTCCATGAACCGGCGCAGCCTCCTGGTGTCCGCGTCCGTCCACCCCTCGGACGGTGCGACGGCGGCCCACGCCTCGACCGAGCCGTTGCCGTACCGGTGGCCGTGCGGGGCGCCGACGCCGTAGGAGACGGCCATGTCCACCGTCGTCTGCCAGAAGGTGACCAGCGGGAACCAGTTGACCGCGTCCGTGATGTCGGGCCCCAGCGGTTTCCGCAGCCAGCGCGGCGGGTTCAGCGCGAGGCCGGGCGACCACCACACGATGGCGTCCGAGGCGTTCTGCAGATAGACCACGCGCGGCTCCTTCCAGGACGACACCGGGCCCGGCCGGGCGAGGTCCTTGCGGGGCCACTGGGCGAACCGGAAGTGCCGCCCGTGCTCGTACTCGGGCCGCCACACGGGGCTTCCGGGGTCGCGGTGCGCGGTCAGCTGCCGGCGGATGGGGGAGAAGTTCGGCGAGCCGGCCAGTACCGCGCCGTCCACCTTGTCGAGCATGTCGTCCGGGCCTTCGAACGAGGCCTCGATGCCGTAGGCGCCCAGGGACTCGCCGAAGACGACGAGCTCGGGCCGCTCGTCGGCGGGCCGTTCCTGCAGCCTGGCGCGCACCGCGTCGACGAGGGCGCGGGTGGCGCGCCCGGCCTGCTCCTTGTCGACCAGGAAGGACGCCCAGCTCGGCAGGTAGGAGTACTGCACGGCCACGATCGCGGTGTTGCCGCTGTGGATGTACTCCAGGGGTTCGGCGTCCGTGGAGTTGACCCAGCCGCGTCCCGTCGTCCCCGCGACGGCCACGACGCTCCGGTCGAACGCGCCGGTACGCTCCAGCTCCCGCACCGCCAGATCGGCCCGCGCCCGGAAGCCGGACGCCGACTCCTGGCCGATGTAGACCCGGATCGGCTGGATCGCCCACTTGCCGGTGACCGAGCGGATCTGCTGCGAGGTGAGGGAGGAGCCGGTGAAGTTGCGGCCCTCGTAGCCCATCTCGTCCCAGTCCACCAGCGAGGCCGCGCTCCCCGAGACCAGGGGTGAGCGGGGGCGCGTGATGCCGTCCTTGGTGCTCTTGTCGGTCTGCTCGGCCAGGTGTGCGGCGACGTCGATGACCCCGCGGTCGAAGACCACGTCCCGGGTGCCGAAGACCACCACCAGGGCGCTGACCAGCAGTCCGACACCGATCGCCAGCGGCCGCGGTACGTAGCGGCCCAGCAGCCGGATCAGCACGCGGGTGCCGAGCCGGACCGCACGGCCCAGCGCCACCAGCGCGCCGCAGAGCACCAGCGCCAGCAGCGCGATCATCAGGGAGTGCCAGGTGAGGGTCGCCGGCATCTCCTGCAGCCTGCGCAGTTGCCGCTGTGCGTCGGCGCTCCAGGACAGCGCCGCGATGGTCAGTACGGTGCTGAGCGCGTAGTACGCCAACCAGGCGCGGGCCCGTCGGCGCGGCCGTGGGCGGGAGCGGCCCCGGCGGCGCAGCATCGGCCGCAGGGCGAGCCGGACCGGCCACTCGACGAGCGCCCCTATCGCGTACCCCATGGCGGCCGTTATCCCGCCGATCACCCCTTGCAGCAGCCAGGGCCGGGGCACCAGCGAGGGGGTCAGCGACAGCCAGAAGAACAGCGTCGCGCACCACATGGCGGTCAGCCCGGGCCAGCGCCTGACGACGTACGAGGGGTGGGGCGGGTCCCAGTAGGGGCGCCGCACCAGCGCCCGCACCCACCGCCGGACACCGCGCCATTGCCGCCGGGCCCGCCGCAGGGAGCGCCGGGGCCCGGGCGGCGGGGGTGTGCGACGGGGCGGTGCGAGCTCTTCGTCCGCTACCTGCCCCATCGTCCCTTTCCTGTCCCTCGTGGCGCCGCGTGCGACAGCCGGCCGGGCGGCGGTCGTGTGCCGGTGGCCGTCTGTCGCTGGTCGGGGCGCCGACCGTCCAGTATCGACCGCCCGTGTCAGCGGACGCAGCGGGGGGTGGCGGAGTTGCTCCGCAGGGTGGGTGCGCGGCGCGGCGCGTCGGGCTGTGCTCCGCGGTGCTGGCGCGAACCGGGCCGAGCCGTTAAAGTGATAGCACATTGATAGGGCGCACAGAGCAGGTCATGGACCTGACCCGCGCCGACCACCGCACAGAACGGGGGAGAGCGATGACCTTCGACCAGCCCACCGACGTACCCGAGATGCCCGTGCCGGAGGTGCGGGAGTCGACCGCGCACAGCATTCCGGGCGGGCTCGCCCTGCTGCTGGGACTGATCGGCTTCCTGCTCGGCGTCGGGGCGGTCGTCCTGGGCGGCGGGTTCGCCTCGGAC
Source organism: Streptomyces sp. CNT360 (assembly GCF_000424785.1). NCBI lineage: Bacteria > Bacillati > Actinomycetota > Actinomycetes > Kitasatosporales > Streptomycetaceae > Streptomyces > Streptomyces sp. CNT360. The sequence goes on along the minus strand of NZ_AUKO01000001.1, from coordinate 706,570 downwards.
GGCAACGGGGTGGCGGGCGGGACCCTGATCGTCGTCGGCATCCTGCTGGTGATCGCGTCCGTCTTCGGGATGGCGGGGCTGAACATGGTGGCGCCCGGCGAGGCCCGTGTCGTCCAGCTCTTCGGCCGGTACACCGGCACCATCCGTGCGGACGGCCTGCGCTGGGTCAACCCGCTGACCAGCCGCACCAAGATCTCCACCCGGGTGCGCAACCACGAGACGGCGGTGCTGAAGGTCAACGACGCCTACGGCAACCCGATCGAGCTGGCGGCGGTCGTCGTCTGGCAGGTCCGCGACACCGCGCAGGCCACCTTCTCGGTGGACGACTACGTCGAGTTCGTCTCCACCCAGACCGAGGCGGCCGTCCGCCACATCGCCATCGAGTACCCCTACGACGCGCACGACGAGTCCGGCCTCTCCCTGCGCGGCAACGCGGAGGAGATCACCGAGAAGCTGGCCGCCGAGCTGACGGTGCGGGTGCAGGCCGCGGGTGTGACCATCGTCGAGTCCCGCTTCACCCACCTCGCCTACGCGCCCGAGATCGCCTCCGCCATGCTCCAGCGGCAGCAGGCCGGTGCGGTGGTCGCGGCCCGTCAGAAGATCGTGGAAGGCGCCTGCGGCATGGTCGAGGACGCCCTGGCCCGGATCACGGCGCAGGACTTCGTGGAGCTGGACGAGGAGCGCCGGGCCAGCATGGTCAGCAATCTGCTGGTCGTCCTGTGCGGCGACCGCTCCCCGCAGCCCGTGCTCAACACCGGGTCGCTCTACCAGTGACGGACCACGGTGAGAGCGCCGCCTCGGGAGACGGTCCCGAGGCGGCGTCCGGCACCCCGGGGGCGCCGCCCGCGAGGAGGGTGTCGCGGCAGCGCAAGCAGGTGCTGCTGCGGCTCGACCCCGCGGTGTACGACGCGCTCGCCCGCTGGGCCGGAGACGAACTGCGCTCCACCAACGCGCAGATCGACTACCTCCTGCGCCGAGCCCTCAAGGAGGCGGGCCGGATGCCCACGGAGGCCCGACCGCACCCCCGGCGCGGCCGCCCGGCGCGCGAGGAGTGAGGACCAGGCCGGGCTCCGTCATCGAACGGCGGCCCGGCTGCGCGGCGTCAGGGCAGTGCGGGGCGGACCGGCAGCTCGGCGAGTGCGGCCCGCAGGGCGTCTCCGAACGCGCGGAACTCCTCCTCCCGTGCGGCGCCCTCCCGGGTCGCCAGCGCGATCCGCCGGGACGGTGCCGGGTCGGCGAAGAAGGCGGTACGCAGCGCCTCGTTGCGTCCCGCCTCCACCCGGACCGCAGTCTGCGGCAGCAGCGTGACGCCCATGCCGCCGGCCACCAACTGCACCAGGGTGGAGAGCCCGGCCGCGCTGGTCGTCACCCCGCTCGATTCGGTGCGCCCCGCCTCGCGGCAGATGTCGAGCGCCTGGTCGCGCAGGCAGTGGCCCTCGTCCAGCAGCAGCAGATCCAGCTCGCGCAGCATCGAGCGGGGCAGGTCGCTCCGGCCGGCAGCTGGGTGATCGTGCGGGGCGACGAGTACGAAGTCCTCGTCGAACAGGGGTATCTCCCGCACCCACGGCGCCGCCAGCGGCACCGCGCACAGCAGCAGATCCAGCCGCCCCTGCCCCAGTCCCTCCAGCAGCGAGTCCGTCTGCTCCTCGTGCACCTGGAGGTCCAGATCCGGGTAACGCCGGTGGACGAGCCCGAGCACGGTCGGCAGCAGGTACGGGGCGACCGTGGGGATGACGCCCAGGCGCAGCACCCCGGTGAAGGGCGCCTGTGCCGCCTCCGCCTCCTCCATCAGCTCACCCAGGGCGTGCAGCACGGCACGCGAGCGCACCGCCATCCGCTCACCGGCGGGGGAGAGCAGCACCTTTCGGGTGGTCCTCTCCAGCAGCTGGACCCCCAGCGTCTCCTCCAGTGCGGCGACGGCGCCCGAGAGCGCGGGCTGACTCATGCCGATGGCGGCGGCGGCCTCCCGGAAGTGCAGATGCTCGGCCACCGCGGCGAAAGCCCGCAGTTGGGAGAGGGTGGGCTGCCTGGTGCGGGCCGCGCGCGGCAGGGGTGCGGCGGGCGATGCCGGGGCGGGGTGCACGGGCTGCGCGGGGTCGGACGGTGCGGTCGGTGCGGTCACTGATAACTCACTCCAATCAACCACACCAACTGTAGCTATTTCCGCGATCAATGCCGCATGTGGTTAGGTGGTTTCGACCAACCTCCAGGAATGCGTGTAATCCGGGCATCCTGGCCGCAAGTGCAAGGAGTGTGTACGTGCTCACCGTCGGTGACAAGTTCCCCGAGTTCGAACTGACTGCCTGCGTCTCCCTGGAGAAGGGCAAGGAGTTCGAGACGATCGACCACAAGACCTACGAGGGCAAGTGGAAGGTCGTCTTCGCATGGCCCAAGGACTTCACCTTCGTCTGCCCGACGGAGATCTCCGCCTTCGGCAAGCTGAACGACGAGTTCGCCGACCGCGACGCCCAGATCCTCGGCTTCTCCGGTGACTCGGAGTTCGTGCACCACGCCTGGCGCAAGGACCACCCGGACCTCACCGAGCTGCCCTTCCCGATGATGGCCGACTCCAAGCACGAGCTGATGCGCGCGCTCGGCATCGAGGGCGAGGACGGCTTCGCGCAGCGCGCCGTCTTCATCGTGGACCAGAACAACGAGATCCAGTTCACGATGGTGACCGCCGGCTCGGTCGGCCGTAACCCCAAGGAGGTCCTGCGGGTCCTCGACGCGCTGCAGACCGACGAGCTGTGCCCCTGCAACTGGACCCAGGGCGAGGAGACTCTCGACCCGGTCAAGCTGCTGGCGGGTGAGTGAGCAGCCATGGCCCTCGATGACCTGAAGCAGGCCCTTCCGGACTACGCGAAGGACCTGAAGCTGAACCTCGGCTCCGTCATAGGCAACTCCGAGCTGCCCCCGCAGCAGCTCTGGGGCACCGCGCTGGCCTGCGCCATCGCCTCCCGCTCCGGCATCGTGCTGCGGGCGCTGGAGCCGGAGGCCAAGGAGAACCTGAGCGAGACGGCCTACACCGCCGCGAAGGCGGCCGCCGCCGTCATGGCGATGAACAACGTCTTCTACCGCACCCGGCACCTGCTGTCGGACCCGGAGTACGGGACGCTCCGTGCCGGGCTGCGGATGAACGTCATCGGCAACCCCGGTGTCGAGAAGACCGACTTCGAGCTGTGGTCGCTCGCCGTCTCAGCGATCAACGGCTGCGGGCAGTGCCTCGACTCGCACGAGCAGGTGCTGCGCAAGGCGGGTGTGGACCGCGAGACGATCCAGGAGGCGTTCAAGATCGCCGCCGTCGTCCAGGCCGTCGCCACCACCCTCGACGCGGAGTCCCAGCTGGACGCCTGACCCCGGAGGCCGTCGGCCCGCACCCGGCAACGATGCGTCCGCCCCGCACGGGGCGGCCCGTCGGGGTCGGTGCGGGCCGTTTCGTCTGCCGTCTCCGGCCCGGTGGCAGGGGCCGTCCCGGCGGGAACGTCACAGCTCCGGGTCGGGCTCCACCGGCTCGGGGACGGGCAGCTCGAACCACACCACCTTGCCGGTCGACAGGCGCGTGGCCCCCCACCGGCGGGCCAGCCGGTTGACCAGATACAGTCCGCGGCCGCCCTCGTCGGTGGCGCGGGCCTGGCGGAGCCGCGGCAACTGCGGAACGTCGTCACCGACCTCGCAGCGCAGCATGTCGGTCCGCAGCAGCCGCAGGGTGATGGGACGTTCGGCATACCGCACCGCGTTGGTGACGATCTCGCTGACCAGCAGCTCGACCGCGTCGGACAGCTCGTCGAGGCCCCAGCGGGCGAGCGCGCGGCGGGCCAGCCGTCGCGCCTGGCGCGCGGTCTGGGCGCGCGGGTCGAGGAACCAGTACGCCACGTCGCTCGGCGCGATGCCGTCGAACCGGGCGGCCAGCAGCGCGATGTCGTCGTCCCGGTCGCCGGGTCCGACGATGTCCAGCACCTCGTCGCACAGCGGCTCCAGCGGCGCGGCCGCACCGGGGCGGGTCAGCCGCGCGGTGGCGGCCAGCTTCTCGCGCAGGTGCTCGATTCCGGTCCACACGTCCCGCTGCCGGGACTCGACGAGCCCATCGGTGTACAGCAGCAGCGTCGCCCCCGCCGGAGCGTCCAGCTCGACGGCCTCGAAGTCGACACCGCCCACACCGATCGGCGCCCCCGCCGGTATCCGCAGCACCTCGGCGCGGCCGCCCCGGTGGAGCATCACCGGCGGCGGGTGGCCCGCGTTCGCGACGACGATGCGGTGCGCCACCGGGTCGTAGACGGCGTACAGACAGGTGGCCATGCGGTCGCTGCCCAGCCGCTGGGCCTGCTCGTCCAGGTGGTGCAGCACCTCCTGCGGCGGCAGGTCGAGACCGGCCAGGGTCTGCGCGGTCGTGCGGAGCTGCCCCATGATCGCGGCGGAGGTCATGGAGTGGCCCATCACGTCACCGACGACCAGCGCCACGCGGGAGCCCGGCAGCGGGATGGCGTCGTACCAGTCGCCGCCGACCCGCGCCGTCTCGGCGGCCGGCAGGTAGCGGCTGGCGAGCTGGACGCCGGTGGGCTGCGGCAACTCGTCGGGGAGCATGGTGCGCTGGAGCTCGTCGGCGATGTAGGCCTCGCGCCCGTAGAGCACCGCCTTGTCGACGCCGAGGGCCGTGTGGGTGGCGAGCTGCGCCGCGATGAGCAGGTCGTCCGGCTCGAACGCGGGGCGGTCGGGGCGGCGCAGGAAGACCGCGGCGCCGATCACTCTGCGGCGGCCCCGCAGCGGGGCCACGATGGCTCGGTTCCCCGTGGGCACCTCCCGGTCGGGGCCCAGCAGTTCGGACAGCGCCGCGCTGACCGCGGGCGAGTCGGCGAAGACGGGGCGTACGCCGCGCAGTACCTCGGCCAGCGGCCCGCCGGGGCGCACCTCGGCGAGATGGGCCGCCGCCGTGCCCGCCGCGCCGGCCGCCATGCCGGAGGCCATCCCGAAGGCGAGCCCCGTGCCGGGCTGCGGCGCCGGGTGTGCCCCGGCGCCGGCCTCCGCCGCGGGCGGCGGCACGAGCGTCTGCGTGGCCTGCAGAGCCTGGGCGGTCAGCGGATCGTCGGGGATGCGGTCGCTGCGCCGCAGCCGCAGCATGAAGGGGCCGGTAGGGCGCTCGTCGCCCACCGGCAGCGGGTCGCGCAGGTAGACGAGGATCGCGTCCGAGTAGGCGGGCACGCTCGCCCGGCACAGGCCCAGCACGGTCTCGTCGAGGTCCACGCCGCGGGCGATGCGACGCGTCGCGGCCCCCACGAACCGCAGCCGGTCCCCGCCCCGCCGCTCCCGCTCGGAACGCTCGCTGCGGTCCGTGCCGTTGGGCCGGTCGGTGCCGGCGGGCTGCGGCGGGTGCGCCCGCGGCTGCAGGGGGACGGTGTCGCGGCCGTGCGGGGCCGATGTCTCGTCACCGGAGGCGGTGGGGGACCCTCCGGGGGCGGCGGCACCGGCCTCGCCGGCAGGGGCCCCCTCCGGCGAGGCCGGTGCGCTCGCGGGGTCCGGGGGCTCGGGCGTCGGCTCGGCGGTGCTGCTCGCCGCAGGCTTCTCGTGCTCCGTCACGCGTTCGGTTTCCATCCATCCGGGGCTGCGCGTCGGCGCACGCCCAGCGCCAGGTGCTCGCGGTCCACGGTCTATGGGCGTCGTCGGCAGTGCAGGAAGAGCTGAATCTCAGGCGGTATGTCCGTGCTCGCAGGAGCGTACGCGCGTGCGTCCTCCTCCACGACGTCGAATCCCGCGTCCTGGACCACCGCGCGCAACTCGTCCCGCAGGTAGCCGGATACCCGGATCGCGTTGCCCAGGAACGGAATGGCGTAATCGTTCACATCCGCTTCCACCATGCCCAGGACCAGGGGCCCGTCGCCCCGCAGTTGCCGGTGCAGCGTCCGCAGTGCGAAGGGGATCTCGGTCCGGGGGAGCATCAGCAGCGAGAAGAAGGCCGCGACGCCGTCGAACGGGCCCAGGTCGGACGTCTCCAGGTCCGCGATGTCCAGTTTGCGGCACTCGCTCTCGGGAACGTTGTCCCGGCACAGCTTGAGCATCGACGGCGACAGGTCGATGCCGACGACCTTGTGTCCCGCGTCGGCCAACTGACGCGCTGTCGGCAGTCCGGTGCCGCACCCCACGTCCAGGACGCGGGAGCCGGGCGGCAGCTCGCCGTCGAGCCAGGCGGCCGCAGCGATCTGGCCCTCCTTGTGAGGGAAGGCCTCGTCGTAGCGGTCACCGATGGAGTCGAACGCCTCGGACTGACCGGATCTGTCGATCCGGGCACGGTCGAAAGCGGCATAAGTCCCGACACCTGGCCCGGCTGTCCCGCCAGCCCCAAGACCCGCAGAGCTGCTCACGGCTGGGCTCCTTCCTGGCTGCCGGCCAAGTCCCCGGGGGGTGCGGAGAGTTGTGCGGCGCATTTCGTACGGAGGTTGATCCTACGTTTGCAGTATGGGGGCGTATCAAGAGGCACCGTCAGGTCGGTCCGGGCACGTCTCGAACGGCGGCCGGTCCCAGTCCTCGGGCAACGGGGGCACCGGCCACGCCGGGTCGGGCCGCCACCGGTCCCAGCGGTCCGCGAAGGGGAAGCCCCAGGCGCGGACCGCAGCCACCGCCTGCCGCCCGGCCTCGCGCACCCGTTCGGCCTGGGCGGCGTCCATCAGCCCCACCCGCTGAGCCTCGGCGAACTCGTCCTCGTCCCGCCACTCCCAGCGTCCGTCGGGGCGCACCTCGATGTCCAGGAAGTGGTCCTCGGAGTCCACGCCACCCGGCCAGCGCAGCCGGGGCTCCTCCAGGTTCACGTAGTAGTTCTTGAACCGCCACCCGCGGTCCCAGAACAGCCACACCGACCACGGCTCCCCGGGCCGGGCCAGCTTGAGCACCCCCATGCCGAACCAGCGGGTGAAGGCGGCCCGGCGGGGCTTGGTGTAGCGGGTGGCCAGCGGCTCGCGGTGCAGCGGGGTACCGTCCGCCAGTTCGGGGCGCACACAGAGCGTGTCGGGCGCCATCCAGGCAGCCAGCAGGTCGGGGGTGTCCTGCACGACGGTGACGGGGCGGCAGATGTGGTGGTGCGCGGCGCCGTTGGCACGGTAGCGCCACAGGATCGGGGTCCCTGCGGGCCAGCGCTCCGTCGTCGACGTCTGTTCCGCTGTCATGACGAGATCTTAGGTGCCCGCCCCGCCGCCCCGCCGTGAGCTGCGCCGCAGCACCCGGGTGGGCGGGGGTGCGGGGAGGGCGCGGGGCGGCCCGCTCGCCGGACGGTTCAGGGGTGGGTCATCCGCAGGACGTCCAGCGCCTCGTCGAGCTGCTCCTCGGTCAGTTCGCCGCGCTCCACGTAGCCGCCGCGCAGCACCGCCTCGCGGATGGTCAGCCGTTCGGACAGCGCCTTCTTCGCGACGGCCGCCGCGTTCTCGTAACCGATGTACTTGTTGAGCGGGGTGACGACCGAAGGCGAGGACTCCGCGTACTCCCGTGCCCGCTCCGCGTTCGCGGTGATGCCGTCCACCGTGCGATCGGCCAGCAGCCGCGAGGCGTTGCTCAGCAGCCGCACCGACTCCAGCAGGTTCTTCGCGAGGACGGGGAGCATCACGTTCAGCTCGAAGTTGCCCGCGGCACCCGCTGCCGCGACCGTCGCGTCGTTCCCCGTCACCTGCGCCGCGACCATCAGGACGGCCTCGGGGATCACCGGGTTGACCTTCCCCGGCATGATCGACGAACCCGGCTGGAGGTCGGGCAGCGCGATCTCGGCCAGCCCGGTGCGCGGCCCCGAGGACATCCAGCGCAGGTCGTTGCAGATCTTCGTGAGGCCCACTGCGACGGTGCGCACCTGCCCGGAGGTCTCCACCAGTGCGTCCCGGGCGCCCTGCGCCTCGAAGTGGTCGCGGGCCTCGGTCAGCGGCAGCCCCGTGGTGCGCGCGACCTCCTCGATGACCGCGGCCGCGAACCCAGGCGGCGTGTTGATGCCCGTGCCCACCGCCGTACCGCCCAGCGGCAGCTCGGCGAGCCGGGGCAGGGAGCCGCGCAGCCGCTCCACGCCGTACCGCATCTGCGCCGCGTAGCCCCCGAACTCCTGCCCGAGCGTGACGGGCGTCGCGTCCATCAAGTGGGTGCGGCCCGACTTCACGACGTCCGAGAACTCGCGCGCCTTGGCCTCCAGGGACGCGGCCAGGTGTTCCAGCGCCGGGATCAGGTCGGCCGTCACCGCGGCCGTGGCGGCGATGTGGAGCGAGGAGGGGAAGACGTCGTTGGACGACTGGCTGGCGTTGACGTGGTCGTTGGGGTGCACGGAGGTGCCGTCGAGCCGTTCGGTGGCCAGCGTGGCCAGCACCTCGTTCATGTTCATGTTCGAGGAGGTGCCCGAGCCGGTCTGGAAGACGTCCACCGGGAAGTGCGCGTCCCAGTCGCCGCGGGCCACCTCCCCGGCCGCCGCACCGATCGCCTCGGCCCGCTGCTCGTCCAGCACCCCGAGCCGGGCGTTCACCACGGCGGCGGCCGCCTTGATGCGGGCCAGCGCCTCGATGTGCGCCCGCTCCAGCCGCTGCCCGCTGACGGGGAAGTTCTGCACGGCCCGCTGGGTCTGCGCCCGCCACTTGGCGTGCGCAGGGACCTGCACCTCGCCCATCGAGTCGTGCTCCGTACGGTACTCCGCGCTGTCGCTCATTCCTGCACCTCCACTCCGCACAGCGTTCCGCACGGGTGCCCGCATTCCCCGCCCGACATCCCCGAAGCCGGCGCGAAAACCCGCGCGCGGCGGCGCGGAGAGCGGGGAAGGGCGGTGGGGAGAGCGGGGACGGACGGGAGGGACCGGGGACGGAAGGAGGCGGGGGCCGGGGGCGTGGCGTCAGGAGCCCTGGCGCACCGGGATCGAGGCGACGAACGGCTGCTCGGGGGCCGGGTCCGCGAAGAAGTCGTTGCCCTTGTCGTCCACGACGATGAACGCCGGGAAGTCCTCGACCTCGATCCGCCAGACGGCCTCCATGCCCAGCTCCTCGTACTCCAGGACCTCCACCTTCTTGATGCAGTCCTGGGCGAGCCGGGCGGCGGGGCCGCCGATGGAGCCGAGGTAGAAGCCGCCGTGCTGCGCACACGCGTCGGTGACCTGCTTGCTGCGGTTGCCCTTGGCGAGCATCACCTTCGAGCCGCCCGCGGCCTGGAACTGCTCGACGTAGGCGTCCATACGCCCCGCCGTGGTCGGACCGAAGGAGCCGGAGGCGTACCCCTCCGGGGTCTTGGCGGGGCCCGCGTAGTAGACGGGGTGGTCCTTGAGGTACTGCGGGATCTCCTCGCCCGCGTCCAGCCGCTCCTTGATCTTGGCGTGGGCGATGTCCCGGGCGACCACGAGGGTGCCGGTCAGCGACAGGCGGGTCTTGACCGGGTGCTGGGACAGCTCGGCCAGGATCTCGTCCATGGGGCGCGACAGGTCGACGCCGACCGCGTCCAGGTCCGCGCCCGCACCCTCGGTGAGCTGGGCGTCCGTGGCCTCCGGAAGGAAGCGCGCCGGGTCGGTCTCCAGCTGCTCCAGGAAGACGCCCTCGGCGGTGATCTTCGCCTTGGCCTGCCGGTCGGCCGAGCAGGAGACCGCGAGGGCGACCGGGCAGGAGGCGCCGTGCCGGGGCAGCCGCACCACGCGCACGTCGTGGCAGAAGTACTTGCCGCCGAACTGCGCGCCGATCCCGATCTTCTGCGTCAGTTCGAAGACCTTCTCCTCCAGCTCCGTGTCCCGGAACCCGTGGCCGGAGGGGGAGCCCTCGGTGGGCAGCTCGTCCAGGTAGTGCGCGGAGGCGTACTTGGCGGTCTTGAGCGCGTACTCGGCACTGGTGCCGCCGACGACGATCGCCAGGTGGTACGGCGGGCAGGCGGCGGTACCCAGCGAGCGGATCTTCTCCTCCAAGAACTTCATCATGGAGGCCTCGTTCAGCACCGCCTTCGTCTCCTGGTACAGGAACGACTTGTTCGCGCTGCCGCCGCCCTTGGCCATGAACAGGAACTTGTAGGCGTCACCGTCGGTGGCGTACAGCTCGATCTGCGCCGGCAGGTTGGTGCCGGTGTTCTTCTCCTCCCACATGGTCAGCGGAGCCATCTGGGAGTAGCGCAGATTGAGCTGGGTGTAGGCGTCGTGGATGCCGCGTGAGAGGGACTCCTCGTCGCCGCCCGCCGTCAGTACCTGCTGGCCGCGCTTGCCCATGACGATGGCCGTGCCGGTGTCCTGGCACATCGGCAGCACGCCGGCCGCGGCGATGTTGGCGTTCTTGAGCAGGTCGAGGGCGACGAAGCGGTCGTTGGCGCCGGCCTCGGGGTCGTCGAGGATGCGGCGCAACTGCGCGAGGTGCTCGGGGCGCAGATAGTGCTGGATGTCGTGGATCGCCTCGGCCGCCAGCTTGCGCAGCGCCTCCGGCTCGACCTTGAGGAAGGTGCGCCCGTCCGCCTCGAAGGTGCTGACGCCCTCGCTGGTGATCAGGCGGTAGGGCGTGGGGTCCGCACCGGTGGGGAGCAGGTCCGTGTAGGAGAACTCCGGGCTGGCCGGTCGGGAGCTGGCAGACATACTGGGGACTCTTCCTCTCACACACTCACGGCCTCCCGCGCGAGCGCCGCGAGGTGGCCGCGGGAGGGCCGCGTGATCGCTGCGAGGGGTGTGCCGTGGCTCTCGACGATGGGAGCGCGTCTCACAGCGTAGAACGAGACCGCAAGAGGTCCGTGCGGGGGTAGTCGCGATCTATCGCGTCTGGGTACCCTGCACGGGTGACTGACGACTCTTCGCGCCCCTCGCTCGAAAAGCAGCCCGACGACGGGCGCCCGCCGGCCCCCGCGGCGTCGGCCGCCCCCGCGGCTCCGGCTCCCGCGCTCTCCGAGCGTGAGGTGCGGGCCTCCGACGCCGACCGGGACCGCGTCGCCGACATCCTCCGGGAGGCCCTGGCCGAGGGCCGGCTGGACGCGGAGGAGCACGGCGAGCGGGTCGAAGCCGTCTACGCGGCCAAGACGTTGGGCGAGCTGGAGCCCCTCGTCCGTGACCTGCCCGCGGGCCGCGCCACCGCGGGGGCGGCGTCCGGTGAGGATCCGCAGGACCGGCAGGGCGGCTCCCACGCCTCGGCGTTCGCCAACTTCTCCGCCTCGCACACCTCCGCGCACGGGGTGCCCGGCTGGGGGCCCAAGGAGAACCTGGTCGCGATCTTCAGCGGCTCCGGCCGCAAGGGGCGCTGGCGGGTGCCGCGCAAGATCAACGCGTTCGCCCTCTTCGGCGGCATCGAGATCGACCTGACCGAGGCGCTGTTCGAGCACCCGCATGTGCAGATCAACGCCACTGCGATCTTCGGGGGAATCGAGATCCGCGTCCCGGAGAACGTCACCCTCCAGCAGAAGGGCGCGGGCATCTTCGGTGGCTTCGACGTCCAGGTCACCGAGTCCTCGGACCCGGGAGCGCCCACCGTCCTGGTCGAGGGGGCGGCGATCTTCGGCGGCGTCGACGCGAAGCCGAAGCGCGGCCGTGCGGTCCAGAACCTCCGGGACCGGTTCCGCAAGGAGCTGTGACGCCTACGGGCGGGCTGCTGCGGGGCGGTACGCGCGCGGTCGTGGGCCGGTCGTGGGCCGTCTCGTGAGCGCCGGTGACGTTTCCCCGAAGGGGCCGGGGGCTTCTGCCGGGAGGGGCGGAGTCGCCCTCTTCCGAGGGCTGAAGGGCTCCGGCGTGAGCCGCCGTTGAGGGTGCGCCGGGGAGCGTGCGCCCCGGGGTGCACGCGGGGCCACGCAATGCATACCGGCGCGTACAGCGGGTAGGGCTCGGGCATCGTCTTTCGTACGGTCAGACTGCGGACCGGCTCCGGCGAGCCGGTGGGGGACCCGCGGACTGCCGTGCGGAGAAAGACGGGTGAAGGAGACCGAACCTCCGTCGTCGCGTCAGGAGCAGACCGTGCTGCACACGCCGCATCAGTCCCTGCAGGCCGCCGTCACCGTCCCCGCCCAGCGAACGCCTGAGCGAGATGACCAAGCCGGCCCCTGGCATGGGGACGCCGTCTGCCGCCGGGACGAGGCGGGCCTCTTCTTCGCCCCCTCGAAGGAGCCCACCGCCGCCCGGCTGACCCGCGAACAGGCGGCAAAACGCGTCTGCGCCCGCTGTCCCGTCCTGGTCGAGTGCCGCGAACACGCCCTGCTGATGCCCGAGCCGTACGGCGTCTGGGGCGGGCTCACCGCCGCCGAGCGCCGCGTCGTCCTCTCCCGCCGCCGCCGTGCCAAGGCGCCCGCCTCGCCGGAGGCTCCCGCCCAGGTCCCGCACATCGCCTGACGCCGCGCCGTCCCGGCGGGAGGGCACCCGACGCCCCTACCGGGACAGGTCCAGGAGGACAGGTCCAAAGGGACGTGCCCGGCCGGATCGGCTCGCATCCGGCCGGGTCGCTGCGCTCCGGGGGACCTCAGCGTGCCCGGTCGAAGTCGACCGCGCTGTAGGCGCGCAGCTTCGAGAGCCGGTGCACGGACTCGATCTGCCGGATCGTCCCCGACTTCGACCGCATCACCAGGGACTGCGTGAAGGCGCGCTCGCCCCGGTAGTGCACGCCCCGCAGCAGATCGCCGTCCGTGATGCCGGTGGCGACGAAGAAGACGTTCTCGCCCTGCACCAGATCCTCGGTCAGCAGCACCCTGTCCAGGTCGTGCCCCGCGTCCAGGGCCCGCTGCCGCTCCTCGTCGTCCTTGGGCCACAACTTGCCCTGTATCGTCCCGCCGAGGCACTTGATCGCACAGGCCGCGATGATGCCTTCCGGGGTGCCGCCGACGCCCAGCAGCAGGTCGACGCCGGTCTCCTCGCGCACCGTCATCACCGCGCCTGCCACGTCGCCGTCCGCGATGAACTTGATGCGGGCGCCCGCCTCGCGGATCTGCCGGACGAGGTCCTCGTGGCGCGGCCGGTCGAGCACCACGACGGTCACGTCCTCCACCCCGCAGCCCTTGGCCTTGGCGATCCGGCGGATGTTGACGCCGGGCGGAGCCGTGATGTCCACGAACTCGGCCGCCTCCGGCCCGGTCACCAGCTTGTCCATGTAGAAGACCGCGCTCGGGTCGAACATCGCCCCGCGCTCGGCCACCGCCAGCACCGAGACGGCGTTGCCCATGCCCTTGGCGGTGAGCGTCGTGCCGTCCACCGGGTCGACGGCGACGTCGCACTCGGCGCCCGTACCGTCCCCCACGCGCTCCCCGTTGTAGAGCATCGGCGCCTCGTCCTTCTCGCCCTCGCCGATCACCACGATGCCGTTCATGGAGACCGTCGAGACGAGGGTGCGCATGGCCTTGACGGCCGCGCCGTCCGCTCCGTTCTTGTCGCCCTTGCCGACCCAGCGGCCCGAGGCCATGGCGCCCGCCTCGGTCACCCGTACGAGCTCCAGCGCGAGGTTGCGGTCCGGCGCCTCCGGGCTGACTTCGAGCTGCGAGGGCAGGTGGTGGTGTTCGGTCATGGAACACACCTTTCTGTACGGCGACTCTGAACGGCGGCCACTGCGGCGACGTGAGCTGTGCCGATTCGGCGAGGGTGGGCAGGATTTTACCGGTCGGCCGCAGGCTGAGCAGGGGCGCCCACGGATGAGCAGGCTCCGCGCGGCGCCGCCCGCACCGTCCCGCGTCCGGTCGCCGGTCCTCCTCGGCGCCCCCTCACGGTGATCGCCCACCGGCATAAGGGACGATGGGGGCGTGGCAGCAGACAAGAAGCGCGGTGCTCAGACCGCCCGCGACATGGTGCTCTCGCTCGCGGTGATCGTGCTCGCCGCGGGGGTGATCTACCTGTTCGTCCCGCACGACGACTCGAAGGACCCGGTCAAGACCGTCGGCTACCGCGTGGAACTGGCCTCCGCACGGCGCGCCGCACCGTACCCGGTCGCCGCACCGCAGGGGCTGTCCAAGGACTGGCGCGCGACCTCCGTCCGGTACTCCGCCGACGGTCCGGAAGGCGCCGCCTGGCACCTGGGCTTCATGACGCCGGACAACCAGTACGCGGCGGTCGAACAGAGCGCCCCCGAGCGCCCCTCCCGGTACCTCGACGAGGTCACGCAGGGCGCCGAGAAGACCGCGAAGACGCAGCGCGTCGGGGACGAGAAGTGGACGCGCTGGACCGGCTCCCGGTACGACGCGCTGGTGCATACGGCGAAGGACGGCAAGTCCGTGACGGTCGTCACCGGGACGGCGAGCTTCCGCCAGTTGGGCCACCTCGCCGAAGCGCTGGAGGCCAAGTCCCTCAAGCCGCCGAAGGCCACCGCGTCGCAGGACTCCGCCAAGTCGTAGCCGTCCCAACGTCACGGCGTGGCCGCCGAGGCCGAGTGGGAGCTGCCGAGGCCCGGCACGAGCACTCACGTCATAGGGCTCCGCGGGGCGGCACCGGTTCTGCGGAACGCGGGGCCGCACCGGTCGCCGGAACGCCCCTCGATCGCCGGGGTGCCCATGCGTCCTGTGGCGCACAGGAGAAGCCCCCCGCGCGAGAGGGGGGAGTACGCGCGGGGGGCGGTCTGTCGGATGACGGGTCAGCGCCTCACAGGACGGTGACCACGTCCTCGTAGGCCGGGCGCGGCGAGCGCGGGCGGAACGCGTCGGGACCGGGCCTGCCGATGTTGACGACCATCAGGACCCGCTGGCGGCCGTCACCGAAGAACTCCTTGTTGACGCCCTCGGGATCGAAGCCGGTCATCGGTCCGGCGGCGAGCCCGGCGGCCCGCACGCCCAGGATGAAGTACCCGGCCTGGAGCGTGGCGTTGAGGGCACCGGCGGCCTCGCGGGACGCTTCCTCGGAGAAGACCGCGTCCTTGATGTGCGGCGCGTGCGGGAAGAGCTCCGGCAGCTTCTCGTGGAAGTCGATGTCGTAGGAGAGGACCGCCGTCAGCGGCGCCTTGCGGGTCTTGGGCACGTTGCCCTCGGCCATGTGCGCCAGCAGGCGCTCGCGGCTCTCGGAGGAGCGCAGCAGGGTCACGCGGAGCGGCGACTGGTTGAACGCCGTCGGACCGTACTTCACCAGGTCGTGGATCGCCCGGGTCTGTTCCTCGGTGACCGGCTCGTCCGTGAAGGTGTTGGCGGTGCGGGCTTCACGGAAGAGGAGGTCCTGGGCGGCGGGATCGAGAGCCAGTGCCATGAGGATGGTGCCTTGCCTTTGCGTGCGACGTTCGGGGGTGCACAGGTAAGTGTAACCACCACTTGTTCAACCTTGAATAATGCCTGGTCGGGGCCGCCCCGACCGGGCGCCCGCTCGCCACCGGGCGCCTGCCCCGTACGAGCCACGGGCCGCCCCCCCCCCGTACCGGCCACCTCCCCGTACAGGCTGCCTGCCGCGCTACCGTCCGGCCTGGCCCGCTTCCTCCGCGGGGTCCTCGTCCTCTTCCGCGTCCTCGCCCTCTTCTTCCTCCAGAACCGCGTCCAGCCGTGCCCGCGCGCCCTCCAGCCAGGCGCGGCAGATGCCCGCGAGCTCCTCGCCGCGCTCCCACAGAGCCAGCGACTCCTCCAGCGTGGAACCGCCCGACTCCAGGCGCTGCACCACCTCGACCAGCTCCGCACGGGCCTGCTCGTAGCTGAGCGCGTCCGCCGTGGCCAGCTCCGCCTGAGAGGTGCCCCCGCCCTTCGGGGACGCTCCGCCCTCCGCCGCCCCGGCAGCCGCGGGACCTTCCGCTTCCGTCGTCATACGGCCAGCCTATGCGTGCTCTCCGACAGCGACGCCGAACTCCCCGCCCGCGACCCGGGCCCGCAACTGCTCACCCTCGGTCACCTCGGCTGCGTCCCGCACGACGGCGCCGTCCGCGCGCTGGAGCACCGCATAGCCGCGGTTCAGCGTCGCCGCGGGGGAGAGCGCGACGACCCGGGCGCGGGTGTGCGCCAGCTCGTCCTCGGCGCGGGCCAGCCGGTGGTCCAGACAGCGGCGGGAGCGGTCGAGCAGCACCGCCACCCCGTCCTCGCGCTCCTCCACCAACGCGTACGGGTCGGCCATCGCCGGGCGGCTCATCACGTCCGCCAGGCCGCGCTCCTCCCGCTCCAGCCTGCCGTTGATCACCCGCCAGGCGCGCTCGCGCAGCGCCCGCACCCGCTCGTGCTCCTCGCCGACGTCCGGCACGGTGTCCTTGGCCGCGTGCGTCGGCGTCCGCGACCGCAGGTCGGCCACCAGGTCGAGCAGCGGCGCATCCGCCTCGTGGCCGATCGCCGAGACCACCGGCGTACGGGCTGCCGCCACGGCGCGGACCAGGTGCTCGTCGGAGAACGGCAGCAGATCCTCCATCCCGCCGCCGCCCCGCGTGACGATGATGACGTCCACATCCCTGCGGGCGTCCAGCTCGTGCAGCGCCTCGACGATCTGCGGCACGGCGTAAGGCCCCTGCACGGCCGTGTTGCGCACCTCGAAGCGCACGGCCGGCCAGCGCTCCCGCGCGGTGTGCAGGACATCCCGCTCGGCGTCGGATGCCCGGCCGGTGATCAGCCCTATGCGCTGCGGCAAAAACGGCAGCCGCTTCTTGCGCTCGGCCGCGAACAGCCCCTCGGCGGCCAGGGCCTTACGCAGCCGCTCCAGCCGGGCCAGCAGCTCGCCGACGCCCACCGGGCGGATCTCGGCGGCGCGCAGCGAAAGCCGCCCGGCCTTCTCGTACCACTCCGGTTTGGCGTGGACGACCACACGGGTGCCCTCGCTGATGACGTCCTTGACCTGCTCGTAGACCTGCCGGAAACAGGTGACGCTGAGGGAGACCTCGCGGGAGGGGTCACGCAGCGTCAGAAAGACCATCCCGGCGCCCGGTCTGGGCGAGAGCTGGATGATCTGGCCCTCGACCCAGACGGCACCGAGCCGGTCGATCCAGCCGCGGATCAGCCGGGAGACCTCGCTGACGGGGATCGGGGACTCGGCGGACGTCGTGAGAGGCATGACGAAAAGGCTAGGCCCTCCCACCGACAACCCGACCCCGCCCGCCCGCACCCCCTGCCGCGGGGTGTGGCGGCTGTCTGCGGAGTGGGCGGCGTGCTGCGGAGTGTCCCGGGGCGCTCCCGGTCCCGGGGACACTCCGCAGCATCTTCCGCTCTGGTCAGCCGGCAGCCACAGCGGGCAGTCGGTGGTCGGCCGAGACGGACTCGGAGCGGATCAACCCGCCGCCGCGTCCGTTCCGGTGCGGCTCGGTCCGCTGCCGGTACCGACCCGACTCGGCCCACTGCCGGATCCGGCCGGACCCGGTCCGTTGCCGGGCCCGCCCGGGTCAGTCCGCCCGCGACTCGCGGCGGTCCCGTACGCGGAGCGCGGTCAGCACCACCAGGCCGAGGATCAGCCAGCCGAGCCCGACCCAGTGGGCCTCGCGGTTCGCGGTGACGATGACGGCGACGACGATGGCGAGCCCCACCAGCGGCAGCACCCAGTCCGCCACCTTCCGGGGGGCGGGCTCCGCCTCGGGGGACCGGTCGGCCGCGGCTCCCACGCGGCGTCCCAGCCCGTAGTAGCCCATCACCGACAGGTGCAGCATGCCGAAGGCGAACAGGGCGCCGATGTCCACGATGGAAACCAGCCGGTCCAGACCGTCCGCAGCGCGCGCCGCCCACACCGCGGCGCACAGCGTCAGCACCGCGCTCACCAGCAGCGCACGCGCCGGCACCCCGGTGCGCGAACCGACCCGGTCGAGGACCTTCGGCAACTGCCGGTCCCTGGCCATCGCGTACAGCAGCCTGGAGGCGGCGGCCTGCCCGGCCAGTGCGGCGAACGCCGCGCCCAGCGCCTTGCTCGCCGCGACGGTCGTCTCCAGCCACCCTCCGACCGCCGTTCTGGCCGCGTCGTAGAAGGCCGACCCCTGCGCCGCCGGGTCCTCGGCGAGTTGCCGCGAGGAGTCCTGGGAGATGAGCGCGGCGAGGTACGTCTGGGCGATGAACAGCACCCCCGTGATCAGCAGGCACCACACCAGCGCCCGGGCGACCATCGGGGCGCTGTTCCCGCGGCTGCCCACCGCCTCCTCCGCGAAGTTCGCGATGGCGTCGAACCCGAGGAAGGAGAGCACGGCGACCGAGACCGCGCCCAGCAGCGCTGTCAGCGAGAAGGCCCGGTCGCCGGTCAGCGGGGAGAGCCAGCCGCGCTCGGGCCCGTCCTGGACCAGTACGACCACCGCGGCCGCGACGAAGACGAACAGCACCAGGATCTCCATGGCCAGTACCAGGAACCCCACCAGTGCGGCACGGCGGACCCCCGAGAGGTTGAGCGCCGTGGTGACCACCACCGCGATCGCCGTCCAGACCCACTGGTCCACCTCGGGGACGAGCTGCGTCATGGCGATGCCCGCGAAGAGGTAGGCGACGGCCGGAATGAGCAGGTAGTCCAGCATCATCATCCAGCCGGACACGAAGCCTGCGCCGTGACCCAGTCCCACGCGCGCGAACGCGTACACCGAGCCGGCCTGCGGCGCCGTGCGGATCATCCGGGCATAGGAATAGGCCGTGAACGACATGGCCACCGTGGCGACCACGTACACCAGAGGGACCACGCCGTGGCTGCGGGCGTCGAGGGCGCCGTAGATACCCACCGGGGCCATCGGGGCGATGAACAGCAGCCCGTAGACGATCAGGTCGCGAAGGGACAGACTGCGCCGCAGGGGACCGCCCGGGCGGTCCCCCAGGATTCCCGCGGTACGTGTGCGAGCTGAAGGCATGGGCCCAGCTTGCCGCAGAACGCCGCTCACGGCAGCAGAGCACGCCCTGGCCGCGCCCCCGGAGTGACTCCGCGCACACCCCGCCCACCGTCATGGCCCGCCCTTACGATGGAGCCATGACTGGAACGCCCGACCGCCGGCCCGCCGACACATCGGAAGCCACCACAGCCGAGGCCGCCGCCGGGAGCCGCCGCCGCGTCCTGCTCGCCGCGCCCCGCGGCTACTGCGCGGGGGTCGACCGCGCGGTGATCGCCGTCGAGAAGGCGCTGGAGCAGTACGGCGCTCCCATCTACGTGCGGCACGAGATCGTGCACAACAAATACGTCGTCCAGACGCTGGAGAAAAAGGGTGCGGTCTTCGTCGAGGAGACGGAAGAGGTGCCCGAGGGCGAAATCGTCATCTTCTCCGCGCACGGCGTGGCCCCCACCGTCCACGAGGAGGCCGCCCGCGGGAAGCTGGCCACCATCGACGCCACCTGCCCGCTGGTCACCAAGGTGCACAAGGAGGCCGTGCGTTACGCCAAGGAGGACTACGACATCCTCCTGATCGGTCACGAGGGCCACGAGGAGGTCGTCGGCACCAGCGGAGAGGCCCCCGACCACATCACGCTGGTCGACGGTCCCGAGGACGTGCAGAACGTCGACGTCCGCGACCCGGAGAAGGTCGTCTGGCTCTCCCAGACCACCCTTTCGGTGGACGAGACGATGGAGACGGTCGACGCCCTCAAGGGCCGCTACCCGAACCTGCTCTCGCCCCCCAGCGACGACATCTGCTACGCCACGCAGAACCGCCAGACCGCCATCAAGCAGGTCGCCGCCGAGGCCGACCTGGTGCTGGTCGTCGGCTCGAAGAACTCCTCCAACTCCGTCCGCCTGGTCGAGACGGCGCTCACGCACGGCGCCGAGGACGGCCATCTGGTGGACAGCGCCGAGGAGATCGACGAGGCCTGGCTGGAGGGCGTGGAGACCATCGGCGTCTCCTCCGGCGCCTCCGTCCCCGAGGTGCTGGTCGACGGCGTTCTGGAGTGGCTGGCGCAGCACGGCTGGGACGAGGTCGAGATCGTCAAGCCGGTCGACGAACACATGCAGTTCTCGCTGCCCAAGGAGCTGCGGCGCGACCTGCGCGCCGAGGCGTCCGAGAAGCAGCAGGCCTGACACCGCGCCCCGGTCCCACCGGGACCGGGGCGAGCTGTACCGTCCGGGCGTCCCTCTTCCCTGCTTCCCTGGGATGCAGGGAAGTCAGTGGGCCTCCGACGCCCTGGAACGCCGCCGCCTGCGGCGCTCCAGGGCCAGCCCGACCCTCCGTACGAGGACGAGGAGCCCGGTGATCAGCGTCCCCACGTACAGCCATGCGGCGTGCAGGGCCAGGCCCGTGAACGCGTCCTGGAGCAGCCCGGTGAACCCGTGTCCCGACCCGCCCAGGAAGAAGAGCCCCACGGCGTAGGCGAGCGGAGTCGCGACCGGCGCCGCGAACAGCTCCGCAGGCCGCACCCACAGCCCTGCGGCGACACAGACGAGCACGTACGCGCCGCCGTAGAACGCGGGAGCCCCGCCCGGCAGCAGAGCCGCGAGCGCTCCGAAGGCCGCTCCGAAGCCCACCATCAGCAGTGACGCGAACACCCCGACGCCCAGCCCGGTCAGCCGGGGCGCGGGCAGCCTGCCGCGCGACCGGCCCGGCGCACCGCCGCGCGCCCCCTCCGGTGCGTCCGCCGGACGGTGCCCCCCGGGACGGGCCGCCCCGCCCCGGCCCGCCTCCGCGGGCGCGTGCGGGGCCACGGCGGCGGAGGCGGCGGCCGGTGCCGCCGGACGCGGCAGACGCGGGCTGCGCCGCGGGCGGACCGCGCGGTCGCCCGCGGGGTGCGCGCTCGCGGCCCTCTCCGCGGTCTCACCGGCGTCACCCCGCAGCCGGGTGTACTCCATCAGCCGGGCGTCTGCCCGCATCCGGCCGTCGCCCTCCACGGTCCGCTGCTGCCCGTGGTGGGCCCCGTCGCCGCGGTGGCCGTGGACCGCGCCACGGGAGGGCACATAGGACCCGCGTGGCTCGTGACCCTGGTACGGCTCGGTCGTCTGGGAGCCCCCTTGCGCCGCGGGCGGCCCGTAGCCCCCGTACGGCTCGTAGGCCTCGTACGACTCGTAGCCTTCAGATGACTCGTAGGGCCCGTAGGCCTCGTGCGGGGCGTACGGCTCGGAGGGGTGCTGGGTCGGCTGCGCGCTGCGTTGCTCCACCGGGCCACGGTAGGTCGTACGTGCCCGGCCAGGCGGTCATGGACACGCGATATCCGCCACCGCCACCGGACCGGCACGCCACCGGCCCCCGACCGGCCGCGTGGTCCCTCGGCAGGCGCCGCCTTTGGGGCGAGCCGGGGCCCTGATGTGGAGCAGGGAGCCCACGGCGGCTTCCGTAGACTGGGTGGTCGGCCATCCAGGGCCGCCAGTCCGCCGAAGACCGCTATGGAGAACCCCGCCAGGGGCCACGGGAAGTAGTCGCCACGTGTCGCTCACGATCGGAATCGTCGGCCTGCCGAATGTCGGCAAGTCGACCCTGTTCAACGCCCTGACCAAGAACGAGGTGCTGGCGGCCAACTACCCGTTCGCCACCATCGAGCCGAACGTCGGTGTCGTGGGCGTCCCCGACCCCCGCCTGGACAAGCTCGCCGAGCTCTTCCAGTCGCAGCGGGTGCTGCCGGCCACCGTCGACTTCGTCGACATCGCGGGCATCGTGCGCGGCGCCAGCGAGGGCGAGGGCCTGGGCAACAAGTTCCTGGCGAACATCCGTGAGTCCGACGCCATCTGCCAGGTCATCCGGGCGTTCAAGGACGAGAACGTCGTCCACGTCGACGGCGAGATCTCGCCCAAGAACGACATCGAGACGATCAACACCGAACTGATCCTCGCCGACCTGCAGACCATCGAGAAGGTCCTGCCCCGCCTGGAGAAGGAGGCGCGGGTCAAGAAGGACAAGCAGCCCCAGGTCAAGGCCGTCCAGGAGGCCAAGGACATCCTGGAGGAGGGCCGCACCCTCTTCTCCGCGGGCATCGCCCAGGGCACCGAGCGCGCCGAGCCGCTGCACGAGCTGCACCTGCTGACGACCAAGCCGTTCCTGTACGTCTTCAACGTCGACGAGGACGAGCTGACCGACGAGACCTTCAAGCAGGAGCAGCGCGAACTGATCGCCCCCGCGGAGGCGGTCTTCCTCAACGCCAAGCTGGAGGCGGACCTCGCCGAGCTGGACGAGTCGGAGGCCCTCGAACTCCTCCAGACCGTCGGCCAGGAGGAGCCCGGCCTCGCCACCCTCGCCCACGTCGGCTTCCGCACCCTCGGCCTCCAGACCTACCTGACGGCCGGCCCCAAGGAAGCCCGCGCCTGGACCATCCCCAAGGGCGCCACCGCCCCCGAGGCCGCCGGTGTCATCCACACCGACTTCCAGAAGGGCTTCATCAAGGCCGAGATCATCTCCTACGAAGACCTGTTGCAGACCGGCTCCGTAACCGAAGCCCGCGCAGCAGGCAAGGCCCGCATGGAGGGCAAGGACTATGTGATGCAGGACGGGGACGTGGTGGAGTTCCGGTTCAACGTGTGACCGCTGACCTGTCCCCATGTCACTGATCCGGTGCACGTGCAGGTCAGGAAGGGCCCGACTCTTCGGGGTCGGGCCCTTGGTTTTTCCCCGGCTGGGATGGTGCTGGGATGGGTGAGAGCGCCCGTGCCGAATTCGGACGCTGAGCTACCCGATGCGAGGGGCGAGCGGGACGGGTTCCATCTGCACACCTGCTTCGAGGCTCCGGGGCTGCGCGCGGATGCGGGCCGTGGCGCTTTTCCTACTCGTTTGACACACTCGAGCTATGGATGAGACGACGTACGGCATCGGGGAAGGACCGGCGACGCGGGTGAGTCTGTCGCTTCCCGAGGGGACCGCGGAGGCGATTCGGGCTCGGGTGGGGAAGCGGGAGTTCTCCGCATTCATCACCGAGGCGGTCGAGCGTGAGCTGCGCGGCCAGGTCCTTGATGAGTACCTGGCGGACTACGAGAGCCGCAAGGGGCCGGTCTCCGAGCCGGCCCGTCAGCGGGCGCGGCAGGTCTTCGACGAGGTGTTCGCCGAGGAGGCCGAGTGGCCCGCCGCAGGCTGAGTCACGAGGGGACGCTGGTCCTTGACAGTGAGGGACTCTCGAAGCTGCTCGCCGACGACGAGCAGGTGGTGGCTCTGATCGCTGAGGCACGCTCGCGTGGCATGGAGGTCGTGATCAGTGCGCTCACCATCATCGAAGCCGTCCACGCCCGTACGAACAAGTCCCGCCTGAACTGGGTGCTTTCGGGGCTGCAGGTTGTCCCGGTCGGTGACGAGGAGGCCAGGACTGCCTCGAAGTTGCTGATGCATGCCGGGTTGCACGGGCACAGGTACGCGATCGATGCGGCTGTCGCCGAGGCCGCGCTGCGACAGCACCGCCCCGTGGTCATGCTGACTTCCGACATCGACGACATGGCCAAGCTCTGCGGTGACCGGGTGCGGCTGGTGGGGATCTGAATGCCTCTGACCCCGGTGCTGCCTTCCGGCCGAGACCCGCAAGGACGGGATTTGGACGCCGTACTCTGGCGGAATTGCCAGTGGTGAACGCGAAGTCCGGACTGGTCCGGGCAGCACGGTTTTCGCGGGGGAACGTGGGCTGGCAGGAAGAAGTCGCCTCGGCGCTGGACGCCCGGGTGGCACACGAGGGCGTAGCTGCTCACGAGCCAGGTGGCGCCCCTGGGGCGAGCGGTGCGGGGCCGGAAACCTGGGCAGTACGTAGTCGACGTGCGCGGGTCCGAAACCGGGACGGACCAGCCCCAGGGGGACAGTGTGCGACTGGCCGAACCTGATGAGGGTGACATCGACGCAGGTCACTCCGTGCTCGACGTGTACAGGGACGGCACCGCGCTTCACGTGCGTGTTCCGGAGCTCGCAGACCCGGCGGATCCCTGTCTGTGGAAGAAGCCGCAGCCCACCGGATTCCTCGTCAAGGCGCTGCGGGAAGGCATGGCCTCGCTCGCCGATGCCCCACTGGCCCATCTCATGGCCCGAGGCGAGGCGGGCACGCGGCGGCTTGCTGCCCTTGGACTGCCGCCCGGCACGCTCTCGCCTGCCCAGGATCACTCCTGTCGTGCATGCATGGGCGAGGGGCTGTGGCTGGTGTGGGGGCCGCCGGGTACTGGCAGGACCACAGTTCTCAAACGCGCCATCAGCGATCTTGTTGCCCGGGACTACCGGATCCACAAGGAACTGCGCGCTTCGGCCAGCCTTGCGGCAAACGTCTCGTAGAACGAGATCTCGTCATCGACATCGGAAACTTCGACAGCCGTTGATCATCGAACGCGCAGACTGGCCCCGGGCAGCGCAGTCCTGCACGGTTGCTCATCGCTCGGCGTCCCCCTGCGGATCGCTGGCGCTCTCCTCGATTCCGCACTCCGCGCGGAGCTGTGCGACCCGCTTGTCCTCTGTTCCGCGCCGTGCCACCAGGCCGGAGATCAGCGCGGCGCCCCCGCCGACGACGAGTGCCGTCGCCGCTACCAACACGGCGCGGAGTACAGCCGACAGCTGGTAGTGCTCCGACAGCTTCCATGCGGTGTACGCGCTGACGACCAGAGCACAAACGCCCCACACGACGGAGACGCAGCCGTTTGCCTGCCGTTCTGTGTGCTTTTCCGCGACTTCGGGCCCGAAGATGTACTTGCCGGCCGGGGCAGGGGGTTCAGTCATGCTGATTGCTCACCACTCGTACTCGTCGTTCCAGGGCGGTAGTGGCTACCGACCCCACTGCTTCTGCTTGTACTCAGAGACAGAACGATCGACCTACCCAACTCTTCGACGCAGACACCTCCATGCAGGGCAACGTCTTGGAGATCCCGCGGGCAAGGGCGCCGTCGCCGAGCCGAGCAGCGACCCACGCGCTCCGGCCGAGAAATGACGGCTTGTTACCCGCCGACTGAGTTCTTGGAAACGTCTGGCCGAAGCGGTCGAAACCTGGCTGGGCGCACATGCTTCACGCCTCCGCATTCCGGACCGAGTCGTATTTGCGTTGGAGCGCACTCCAACTTCTAGGTTCGGAAGCGTGCGATACATCAAACTCGGAACGAGCGGACTGGAAGTCTCCGCCATCACCCTCGGCTGCATGAGCTTCGGCGAGCCGGACCGGGGCGGCGAGCCCTGGTCCCTGGGCGCGGACGCCAGCCGGGACATCATCAAGCAGGCCCTTGAGAGCGGCGTCAACTTCCTCGACACGGCCAACGGGTACAGCGCCGGAAGCAGCGAGGAGATCGTCGGACAGGCGGTCAAGGACTTCACCCGGCGCGAGGAGGTCGTCCTCGCCACCAAGGTCTGGATGCGGATGCGCCCCGGCCCGAACGGCGCCGGGCTGTCCCGCAAGGCGATCTTCGCCGAGCTCGACGCCTCCTTGAAGCGGCTGGGCACCGACTACATCGACCTGTACCAGATCCACCGCTGGGACTACGGCACCCCGATCGAGGAAACCCTTGAGGCGCTGCACGACGCGGTCAAGTCCGGGAAGGTCCGCTACATCGGAGCCTCTTCCATGTACGCCTGGCAGTTCGCCAAGGCCCTGTACCTGGCCGACCTGAACGGCTGGACCCGCTTCGTTTCCATGCAGGACCACTACAACCTCATCCACCGAGAGGCAGAGCGGGAAATGCTTCCGCTCTGCGCCGACCAGGGCATCGGCGTGATCCCGTGGAGCCCGCTGGCGCGGGGCAGGCTGACGCGGGCCCGGGACACCGCCACGGCCCGTGCCGAGACCGACGAGGGCGGCAGGATCCTCTACCGCGACGAGGACCAGGCAGTGGCCGAGCGCGTCCACGAGATCGCGGGCCAACGGGGGCTGTCCCCGGCCCAGGTCGCCCTGGCCTGGGTCATGCGCAATCCGGTGGTGTCCTCGCCCGTCGTCGGGGTCACCAAGCCGGCCCAGTTGGCCGACGCGGTCGCCGCGGTGGACATCGCACTCGACGAGGACGAGGCCGCCTACCTGGAGGAGCCCTACCGGCCGCACGAGACCGCCTACCTGGAGGAGTCCTTCTACAAGCCGCACCCTGTGGCGGGCTCCCGGTAGCCCGGGCAACCGCCGGGCCTTCGACGCGTCCTCGGCCTCGGCCTTCACAGCCCTGTGGCCGGCCCAGCGGCGCTTGCGGGCGGTCGCGCGCACCTGCATTGATCCGCGCGCTGACCGCCCGCGTGGCGAGCGGGATGCCCGCCACCGCGGCCGGCAGCAGGGCCACGCACAGCCGAACGTGCCCGTGGGCACCGGTCGAGTGGTCGCGGACGGCCGACGGCCGCCTCCCAGCAGCCCGTCGATCACCGGGAGGCGCAGAGTGCCGGGCCGGACCATCGGAAGCCGAGCGTCAGATCTGGGAGCCGCCGCCGTCGACGGCGAGTTCGGCGCCGGTGGTGAAGGTGGCGTCGAAGGCGAGGAAGACAACCGCCCTGGCGACCTCGGCCGGGTTTCCCATACGCAGCATGGGGTTGTCGGCGGCCATCTGCGCCTTGCTCTGCTCGGCCGCTTCCTCGGGCATGGACTTCTCCAAAATCCCGGAGTCGATCGGGCCGGGGCTGACCGCATTGACGCGGATCCTGCGCGGGAGCAGTTCCCGGGCCAGGCTGCGGGTCATCGAGCGCACGGCCGCCTTCCCGGCGGCGTACGCGCTGAGCACCGGCAGCCCCAGGACGTTCGCCACGGAGGTGGTGAGCACGACGCCGCTGCCTTCCGCCAGAAGCGGCGCGAGCTTTTGCACCGTGAAGTAGGGGCCCTTGGCGTTGACGGCGAAAAGTTGGTCGAAGAGCTCCTCGCTGGTTTCCTCGAAAGGCGCGAAGCCGTTGACGCCCGCGTTGGCGAACAGGGCGTCTGCCGTGCCGAACTCGGTCTTCACCCGGTCGGCCAGCGCGTCGATGTCGGGCAGCGACGAGGCGTCGCTGCGGACCGCGATCGCCTGGGGGCCCAGTTGCCGACGGGCGGTTTCCAGGGCGTCCTGGCCGCGGCCGGTGATCAGGACCCGTGCTCCCTCGTCCACGAGCAGTTGGGCGGTGACCAGGCCGAAGCCGCTGCTGCCCCCGGTGATCACTACACGCTTGCCGTCGTACTTGCTCATTTCGGACACACTCCATCCATGGGGATGCTGTAAGAAGCGAGGGTCGGGATTCGTCCGCGGGGTCGATCCGGCAGGACACCATCGAGTCAACAGCTGTCCGAAGCAGCCGTCCAAGGCCCGTTTCGCACCCCGACATGCAGGATCTGCATAACGAGTAGGCTGCTGGTATGTCCGCCGAAGATCAGCACTCCGCGGCCTCCCGGTCCAGCCCCGACCTGGACCTGAGACTGGTCCGGTACTTCACGGTTGTCGCGGAGCACCTGAACTTCGCCCGGGCGGCCGAGGAACTGCTCGTCGCTCAGCCCTCCCTCAGTCGCCAGATACAGCGGCTGGAGGACAGCCTCGGTGTGCGTCTGCTGGAGCGCACCACCCAGGGCAGCCGCCTCTCGGCGGCCGGCGCGGCCTTCCTCCCGCAGGCGCAGACGCTTCTGCGCGCGGCCGACCGGTCGGTGCTCACCGCACGCGCCGCCGCACCGCCGCGTGCGATCACCATCGGGTATGTGGAAGACCTCGTCATCACTCCCGCGGTACGTCGCCTGCGCCGTCTTCACCCGGAAGCGCACGTGCGCACCCGGCACCTGGACTGGGACGAGGCCCGCGCCCTGCCCGACCGCCGTGTCGACGCGCTCGTCGTCCGCACCCCCCTGCCGATCCCGGCCGATGGCCTGGAGGTGACCGCCCTCTACGACGAGCCCCGGGTTCTGCTCGTGCCCGCGCTCCACCGCCTGGCCGGCAAGGAGGTGGTCACGCCGGACGACTTCGCCGACGAACCTCTCGTGGCCTGTGCCGGCATGGCCGCGCAGTGGACGGGTTTCTGGCGGCTCGATCCTCGTCCGGGCGGCGCTCCGGCACCAACAGGCCCCCTGCTCGTCGACACCTTCGAGGACAAACTCGAAGTCGTCGCCGACGGCCAGGCAGTCGCCCTCGCCCCGGCCGACGACCCGCGCTGCTCGCTCCGGGACGACCTCACCACCGTCCCCGTCGAGGGAATCGAGCCCTGCCGGGTAGTGGTCGCAGCGCGCTGCGGTGATGCGAACCCACTCGTCGCCGACTTCCGCGAGTGCGCGAGGGACCACCTCGTGCGCAAAGCCTGACCACTGCCAGAACCCGTGTCGAGGTGAACGGGGACGAGCAGCCGCCGTTCCCTCGGAGCGCTTCGTCGAGCGCCGTCCCGTGCATCGACCCGCTCCTCCAGTGGCACGTCGACGATGCCCGCCAGTTGGTGGTCGTCCTGCGACTTCGGCTCGGCAAGAACGTCGGCCTCCGGTTCGGCTGACGCCGGTCGGCGTCATCGGCACACTGCGACCAGCAGTTACGGGACAACTCCCAGCCTGCTCATCGGCTTCCGAGCAGCCGGAAGCCATGGCCGAGGGCGCGCCGCTGCCTCACCGAAGACAGCGCGGAACCGCGCCCCGGCCTGTTTGATGAGGCCGAGCCAGTAGCAGTACACCGAGGCGAAGGGTTCGAGACCGTCCCCACCGCGACGGGCTGCCTCCATCAGCGCCGGCCGTGCACGTCTCACCGTGGTTGCGGTCGGACGCGCCGTGCTCGCCGGACCGGCTGCTCTGCCACATCTGTGGCCGCGCGAAGACGGCCTCCCAGTTCATTCCCGGCGGGCCGCACTCCTGCGTCGCGGCCCTGGACGCGGACGGTTCCCGTCTTCGAGGTCCACCTCCAGCAGCGAGCCGATCGGTGGCCGGAAAGCGCACCGTCCGGGGCGGCCATGCTTCAGCAGGGACGGGGACATCGCCGACTGCACGTACAGGCGGTCGGCGCTGGATTCGCCGACCCGGGGCCGGCGGCCGGCATGCGGGGCCCCGCTGGGCTGCGGGTCGTGCTGGAAATGGCACTGCCCTGTCGACGCACAGCTTGTGCGAGAGGCGGGCGCCGCAACCGTCCAGCGTCTGGACCGTGCCCGCCGCCCCGATGCGGCTCCCGGCACAGTTAGGGTGCCCTCCGCGTCGAGGAAGGGAATGGCATGGCAGAGAAGAGCTGGCAGCTCAGACAGGAAGATCGCCTCGTAGGGACGTTGCCCCTCGAAGATTCCGACATGTTCTGGTCGGAATGCCGCTTCGAGCCCGCTCCCGCCTGGGACGACCTCCGCTCTCTCTTCGCCACGTCGCGGGACGCACGGGAGCGCGGTGATGAAGAGTCGCCTCGGCAGCCGATGAGGCGACCCAGGCTGAGGGGCTCGTCCTCGTTCCCGACGGAGGCGGCATTCCCCTCACGGACTTTCTGATCCGGATCCACGGAGAGACGGCCCGCTTCCGGAGCTGACCGCGGCCGGCGGAAACAGCCGGACGAGGCGCAGCGCAGAAGGAGCGGGCACGGGAGGCAGCCTCTGCTCCCCGACTTCGTCGTCCTCGTCGCTCGCACCGCCGGCACAGAGCGACCGTTCCGGGACCATGCCCGCGCATGCGGGGTGCGGGCACCGACATCCCGCTGCCCGCTGACTGCTCAGTCCTCGTCCACGTCACCGAACTACCGAAGTGGAGCGACTCCTGATGCCGACGATCACCGTTCTGACGCCCGTACACGAGAGCGGGTACTCCTACCTGCACGAACTCCACGAGTGCCTCTCCGACCAAAAGCTCTTCGACGGCTGGCAGTTGGAGTGGATAGTGCAGGAGGACGGACGGACGGGCAAACCTCTGGGCGCTGTCCCGGACGCCCCGTGGATCTCGAAGGGCGCCGGCCGCTGGGGCGGAGCCGCCCAAGCCCGCACGCTGGGACTGGCACGCGCCACCGGCATCCTGCTCCGTTGCATCGACGCCGATGACCTGCTGCCCGATCAGGAAACCCTCGCGCGCGACATCGAGGTCCTGATGACCGATCCGTCCTACGGCTGGACGGCTGCCCCGTGCCTGGATCTGCACCCTGACGGCCGCCTGGAGCCTGGTCCGAACGACCCCGACCCCGGGCCGCTGCCAGAGCGGGCGCTCCTGGACGGCGCCAGGCGCGGCATGCTGCCGGTCATGGGCACCACGCTGACCGCCCATACCGACCTTGTGCGTTTCGTGGGCGGCTGGCCGGCGATCCCGGCCTTCGAGGACGCCGGCCTCGTCCTGTTCTGCGAAGCGGTCAGCCGCGGGTGGATGCAGGCCGAACCGGGCGAGATCTACCGCAAGCACCCTGGTCAGCACACCGTCACCGAGGCCTACCACGACATCGAAGAGAAGAGGCTCCGCCAGGAGATCGTCATCAACCGGGCCGAGGCACTGCATGCCTCCGGCTGGCGCTGGTCTCCGCACGACATAGCGACCCCGCCGGCGATCCGGCAGCGAGCAGACCGTCCGTTTCGCCTGGTGGATCAGGGAGTGGCGGCAGATGGATGACCTCGGATCCGTGATGTGGCTGGGCGGCCCGCCGGGTGTGGGGAAGACCACCGTCGCCCGGCTGCTCGCCCGGCGCCACGGGCTGCGCTGGTACAACGCCGATGCCCGCACCTGGGTGCACCGTGACCGAGCGATCGCCGCAGGTCATCCGGCCGCGATCCGGTACGAGGAGATGCCGGTCCCCGACCGCTGGTCGGCTCCCATGGAGGAACGGCTCGCCATGTCTTTGCACCACGAGCGCGGTCCTATGGTCCGGGACGATCTTCTCGCACTGCCGACTGCACCCCTGACGATTGCCGAGGGCACACCGATCACGCCCAAGGCCGTCGGCAGCGGCCGAGCCCTGTGGTTGATTCCGACTCCGGAGTTGCAGCTTGCTCGGCTGGAGGAACGCGATCTGCTCCCCGGCGTACGCGAGTTGCACGAAAAGCTGCGGGACGAGATCACGGCGGAGGTGAAGCAGTTCGGCGGCGAGACGGTGGTGGTCGACGGCTCGTGCAGCCTGGAGACAGTCGTCGCGAAGGTCGAATACCATTTCGCCGGCAGGCTTGCCGGTGGTCCTGTGGCGACATGTCAGATGGAGCGGCGCCGACTGCTGCGGCACGCGAACCGCGCCCTCGTCGACCAGTACGAGACCTTCTTCACCCGAGCGTGGGCGCAAGCGCTCGGAGACACATCGGATGTCGTGCTCTCCTTCTCCTGCGAGTGTGCACGGAGCTCCTGCGAGGAGCAGATCGACCTTGCCGTGGCCGACTTCCCTGCACCGCCCGACGACGCATCGCCTCCGCTCCTGGCCCCGGGCCACCACATCGCATGGAGCCACTGAGGGCAGTGCGGTTCGCCTGCCCGCGCCTCTCGGCCGAGGCCGACCCGCCGCCACCTGCACCCCACCGGCCGCGGTCGTACCGATGATGCTCGCTCACTCTCGCCAGGCGAGGTCGTTCGAGCCGAGCGGGTCGGCCGGCAGCGGGTTGCGAAGGTCGCTCCACGACCTTGGTCGACATCTCGGGCAAGGCCTAAAGCCGGTCCCAGGCGTTCGTCTCGTAGCACTTGTGCAGGAGGGAGCGAGCTGATGCGTCGACGGAGAAGAGGACACTGTCGACCGAGGCCACCGGCTGGGCCGGGCTGATGGAATTCGTGAGGAACGCCGCGCTGTACCGGGAAAGCTCTCCGAGCTGGATGGTGCGGTCCCGTACCGGCACGTCGAGACGCGCCATGCCTCGTCGCAGCAGACCACGCATGACACCGGGGAGAGCCGGAGAGTCGGGCCAGACGAAGCCCCTGTCCTCGACGAGTACAAGGTTGGCGAGAGCTGCTTCGGTGACGTGTCCCGCCCGGTCGGTGAGCAGCGCGTCATCGAAGCCCTCATGTCGTGCCCGGCGACTCTGCTGGATGAGGCCCATCGTGTCGAGGTGCTTGAGGTGCGGCAGAAGCCGCTCGTACTCGACCGACCGCAGCCGTTGCGGGCCGGTGGCAGGCTCCGCCGGGGGCCGGACCATCACCATGACGCGGGGCTCCAGCGCGGTCCCGGTCATCAGGACTCCCGGGTCGCCGGGGAAGATCTGCACCCGCACCGAGGCATCCTCGCGGTCCGCTCCTTCGAGTGCGTGACGGATGTACGCACGGGTCCGCTCGATGTCCAGCTCCGCCCCGAAAAGCTGCCTGGTCGCCCCTGTCAGCCGGTCCAGATGCAGGTCCAGGCCGCGGACCGCGCGTGCGCGCACCTGCATGTAGGTGAAGTGCCCGTACCCGCTGAGAGCCGGGCCGAGACTGGTTGTGGTGGCAGGGGAACCGTCGACCTCGATGTACTGATCCATAGTGCGGTCAACCACACCACAGTGAAATACATTTCACGGGTAGGCACCCGTCGGAGTGCGGACCGGAGTGCGGGCCTCCCAACGGCTGCCGTCGGCTCACCGAACGCAACGGCGCCCGGGTTCTGCGTGAGCGGTTCCGGGCCGGTGTGTGGCCGTGCCGCCGGTGGAACGGTTCGCCGTGCGGCAGGCGCCTCACCGCCGGGATCAGCCCCGCAGTGGCTCGTGCGGGAGGTTGTGGGCCATACGCCCGCTGGGCGCCCGCACGGCCCCCGCCGTCGGCAGCGCGGTCGACCACCGCCTCCGCCCGGCTCGCCTCCGCCCGGCTGTGCAGAACCGCCATGAACACCGGCTTCAGGTCCCCGGACGGGAAGGTGAGGAGCATCACCCCGGAGTCGCCGCCGCCGCGCCGAACGCGGCGCCCACCCGGCCCGTGCCCAGCTGCGCCTGCCGGAGCAGCAGCCGGTCCGCGGTGTCCTGCGCGTACATCCCTTCGCGGCCCGCAGGGCCTCCGAGACGCCCCCCGTCAAGCTCTCGCGAGCACCCGCGAGGTGCACCGCGGAAATGGTCCCCTGACCAGCAACAGGATTCTCTCCAGTCAGTCGGTCCCAGTAGTCCGACATACCTTCTTTGACTGCCTGAACACTGTGTGCAACTGGAAAGGATTCCGTGTCACTCGACACATTTGAGCCTCCCCGGCCATGGATTCGCCATACGGGGCAGGAGCATGGGGGCAAGAACGCGGAGCCTTCGCAGCCGAGCGACGGCGCCCGTGTGACCGAACGCACCAGCGAGAACGGACAGCGCACCATGGGCCGGCACCGACGCACAACCAAGACCTCCCGCAACGCCCTGGCATCCAAGGCAGTGCTTGCCGCGGGGGTTCTCATACCGACGATCGCCTCCGTGGGATCGGCCGACGCGGCCACCCCGCAGGCCGCGGTCTGCACCTCGGACAGCCCGGAACTCGCCGACCAGCTGACCGAGGACATCAACTCGGCGCTGGACGGCTCCGCCAACACGACGTCGGTCAGCCTCCACGACCGCACCACGAACACCACCTGCACCGTGGACGCGGACCACAAGTACGACTCCGCCAGCGCGGTGAAGGTGACTGTCCTCTCCACGCTGCTCTGGGACGCGCAAAAGGACGGCCGCGCCCTGACGGGGGAGGAGAAGAAGCTCGCCACCGCCATGATCACGAAGTCCGACAACGACGCCACCACCACGCTGTGGAAGCAGCTCGGACCGGACAAGATCAACGGTTTCCTCCAGGCCGCGGGCATGGCCAACACCACACTCGACCCCGACCTGGCCTGGGGACTCACCCAGATCAACGCCAACGACGAGGAAAAGCTCCTGCAACTGGTGACGCATGCGAACCCGGTACTCAGCGACGACTCCCGTGCCTACATCCTCAAGCTCACCGGCGACGTCATCCCCTCCCAGCGCTGGGGCACCCCGGCAGGCGCGCCGGACGACGCCGAGGTGCATGTGAAGAACGGCTGGCTGGAACGGGACTCGAACGGTTGGCGCGTACACAGCCTCGGAGCGTTCACGGGTGCCGGCCACGACTACACGATCTCCGTGCTCTCGCAGGACAACAAGACGATGGACGAGGGCGTCGACAACATCGAGAACGTCGCCCGCGTGGTCCACAAGGACCTCAACTCCCCGGCCGCCGACGCCCCGCGGTAGAACCTCCGCACCTTCGCGGTTCCCCGCCGACGGGCTCGGACCCCCACCACCGGACCAGCGGCAACGTCCGCCCGGGGTCCGACGGGCCGACCCTCTGCCTCTGCGCCGCGAGCCTTCCCGGTGAGGACCGGGTGCGGCGCGGCACCGTCAAGACCTGGCGGTGCCCGCGCACGACGCGGCCCGCCCCGGGCGCTGAGGCCCGAGGCATGGCCCGAGCCGTCGGGGGCCCCGGCGCATCCCAGCCGCGCAGTGCAGCAGTGCGGGAAGGAGCGCCGGTCGGCGGGAGGCGAAAAGGCCCCCGCCGAGGTGGGGCGTCAGAGGTTGCGTCGCAGAAGGTTCAGGAGTGCCTCCCAGTGCCGCTCCTCCGCGGTGGCGTCGTAGGCGGCGGTGTCTGACTGGGTGAAACCGTGCTGGGCGCCCTCGTAGACCTCGGACTTGTGGCGGACGCCCGCGGAGGTGAGGGCCTCTTCCAGGCGTGCGACCTGCTCGGGGGGCAGCCCTGGATCCTGGTCGGCGTGGCCGAAGTAGAGCTCCGCGGTGATGCGGTCCGCGAGCAGGTGCGGGCTGTCGGGCGCCTCGGAGGCCAGGTGCGAGCCGTGGAAACAGGCGGCTGCCGCGACGCGTTCGGGGTGGGCGCCTGCCGTGCGGACGGCCAGGACGCCGCCCAGGCAGTAGCCCGTCACGCCCGCGGGGCCGGTGGTCGCGTGCGGGTGGTCGGCCAGGAAGCCGAGGTAGGCGTCGGCGTCCTGCATCGCCCGCTCGACGGTGAGCTCCTGGAAGGGCTCGTGCAGGCTCTCGAAGATGTCGGGCCGGGCGGACACGTCGATGAACTCGGGCAGGTCCAGGAGAGGGGTGCGGCCGTTGCGGTAGAAGACGTTGGGGACCAGCACCGTGTACCCGGCGGAGGCCAGCCGGTCGGCGAGCGACTTGAGGGCAGGACGGATGCCGAACGCGTCCATGTAGAGGAGCACCGGCGGGTGCGGGGCGTCGTCGTCGGGGCGGACGAGGTAGGCGTCGGCGGTGCCGTCCTGGGTACGCAGGTCGATGTCGGTGCCGCGAACGGTGGGCATGGTGGTTGGTGTCTCCTTCTGGTGTCGGTCTGTCCTGGTGGTACCGGCCTTGCTGGTGTCTGCCGTGCGGTGTCCGTACGGCAACGGTGTCGGCGTGAGGCGGCGCACCACATCGGCCGGGACACGGACGAGGGCGCCGGTCCCGCCGACGCCCTGCCCGCCGTTACCCGCCCTCACCCGCGCTTCTGCTCCAGGTCCTGTCGGGCTGCGCGTGCTCTCCCGCTACCTGCCGCTGAACCGCGTCGGTGCTTCGACGGTGGAAACTCTCGCCAAGCCACCGGCCGTTGCTCGCAGCCTGCCATAGCGACGAGCACGCACGTCCGCTGCTCCAGTACATTGCCGCTGCCCGCTGCCCGCTGCCCGCTGCCCGCTGC